>JAJYCT010000525.1 GCA_021778125.1 Myxococcales bacterium
CCGTGGTGGCGCTGGTGCGCGGCGTAGTCGAGAGCACCCCCACGAGCGCCTTCTTCTGGCCGGAGAAGGTATCGAGCAGCCGGTCCTTGAACGCCTGCGCAGCCCCGCCCGCTGAGGCCAGGCTCTGGCGCAGCATGGTCACTGCGGCGGCGCCCTTGAGCAGCTGCCCAGAGGCGTCGCGCACGCCGTGGCGCAGGGCGTCCATGATGACCGTGAGGCCGCCGCCAGCGCGCGCCGAGAAGATGGTCGAGAGCGCCGCGGCCCGTTGCCCTTCGGTCAGGTGGGCCGTACGAGCGTTGAGGTCGCCGAGGAGGTCCACGAGCGGTCGCATCCGGCCGGCCTGGTCGGTGATGGTCACGCCGAGGGCGGACAGCTCCCGACGGGTGGTCTTGCTGGCGAGCTGCTGGAAGGCGAGGTTGACCGAGCGGGCGGCGTACTCGACCGAGGGGAAGGCAGTCTTCGAGAGCCCCAGCGCGATGAGCGTGTCGTCGAAGCTCGCGCCGGTCAGCGCGACGCCGCTCGCGACCCCGCGCAGCGCGGGCGTAAGCTCGTCCGCCCGGATGCCGAAGGTCCGCATGGCCACCGCGAGCTGGTCGACCGTCTGTCCGGCCTGGGCCGCACCGAGGTGGAACTGGTGCAGGGTATCGACGAGCAGCCCCGCCGACTGCTCGCGCGTCATTCGCCCCATGGAGAGGTCGACGAGGAACAGCGACGGCGCGAGCGCCTGCGCGGCTTCGTTGGCCGCGAGCCCCTTCTCGGCGAGCTGGCGCAGCGCCTCAGCCGCTTCTGTCGCGGAGTCGCCCGCGCCTTGCAGCCCCACGTCCAGCGCGGCCTCGCGGAGCTTCGCCAGCTCCTTCTCGCTCGCCCGGGCGACCGCGCCGGCCTGCTCGAGCGCCTTCTGAAAGCGGTCCGCTCCCTCGGCCAGCTCGAAGGCGCTGCCCACCGCGGCGGCTCCCGCGGCGAAGACCGCGAGCCCCTCGCCGAAGCGGGCGAAGGAGGACTGCACCGCGTGCGTCGCGGCCTCGCTCTTCGCCTCCAGCTTCTCGAAGCTCCCCTGCACACGCTCGATGACCCCGCTCGCGAGGTCGCGTGCCGTGAAGACGAATCCGAGGCCCATCTGGCTATATGACATGGTTCACTTCCGCCTGCGCACCGCCAGCTCGATGGCTCGCGCCTCCCGCGCCCGCTCCTCCCCGAGCCGTTCGAGCAGCCACCGCATCCGATCGAGGTCCAGCTCCATCGCCTCCGTCATCGTGAGCGAAAGGCCGCTCCCGCCGTGCTGGGTGTAGAGGAGCTGGAAGAGGACTTCCCAGAGATCCTCCTCCGCGAGCGCCGGGAAGAGCGCGCTTACGCTGCTCGCTCCTTCGCCCGCGGCAAGAAGAAGCCCCGCTCGAAAGGGAGGTCGAGCTCCTGCACCGACAGGCACGACGGGCACTCGACCTCGATGGAGGTCTCGACCCCGCCGTCGGCCTCGTCGAAGCGGTCGAGGAGCGCCACCTGGTCGGCGAGCTCCAGCTCGTCGAGAAAGCCGCGCCGCTCGCTCGAAGCCACCCCCTCGACCTCGACGAGCCGGGCGAGCAGCGCTGCCTGCAGCAGCCCGCCCTGGCCGGCCTTGATGGCCTTCGCGGCCCGCTGCTCGTCCGCGCCCGTGAGCAGCTTGAACCAGACCTTGCGCCCGTCGCGCGGCAGCCTCGTCTCCAGCCGGTTGCCCGCCTGGAACGCCGCGAGCGCCTCGGCCGGAAGCACGCGCACCGGCAGCTCCGAGAGGCGAATCTCCCATTCGAAGCGCTCCCGGCAGGAGGCAGCCGCGCACTGGACCGAGAAGGCGTAGGCGTCGCCGAAGGTCAGCGCCCGGATCTTGAGGAGCGCGTAGAAGCGGTCGGCGACCAGCACCTTCGACCAGTCGAGGGGCTGCTTCTCGTCGATCGCATACGGCCCGGGATCCTCGGTCGAGAGCCAACAGGCCGCGAGGATCTGGTCGAAGGTGGCCCCGGACCGGGCGGCATTCCGGTCGGCGAGGAGCTTGCCTTCCTTGCCTTTGAGCCCGCGGATGGTCCCGGTGAGACCGGACGGACAGGTGATCGCTTCAGACATGACAGACTCCTTGGGTTCAGGGTTGGAGCAGCTCGAACCAGTCGAAGGTGAGCGTGACCGACTCGATGACGTTCTCGTCGGCGCCGTTGTCCCACTCGCCGGCGACGAACTTGATGGGCCACGCTTGGGCGAGCGACCAGCGGCGCAAGGTCGACCCGTCGCGGTCCTGCTGGACGATGTCCACACCCCGCTTGAAGAGCGGCTCGACGAGGCCCGCGTTGGCCGAGGCGATGGCCACGTCCGACATCCAGTTGAAGAGATCCTGGTCCTGGGTCGCGCCGCGCTCGAGCGTCACGTCAGCGAAGGTGAGGCGCCCGGGCGATTTGTTCGGGATGAGCGAGCCGCCCTCGAAGGCCTGGACCTTGGCCACCTCGACCGACAGCTCCGAGCACTTCTGGAAGCCCGCCCAACCGACGCCGTCGATCTCGCACAAGTACTTGAATCGTTTATGGAAGAGCCTCGCCGACCCGAGGATCATGGCGTGCTCCCGGTCGCTGTGTCCTGGCTGAAGCGCAGGATGATGAACTCCGCCGGCTTGTTGGTGGCGAGCCCGATGCGGCCCACCACCTGCCCGGAGAAGACGACCGAGGGCGGATTGAGCGCGTCGCTGAAGTCGACGAAGAAGGCCGTCTTGGGGTTCTTCGAGCGGAAGGCGCCGTTGCGCAGCTGGTCCATCAGGAACGCGGTCGCCATGCGGCGCAGCGTCGCTCGCAGCGCCTCGGTGTTGTTGTGGTGCTTCGCGAAGAGCGTCCCTCGCGCGAGCGACTGCTCGATGAAGATGACGCCCCGCCGCTCGGCCACCGTCGGGAAGTTGCCGTCGGCCTTCAGCGTGCGGGCGCCGTCGATGTGGCGCGGCGTTCCGGGCAGCACCGTGAGCGGGTTGATGCGCTTCGGAAAGACCAGGTCGCGCTTCGTTTCGTCGAGCGTCTCGTCGGTCTCGAAGCCGAGGACGCCGAGGAGCTTGCCGTTCTCGATGCCTGCTGGCGGGATGGAGACGCCGCCCGGGC
>JAJYCT010000526.1 GCA_021778125.1 Myxococcales bacterium
GCGTAGGAGGGCGTGTAGACGTGGTTGGAGAGCGACAGGTACTTCTGCACCTCGTAGAACTTCCCGCCGTAGATCTGCGACATCGGGTTCTCCTGCCCGTCCATGACCCCGGCCTGCAGCGCGGCGAACACCTCACCGTAGGCCAGCGGCGCCGGGTTGGCGCCGTAGGCGCGGAACATCTTCACCCGCCACACGCCGCTCGGCACGCGGAGCTTGATCCCCTTGAGATCGGTGGGCTTGACGATGGGGCGAACGTTGTTGGTGATGACCCGGAAGCCGTTCTCCCAGAGCCCCAGGATCCTCATCCCCTTCGCCGGCAGCGTGTCCAGGAGCGCGGCCCTGATCTGCGGATCCTCGAACACCCGCTTCACGTGCGCCCGATCCTTGAAGAGGTACGGCATCTCGAAGATGCCGAACTTCGCGTCGACGGTGCTCATGACCGTGGAGGGCTGGAACATCTCCAGCATGCCCACCTTGATGCCCTTGAGCATGTCCTCGTCGGAGCCGAGCTGGCTGGAGTGGAAGACCTTGACCTCGTACCGGCCCTTCAGCTTCTCGTTGACCCGCCTCGCGAACTCGTCGTTCGTCACCGCCAGGAGCGATCCCGGATACCCCACGTGCCCCATCCGGATGACCTTCACCGCCGGCGCCTCGGCGCTCGCCACGCCGGGACCGATCACCCCGAGTGCTGCGATCGCAGCCAATCCCAATGCCATTCGCAGATTCCGCGACACGTGCATGGTTTGCTCCCTCGCACCTGACGCATCCCCTCATATGAGGCCGAAGACCTCGCGTAGGGCCGCGTGTTCACGGACGAGTTCATCGAACCGCTGCATCAACGGCCTCGCGCGTTCCTCGCGCATGTTGAGGAGGCACTCGAAGTAGAAGAGGCCCTGGTTGAGCAGCGAGTGTGTGCGGGTCTTCACGGTGTTCGCCTTCATCTTCATGTCGAGACCGAGCGACTCCCCGGCCGCGCCGAGCAGCGTGAGAAGCGAGGCGGCCACCGCGCCGACGAGCAGGATGCGATCCCGCCGCTCGGGGGACGAGATCCGCGTGTCGCTGAGCCCCATCCCGAAGCGCAGGTTCTTCAAATCGCGGAAGCTCTCCTCGATGGTGAACCGCTTGCCGTAGATCTTCACGACGTCGGCGCCGGACTTGTCCTCGCGGCTCGTCGCGAGGAACCACGGCTCGTCCATGTTCTTCGCCTGCACGCACACCACGGCGGCCACCTCGCGCTGGGCCTTGGTGACCCGCGCCTTCTTCAGCGTGCGCGGCCGACCGGTGTTCGGAAGCCAATCCTTCGCGGCCTTGGTCTCGCCGTGTTCGTCGGTCACCTTGATGACGCCGCGGAAGCGGATGATGAAGTCGAAGCCGAGCTGATCCTTCAGGAGTTCATAGAGCTTGTGGTCACCGAATCCGCGGTCCGCGAGGACCGTGACCTTCGTGGTCGCCGGCACCACCTCTCGGAAACGCTCGAGGAGCGCGTCCTCGTGCTCGTTGCGCCAATCCTTCATCTCCGACTTCACGACCGACTTCCACAGCAGCGGCGTCGCCCGGCCATGCTTGGTGATCAGGTACAGCGCGATCGTGGACTGGTTGTCCTGGTCGAAGTCGGTCCAGTCGAGCGCGACCACGATCTCGGGCCGCTGGCCGATCACGAACGGCACCCAGCGGGCGGCGAGCTTCCAGACGTCGACGCCGGTGTTCGAGAAGAAGCGGTCGACCTGCTTGATGGCGTGCTTGGCGTCAAGTTCCTTCGCCACCGCCAAGGCCCTGCCCAGGGCGCCGACCGCGAGGCGTGCGCCCTGGAGGGCACCGACCGTTGCGTCGGCAAGCGAGTCCACGCGCTTCGCGTGGAGGTCGTAATCGAAGATCGAGGAGACGAAATCGTGCACGCGGCGGGGGCGAATGGCTTGAGTGCGCATGGCCCCCGCACGATGATCCCAAGCCCGCGGATCGTCTACAACTCACCCCATCCCATGACCGTGGGGATGAGGGGATCGGTCAGCTCGCTACCCGCATTCAGTCCCGAGCTCGGTGCACAACCTCGGCCTGGCAACGGACCAAGTCGCGTACCGGTCGCAAGTGCTCTCCGCGAAGGCCAGCGAGCACGGCGACCGCATCTAGTTCGACGGTAACCCGTGGAGCGTCGAGCGGTAGTCCGCTTCTAGAACGAAGGAGGAGCCTGCCACCATCAGGGAGCGTGCCGCCCGGAACAATGCGGGCTCGCCTGTAGTGGAAAGCTGCTGGCGTCGAGTCAACGTCAGGATTCGGTTCTGCCGTGTACAGTTCAAGCTGGACGCTTCCCAAACTCCGACGAGAGTCATCTTCAAGAGAGTACACCAGTGCCCACCCGGCCCCGCGGTTGCTAAGAGTGCATTCCATGTCGATGCGCCACGGAATGCGGGATCCCGGCTCCACCAACAAAGTGGGGCAGCGGCAACTGAGCAAGATGTCGCCATCACGGACGGCTTCGGGCGGGGCGCGAAACCGCACAGCTCTACAAGCTACGCTTGCCAGACTTGGCTCCCTACCCCGACCTCCCTCAAGCCAGGCGTCTTCGCAGGCGGCCTTGTCGGCGAACGCGTCCTGGGTGCCCGGGCCGGTGCCGGAGTAGTTGCTGAATAGGCGGACTTCTGGCCACTCAGGAGGGGGCGGGCGACTGGACTTCGTGCTTGCACCGTCATCGCCAAGCACCACGACATCTATACGTCCGTCGTTGACGAGCGAGACCTCCGCAGGAAGTCTGACCGGAAGCGGGTCGCCCGGGTCCGGCTGGGTCCGGCGTACCACCGTCTCCGAGCTCGACGGAGTCTCCTCTGGCGTCGTGTGGGTGCGTCCTGACGCCCTGGTGGGGAACTCTTCCTCGGGACGAGCCTCTCCCAGGTGTGCGGTGGGCTGTTCCTGAACCAAACCGTGAGGACTCCGGCCGCACTCCTTAGCGAAGAGGAGGGCAAGCAGGATGACGAGGCCGGCACCGGCACCGGCGGGGATGGCAGGCGCCGCCGTGAGGAATGCGAAGGGCCCTGGCGCACGTTTCGCCGCACCGCCAACGGTCGTGGCGCTAGCCTTGCGGATACCGAAGAGTCCGAGAATGA
>JAJYCT010000527.1 GCA_021778125.1 Myxococcales bacterium
GCGCCCCGCCTTGCCGAAGACGCGCTCGACCTCCGGGAACGACCGCAGCACGCGGTCCTGGGTCTCGAGCAGGTCCTGGGCCGCCGCCACCGAGATGCCCGGCAGCGTCGTCGGCATGTACAGGAGCGTCCCCTCGTTGAGCGGCGGCATGAACTCGCCGCCGAGCTTGCCGTAGACGGGCAGGCTCACCGCCACGATGGCGACCGCCGCGAGGACCGTCGCCAGGGGTCGCCGCAGCACCAAGCGGCACACGGGCTCGTAGACGCGGAAGATCGCGCGGCTGATCGGGTGCCGGTCCTCGGCGTAGTACGTGCCCACCAGGACGCGCGTCGCGACCTTCGAGAGCCAGCGGGGTCGAAACGCGAACGGGTCGACGCGCGCGAACAGCATGCGCATGGCCGGATCGAGCGTGACGGCCAGCAGGGCGGCCAGCGCCATGGCCAGCGTCTTGGAGAGGGCGAGCGGCTTGAAGAGGCGGCCCTCCTGATCGACGAGCGCGAAGACGGGCAGGAACGCCACCGCGATGACGACCAGCGAGAAAAAGACCGACGGGCCGACCTCCTTCAGGGCCGCGAGCCGCACCTCGTGGAAGTCGCCCTTGCGCCCGCCGGCCTCCCAGAGGTGGATCTTGTTGTAGGCGTTTTCCACCTCGACGATCGCCCCGTCGACCAGGACGCCGATGGAGATCGCGATCCCCGCGATCGACATGATGTTCACGGTGACGCCCATCAGCGACAGCGGGATGAACGCCAGCAGCACCGAGATGGGGATCGTGAGGATGGGCACGATCGCGGAGGGGACGTGCCAGAGAAAGAGCAGGATCACGAACGACACGATGGCCATCTCGACCACGAGCTCGTGCTCGAGCGTGTCGATGGCCCGGTGGATGAGGTCCGACCGGTCGTAGGTGGGCACGATCTCGACGCCGCTCGGCAACGACGGCCGGAGCTCCTCGAGCCTGGCCTTGACGCGGTCGATGACGTTGAGCGCGTTCTCGCCGTAGCGCATGACCACGATCCCGGCGACCGCGTCGCCGCGCCCGTCGAGGTCCGAGACGCCGCGCCGGATCTCGGGGCCGAGCTCCACGCGGGCGACGTCCCGGAGCAGCACGGGCACGCCGCCCGCGTCGGTCTTGAGGACGATCTGGCGGAGCGCGTCCACGTCGCGCGCGTAGCCGCGGACGCGGACCATGTACTCGGTGCCGCTCCACTCGAGCAGCCGTCCGCCGACCTCGTTGTTGGACTGCCGGATGGCCGACACGACCCGGTCGAGCGGGATCGACAGGGACGCCAGGCGGTTGGGGTCGACGGTCACCTGGTACTGCTTGACGAAGCCGCCGATGGAGGCGACCTCGGCGACGCCGGGGACGGCCTGCAGCGCGTAGCGCAGCGTCCAGTCCTGGTACGACCGGAGCTCGTCGAGCGAGTGCGTGCCCGAGTGATCGACGAGCGCGTACTGGTACGCCCAGCCCACGCCGGTGGCGTCCGGCCCGAGCTCCGTCCGCACGCCCTCGGGGAGCCGGGACTGGATCTTGGAGAGGTACTCGACGACGCGCGAGCGCGCCCAGTAGATGTCGGTGCCGTCCTCGAAGATGACGTACACGTACGAGAAGCCGAAGTCCGAGAAGCCGCGGATCGCCTTGACCTTCGGCGCCCCCAGCAGCGCGCTGACGATCGGGTAGGTGACCTGATCCTCGAGGATGTCGGGCGATCGATCCCAGCGCGAGTAGACGATGACCTGCGTGTCCGACAGGTCGGGCAAGGCGTCGAGGCGGATCGCCCGGAGGGTGACGAACGCGAGGACGCAGGCGATCGCGACCGCGAGCAGCACGAGGAAGCGGTTGCGCGCGCAGAGCTCGATGAGCCGGCCGATCACGGCGTGCCCCCGTCGGCCGCGGCCTGCGCCCCGGCGATGGCGTCGCGCAGGCGCGACTCGGAGTCGAGCAGGAAGTTGGCCTTGATCGCGACGCGCTCGCCGGCCTTCACGCCGGCCAGGATCTGCGCCTTGCCGTCGGAGCGGACGCCGACCTTGATCAGGCGAGGCTCGAAGCGCCCCTCGCTCGGGGTGACGAACGCGATCTGCCGGAGCCCGGTGTCCATCACCGCCGAGTCGGGCACGAGCACGCCCTCGTCGGTCTGCACGGTCAGGTCGACGTCGAAGAACATGTCGAGCTTGAGCCGGAGCCCGGGATTGGGGAAGTCGAACCGGACGCGCAGCGTGCGCGAGTCGGGGTTGAGGTACGGGTAGACGAACGCGACCTTGCCGGCGAGCGGCGCGCCGAGCTGCGAGGGGAGCGCGACGCGCGCCTCCTGGCCGACGCGGACGGCGGACGCCTCGTTCTCGTAGACGTCGGCCTCGATCCAGACGCGCGACAGGTCGGACACCGAGAACAGGTCCATGCCGGGCTCGACCTGCTGCCCTTCGAAGATCTGCTTGCCCGTGACGATGCCCGAGGACGGGGCGAGGAGCGTGACGACGCGCTGAGGCGTGCCGCTCTGGTCGAGCGCCGCGATGAACTGCGGCGGCACGTCGAAGAGCTCGAGCCGCTGGCGCGCCGCGGCGAGCATCTCGTCGGCGCCCTGGCGCGCGGCGGGGAGCGAGGAGCCCTGCAGCTTCTGCGCGGCCTCGCGCGCCCGCAGGTACTCCTGCTGCGTCGCGAGGAGCTCGGGGGAGTAGACCGAGAGGATGGGGCTGCCCTTGCGGACGGACTGCCCCGTGAAGTCGACGTACAGGTGCTCGACCCATCCGGTGACCTTGGTGTGCACGTGGCGCACGCGCCGCTCGTCGGCGCGCACGACTCCGGCGGCGTGGATGGTCCGCTCGATCCGGCCGCTTTCGGCGACGGCGGTCTGGACGCCGGCCAGGCGGAGCCCCTCGGGGCTCACGTCGAAGGGGGCGTGATCGGGGACGTCGCCCGCGCCCGCGCCGACCTCGTCGGAGGTGACCGGGACGAAGTCCATGCCCATGGCGTCCTTGGCGGGCACCGGGGAGGTGACCTTCGGGTCCATCGGGCTGCGGTAGAAGAGGACGCGGCGCGGCCCGGCGGACGGGGGCGCGGCCGGCGCGTCGGCCCCCGGGGCCGCGGCCCCCGGAGC
>JAJYCT010000528.1 GCA_021778125.1 Myxococcales bacterium
CGCTCCCCGTCGCGCTCGCGATCCCGCTCGCGCGCCCGGAGCCGCCCCCTGCGTTCGCCGCTCTCGCGCTCGTCGTCCTTGCGCGCGCGGGCCGCGTCCCGCCGCCGGTGGCGGTGAGCGCCGCCGCGTGCGGCCAGCGCCCGGCGCAGCAGCTGGAGCACCTCGCCCAGGGCGACCACCGCATCCTGGAGCTGCTCGTCGAGCGTCGCCGCGTGCTCCGCGGCCAGATCGGCCGGGACCGCCCAGCCCAGCCAGAGGCCCGTCTGCTCGCGCTCGGCCCGTTCGAGGAGGGCGCGCAGCGCGTCGCTCGTGGTCCCGGGCGCGGGGGTGCGCCGCGGATCGTCCTCGAGGGCGATCGAGAACTGCTCGGGCAGCGCCTCGAGCGCCGCCGTGAGCTCCAGGGCTCCGACGGCGTCGGCGAGCAGTACGCGCGGCGCCTCGAGGTCCCCCGGTCCCAGGTGCAGCGCCACCTCGACGCCGCCCCCCGGCAGGCGCAGGGCCAGCCGGCCGTCGGGGACGAAGACGGCCCGGCTGTCGTCGACCGCGCAGCCCTCGACGTCGAGGCCCAGGTTCCGCAGGCGCTTGACTCCCCCTTCTCCCCAGGCGGCCAGGCGCTCGCGGCGAAGCCTCGGAGGTACGCCCAGCAGGGAGGTCGTAGAAGCGGGCGGGCGCACGGCACCCCCACGTTTGCGCGAGGCGTCGCACCTTGTCAAACGGTCCCACACCCGCAGGGCCGCTGCGGATTATCGCCCCGGGACATCCCTTCGGGCGTCGCCTTGACGCGTCGCGTTGGGCGCCTTACAGAAGGCTCGAGACGACACGAGAACCAGGAGACACCGCGATGACGTCCAAGGACGACGCACGCGAGCTCCTCGTCGGGTTGATGCTCGGCGCCGGCCTCGCCGCGCTGAGCGCCTGCTGGTGGGCGTGGTCGCACGGCTGAGTCGCCGTGAAGACCGCGTCCGCTTACCCGGCGAGCTGCCACCCGTGCTACCCATGGTGCGGCCGGAGCATCGGCTCATAGAGACGACCTTGCCCCGAAAGCCGCACGAACCTGTCGCCAAGAAAGCGCCCCGAGGCCCCACGGCCGAGGCGGACGGGTCCGTCGTCGGCGAGGGCGACGACGGCGCGGCCGAGACCGAGACCGACGAGGCCGACGAGGCCGACGAGGGCGTTGACGGCCGCGAAGGGGCGCTCGAGGGCGAGGAGCCGCTCGCCGAGGTCGAGGGCGACGAGGCCGGCGAGGCGGCCGAGCCCGCGGCGGAGGCCGACGAGGAGGTCGGCGCCGGCGCGGCGGTGAGCCCGCCGTCGAGCGCGTCGATCGAGCGCTTCGACCCGCTGCAGACCTACCTGCGCGAGGTCCAGCGCCACCCGCTGCTCACGCCGGAGAAGACGCACGAGATCGCGGTGAAGTTCCTCGAGTCGCAGGACCCGGCGCTCGCGCGCGTGCTGGTCACGGCGAACCTGCGCCTCGTGGTCAAGATCGCCTACGAGTACCGGCGCGCCTACAAGAACATCATGGACCTCGTGCAGGAGGGCAACATCGGCCTGATGCAGGCGGTCAAGCGCTACGACCCGTACCGCGGCGTCAAGCTCTCCTCGTACGCGGCGTGGTGGATCCGCGCGTACATCCTGCGGTTCATCCTCAACAACTGGCGCCTGGTGAAGCTCGGCACCACGCAGGCGCAGCGGAAGCTCTTCTTCAACCTCCGCAAGAAGCGCGCGGAGCTGCAGGCGCTCGGGATCGATCCGACGAACGCCGAGATCGCCAAGCAGCTCAACGTCCCCGAGCAGGACGTCGAGGAGATGGACGTGCGCCTGCAGGCGAGCGAGAAATCGCTCGACGCTCCGGTGGGCGACGCCGAGGGGCGCGCGATCGCGCGCGTCGACATGATGCCCAGCGGGACCGAGGGCCCCGAGTCCCTCATGGCCGACAGCGAGCTGCAGGGCCTCCTCAAGGAGAAGCTCGCCGAGTTCCGCAAGACGCTCGTGGACAAGGACAAGGAGCTGGCCATCTTCGACCAGCGCCTCGTGTCCGACGAGCCGCTGACGCTCCAGGAGCTCGGCGACCGCTTCGGGATCTCGCGCGAGCGCGTGCGTCAGCTCGAGCAGCGGCTTACGGGGCGGCTGCGCGAGTACCTCCGCGAGGAGATGGGCGACGCGGTCGAGGTGATGTGAGCCCGCGATGAGCGGGGCGCTGCACGTCGTCGCGACGCCGATCGGCAACCTCGGGGACCTGAGCGCGCGCGCGACCGAGACGCTGTCGCGCGCGGACCGGATCCTCGCCGAGGACACGCGACGGACGCGGCAGCTGCTGACGCACCTGGGGCTCGGGGGCAAGCGCGTCGATCGCTTCGACGCGCACGCGAGCGACGAGGACGTGCGGCGCGCGGTGGCGGCGATCGAGGGAGGCGAGGAGGTCGCGCTCGTGACCGACGCGGGGACGCCGGGGGTGAGCGATCCGGGCGAGCGCCTCGTGCAGGCGGCGGCCGCGGCGGGGCTGCGCGTCGTGCCGATCCCGGGGCCGAGCGCGCCGCTCGCGGCGCTCGCCGCGTGCGGGATGGCGGGCGACGGGCGCTTCCGGTTCCTGGGCTTTCTGCCGCGCGAGGGGCCGCCGCGGCGGGCGGCGATCGCGCTGGCGTGCGAGACGCCCGAGACGGTGGTGCTGTTCGAGGCGCCGGGGCGCACGCGCGCGACGCTCTCGGAGCTGGCCGCCGCGACGCCGGAGCGGCCCGCGTGCGTGGCGCGCGAGCTCACCAAGGTGCACGAGGAGCTGGTGCGCGGGACGTGCGCGTCGCTCGCGGGCGACGGGAGGGAGTGGATCGGGGAGATCGTGCTGGTGCTCGGGCCGCATGATCCGGGGGCGCGCGAGAAGGCGGTCGATGATGCGGCGCTCGACGCGAGGATCGACGAGGAGCTGGGGCGGGGGGAGCACGCGAAGACGATCGCGGACCGGCTGGCGGCGTGGAGCGGGAGGCCGCGGCGGGCGGTTTATGAGAGGGTGATCGCGAGGAAGAATCGGTAGGGGTCGGGGTCGGGGTCGGGGTCGAGGTCGAGGTCGGGGTCGGGGTCGGGGTCGGGGTCGAG
>JAJYCT010000111.1 GCA_021778125.1 Myxococcales bacterium
TCGTTCGAGGGAGCGACGCGACGCAAGGAGGACGAACCTCCGCGATCAGGACGCCGGCGTCGGCCACCGAGGCGCGCGTCGACGTGACGTGGGTGACCGACGCGCCCGTGAAGACGCGCGCGCCGGTCGCTCGAACCCCCGCCGACGGCACGAAGACGCGGGCCGAGGTGCTCGAGGTGCGCGCCGCGCGCACGGAGATCCGTGACGCGATCCCTCGAGGACGCGCCGCGCTCCTCGGGATCGTCGCGGGGCAAGCAAGAAGGCGGTCGAAGCGGGCGGCCGACGTCAAGGACCTGACCTACTACGGGACGCAAGCGCCTTCGTCATCCGGAGCATGCGTGCGAGGTCTCGTGCCGCACGACGCAGGCCCAGGCGGTCGCCCATGGACACGGCCTTGGCGACAGCGACGAGCGCGGGGAAGCAGCGTGCGATCTGCAGCGCCACGGCGAAGAAGGTCCGCACACCGGCCGAAACAAGAAGGCGTTTGGCTGCGCGTGGCGTCGGGAGGCGCGCGGAGAGGTCACGGAAAGACGGATACCGACGCGGTCTCGCACGGCGCGTGGCTTCGCGGGCGCATCTACGAGGACAAGTGTGACCTCTCGCCGGACGGTCAGCTGTTCGTCTACGCGGCCTTCAAGGGAGCGCGCTCGAAGATCAGCTACACGGATTCGTGGACGGCTGTCAGCAGGCCCCCGTGGCTGCACGCCCTGGTGTTCTGGCCCATGGGCACCACGTACGGCGGTGGGGGGAGGTTCGTCGACAACCGGCGCCTGGTCCTGCGCGGCGCCGGCAGGGTCCACCCCGACTACTCGCTTCGCGGAATCGAGATCGTGCCGGGGGCGGCGGCGTACCAGCGCTCGTCCGGGAAGGTCGACGGGGCGGAGTGGTCCGGGAGGGACCATCGCAACCGTCTCGTCTTCGCATCGAGCGGACGCATCTTCGCGCGGACTGGCGGCCGTGACGTGGCGGGGAACAAGCTGCGCGCACTACTCGACGTGCTCGCTGTGCGGCCACATCGGCCAGTGCGCCTCGTGCCAGGGCTGCACCGAGGGGCCGTCGAGCTGCACGGGAACGCCGTCCTACACGGACTGCTCGCAGTGCTCCTCGTCGACCTGCGGCGGGACGATCTGCCTGGGGTGCACGCCGGCGACGGGCCAGGGGTACTGCAGCGGCACGCCCTACCTCTGCTCCGACTGGACGAGCACGAGCTCCAACTTCCAGACCTCGTGTCAGGCCGAGGGCTGCACGTGGGTCGCGTCGGGCGCAGGCGGCACGTGCTCGGGGACCCCGGCGGCGTGCACCACGTACACGTCCTCGGGGACGTGCACGAGCGGGTGCTTCTGGACGAACGGAACCACCACGTGCACGGGCACGGTGACGCCGTGCAGCGGGCTCGCGACGCAGGCGACCTGCCAGCGGCAGTCGGGCTGCACCTGGCAGTAGCGCTCGGCGGGCGCCCCCGTCTCGGGCTCACGGTCGGAGGCCTCTGGCTCGCAGCCGGAGGCCCCCGGCCGGGCCCCACCGCTCGAAAGAGCGTGCGCTGGTCGCTCGCGACTGCTGGGTGATCGCGCGCCGCTCGAGCATCTCCTCGACGCTCGGCATCACGATGAGCGTACGACCCGCGGCGCGGAGGGAGAAGTGAAGCGCGCCTTCTCGGGTTTGTCGGCACCGCGTTCGCTTACGGCGCGCAGACCGTGTTTGTGCCCGTGAACGTGTTGTTCGGCGAGCCGTAGCCTGGCGACGGCGGGGTGACCCATGCCGAGGGGTAGACGATGCCGCACACGGTCGCCGGGTAGTTCTCGATGTTGCACCCGGAGATGACCGGGCCCGAGGCCGCCGCGCTCGCGCTGATGTAGATGACCGCCGTCTCCCCCATTCCCACCAGGGTCGCGTCGCCGGCCCATTCGATGGTGACGCTCTGAAGCTTCGAACTGGCGAGCGCCGAGCCCACCGCGGTGAAGCTGACTCCGCCCCAGGCGCCGGCTGCCGGGGCAGCGAGGTTGCTCGTGAAGGTGATGGGGGCCGACTGAGTGCCGATGGCGACGAGTTCACCCTGAGCGGTCCCGTTCGGGTCGACGGCGAGTTGCCCCGTCGACTTGAACTCGAGCGTGTTCGGCGCTGCGATGGTCAGCGTCGCCACGCTGTTGTTCGCGCCCTCGATGAAGGCGCCTCCGCCGCTGCCGGGATTCGTCCCGTCGACCAGATAGGGAATCGGGATGGCCGGCCACGTCTGCGTCAGCGCAATGGGCGCGGCGCCGCCGATGGGGGTGCCCGGAGCGCCCTGGCCGGCGATGAGATCCACGACGCCCCCTTGCGCCGTCAGGGTCGCGGGGAGCGTCGATGCCTGGTTGGCCGCCAGGACGAACGGCGCGAAGCCGGTGCCCCAGTCCGACACGGTCAGATTGCCCGACCCCGAACCGAAGCCGACGTTGAAGCCATCGACCACGAGCCCGTTGCCCCCGTCATGCGAGAAGGTCAGATCGTGCAGCACGAGCGCGAGGCTCTGGCTGGCGCTGTACACGATGAGCGCGCCGGCGGGCTCTCCGTACGTGTAGCCGTCCTGACTGCTGCTCTTGCCCTGCGAGGTCGCGCCGCTGCCGTACTGGAAGGCGGCGTAGGCGATGGTCGAGTTGGAGAGCACCTGGTCGCCCAGGGCGACGGCCGACCAGTCTCCCGCGGCGTGCGGCGTGGCGCTCGACGTGAAGGTGATGCCCATGCCGGACGTGCCGACGGCGTGAATCCCACCGGGCATGCTCGTCCCGATGGAGAGAAAGCCGCCCTTGTCGAAGGCGACCGTGACGCCTGGGTCGATGGTGAGCACCGGGCTCGCGCTTCCCGCCACCGTCGTCCCGTTCGCCGTCACGTGCCAGACAGGGCACGCCGTCGTGAGCGTCATGTTGGCAGCAATGGTGGCCGGCAGCGTGCAGTTGCCCGCGTCGACGTTGCCGCTGTCCGTGCCGCCGGAGTCGAACGTGGCCGAGGCGTCCGTCCCCGCGTCCCCGCCGTTTTCGCTGCTCGACGGCGAGCACCCCACCCCCATCGCCAGGCACGATACGCAACCCAGAAAGACGGACGTTCGCATGGGATTCCCTCTTTTCGTGCCGTTCGACGAGCGGCGGGCGGTTTCGATTCTCGATGTCGTCCGAGTGGGTGACACGGCGGCTCAGCTCCGCTCGAGCACGGGCCGCAGTGTGGACCAAGGTGCCGTGCGCGTCGACCGTCGCTCGCTCACGGGAGCAAGGCGTGGTGCAGCACGCTTCGAAGTCGGCTCTGTTCGGTTGATGGGTCGACCTGCCCACGACGTTCTCGACCGGACTTACCGGGTCAGGGGCGGGTCAGGGGTGGAACCGATCGAGCCAAAGCGCCGCGTTTCGATCGCCGCCTGGTGGTCTCGACGGCCCCGAGACTTCACAGGATTTCGGTTGAACGGCGATGATCGAAACGCGGCGGGAACCCGCGATCGCTTCCACCCCGGCCGCAGGGTGCTCACGGCCCCGACAGCCGCTCGAGCTCCCTCCGGATCGCCGGCACCTGCGGATCGTCCGGCGGCGCGACGGCGAGGTAGCTGCGCCACGCGGCCGCCGCGCGCGCGCGCTGCGCGGGCGTGTCGAGCCCCGCGCGCCCGAGCGCGATGGCGAGGCTCTTGTAGACGTGCGCCGGCGCCCCGGGATCCTGGTCGACGAGCTGCTGAAGCATCTCTGCGGCCTGCACGACATAGCGGCGTCGCGACGGATCGGCGCCGGCCACCGTGAGCAGGTGCGCGGCGCGGGTGTGGCGCACCTCCCACGTGTCGCTCCACACGATGTCCTCCCACGATCCGGGCGGGTGCGGCTGGCCGGTGAAGTCGATGCGCGGCAGGGCCTCGTCGCTGCGGCGGATCCAGTCGTCTAGGTTGACCGGCTCGGCGCCCCGACGGACCTCCTCGCAGAGCCCGAGCGGCCAGCGTCCGTACGTGGCGTCGGCGGCGGGGTCGGCGAACTTGAGGCCCCCGCACACGAGGGTCGGCGCGCGCCCGACGTTCGCGTCGAGCAGCGCCTTGGTCAAAAACCCATCGGGCGCGCCCGGTGCGTAGACCGTGCCGGGCAGCACGACGTCGGGGTGCGCGCGCTGCACGAGGGCCACGTACCACGGCAGGCCGAGCAACTCCTGGTCGACGACGCGCACGTCGGGGCGCTCGCCCAGAAGCTGCAAGTAGCGCAGGCTGCTCGTGATGAGGTCCCCCTTGGTCAACAGCAGCGCCCCCGGCGGCGCGGCGCGCAGGATCTCGGCGCCGTAGCTGCGCACGAGCGTGCTCGCGTGGCGGTCCATCGCGTGAAAGCGCGCGGCGGCGGGCACCACGGCGAGCCCGCCGGCCGCGCCGAGCGTCGCCCACGACGGCACGAAGCGCGCCGCCCACGCGACGCCGAAGCCGCACCACGCGCACGCGTAGAGCTCGGGCTGCTGCCAGAAGCGGGCGACGATGCCGCGGTGCAGGGCGTCGCGCACCGGCAGGTTCCCGAGCAGCGCCATGACCGAGACCGCGAGCAGGGGCGCGACGGCGGTCGCGACGCCGAGGCGCGTCGCGCGCGACGTCCGGACGCTCGCGACGGCGCCCGCCAAGGCCAGGGGCAGCCCCCACCAGCCGAGCTGCTGGACGAGGTCGCGCGCGAACGCGCCCACGGTCTCGCCAGTGTCGGGGCGGTCGGCGATCCCTTCGGGCGCGAGGCGGAAGGTGCCGTACTCGCGGCGGAGCACGTGCGTCCAGAACCCGTGCCACGTGTCGGCCTCGCCCCAGGTGACCGGCGCGTGGTGCGCGGCCCACACGGGCAGCGCGAGGTACGGAAGTAGGCCCGCCGCGAAGAGCAGCGCGAGGCGAGGCAGCCGCTCCCGCGTGAGCAGCTCCGCGCGTCCGAGCCAGAGCGCCCACAGGGCGAGCGGCGCCGCGCTGAACACGAACGTCTGGTGGTTGGACATCCCGAGGCCGGCCACGAGCGCGCCGGCCATCGCCAGGCGCGCGTCGCGCCGCTCGGCGTAGAGCACCGCGAGCAGCAGCAGCCCCGCCACGAGCGCGTTGTCGAGCGCGAAGACCTCGGCGCAGATCGCGTACGCCCAGATGCCGGGCGACGCCGCGAAGAGCGCGCCGGCGACCAGACCCGCCGGGCGCGAGGCGCTCCATCGCGCGACCGCCTCGCAGAGCAGCCCCGCGGCGGCCGCGCCGCACACGGCCGACAGGAGGTTCACGCGCCACGCCACGGTCCCGTGCGGAACGAGCAGGAAGAGGCGCGCGAGCAGGCCGTAGAGGGGGTAGCCCGGCGGGTGGATCACGCCTCCGCTCGCGACGGCGCCGACGAGCTCCCCGCTGTCGCCCCCCGCGAGGTCCGGGTAGAGCGTGAGGACGTAGACGAGCAGCGCGGCGGCGCCGAGGACGACCGAGTCGCGAGGGCGGAGACGCACGCCTTCCTAGAGCGCCTTTTCCAGCGCGTCGGCGAGCGTCTCGACGATCTTCACGCGCGCCCACCTCTTGTCGTTGGCCTCGACGAGGTGCCACGGCGCGACGTCGGTGCTCGTGCGGTCGACCATGTCGCAGACGGCCCGTTCGTAGGCGCTCCACTTGTCACGGTTGCGCCAGTCCTCCTCGGTGATCTTGAACCGCTTGAACGGCGTCTTCTCGCGGAGCTTGAAGCGCGCGAGCTGCTCGGCGGAGCTGATGGCCAGCCAGAACTTCACGACGACGATCCCGGCGCGGGCCATCGACTCCTCGAAGTCGACGATCTCGCGGTAGGCGCGCATCCAGTCCGGCTCCGCCGCAAACCCCTCGACGCGCTCGACGAGCACGCGCCCGTACCAGCTCCGGTCGAAGATCGTGAAGCGCCCGTGGCGCGGCAGGGACCTCCAGAAGCGCCAGAGGTACGGCTGCGCGCGCTCCTCCTCGGTCGGCGCCGCGACGGGCACGACGTCGTACGAACGCGCGTCCAGGGCGCGCGTCACGCGCCGGATCGCGCCGCCCTTGCCCGCGGCGTCGTTGCCCTCGAAGACGACGACGCACGCGCGCCCGTCGTGGAAGCGCTTGTGGCGCGACGCCGCGTTGAGCCGCCCCTGCGCCCTCGGCAGCTTCTTGGCGTACTGGGCGTCGGTGAGCGAGCGGGTGAGGTCGAGGTCGACGAGGACGTTGCGCGCGTCGATGGGCGGCGGCGGCGGCGGCGCGGCGCGCACGGTCGGCGTCCGGCGCCGCTCGAGGCGCTTGTTCATCGCCGTGAGCAGCGTGTGCCCGACCGTCAGGTTGCGGTACCTCCGGTCGGTCGCCTCCACGACGGTCCACGGCGCCTCGGCGGTGTTGGTGTCGCGCAGCGCGCGCTCGCTCACCTCGCGGAAGCGGTCGTAGCGGGCCTGGTTGGCCCAGTCCTCCCTGGTGACGCGCCAGGCGGTCTTGGGATCGCTCTCGAGCTCACGGAAGCGCTTGCCCTGGGCCTTCTTCGACAGGTGCATCCAGACCTTCACGAGGAGCGCGCCCTCGTCGACGAGCATCCGCTCGAAGCGCGTGATCTCCGCCAGCGCGCGCGTGAGCTCCGCGCCGCGCGTGCGCCCGTAGACGCGGTCGACGATGGGCGCCGTGTACCAGGACCCGAAGAAGACGCCGGTCTTGCCCCTGGGCGGGAGCGCCCGCCAGAAGCGCCACATCGGGGGCCGTTCGCGCTCCTCGTCGGTCGGGACCCCCATCGCGCGCACCTGGATGTGCCGCGGGTCCATCCACTCGAGCAGGAGGTTGACGACCTCGCCCTTGCCGCCGCCGTCGACCCCGCCCGACAGCAGGAGGATCGGGATGTCGGCGCGCTCCAGGGCGCGCATCTGCGCCTCGAGCAGGGCCGAGCGGAGCTTAGGCTCCTCCTTCTCGTAGATTTTCTTGTCGACCTGGTGGCCCAGCTCCGCGGACTCGAACATGGGGCGAGGATACGCCCGCCGCGGCGGGCTCGTCGCGGGGCAGCGCGGGCGAGCCGCGCTTCTGAACGAGCACCACGGCGGCGAGGACGACCGCGGCCCCCGCGGCGCTTGCCCGTCCGAGCGTCTCACCCCCCAGCATCACCCCGAGCAGGACGGCGATGACGGGGTTGACGTACGCGTAGCTCGTCGCCACCGCCGGGCGCGTGTGCTCGAGCAGGTACGAGAACGCGGTGAAGCCGAGCAGCGAGCCGAAGACCGTCAGGTACGCCATCGCGCCGACGGCCCGCGCCGAGGCCGGACCGAGATGCTCGTGCATCGCCGTGCTGACGACCTGCATCGCGAGCCCGCCGGTCAGCATCTGGACGCCGGTGCGGAGGATCCCGGTCGGCAGGGGCAGCCTGCGGCTCGCGACGGAGCCGAGCGCCCAGCCCATCGGCGCCAGCAGCGCGCAGGCGACGCCGCCGGGGCTCGCGCGGAGCTCCCCGCCGAAGTTCATGACGACGACGCCGGCGAGGCCGAGCAGCACGCCCGAGAGCTCACGCCCGGTCACGCGCGCGCCGAAGAGGCGGCCGTAGACGGTCATCCAGAGCGGCATGGTCGCCACGAGAACGCTGGCGAGCCCCGACGAGACCGAGCGCTCGGCGACGTTCACCAGGCCGTTGCCGACGACGAAGAAGAGCAGCCCGGTCAGCGCCCCAGCGGCCCACTCGCGGGCCGTCGGCATCCGCTCTCCGCGCAGCCGGGCCACGGCGATGAGGACCAACCCCGCCGCGATGAAGCGGACCGACCCGAGGAAGAAGGGCGGGTAGCTCTCGAGTGCGACGCGGATGGCGAGGTAGGTCGAGCCCCAGACGACGGCGACGACGGCGAAGGAGGCGACGAGCAGCCAGCGCGGGGCGGACGAACGCGAGGGCAAGCGGGGCAAGGGGCGAAGGAGAGATAGCGTGGCGGACGGTTCCCGCACGCGCACCGGGGCGGGGCTTCTTTGACAGGGGCGCGTGGCGGCGCGAGCATCCCGCGCCATGAGGCTCCGTGTCTTCGCGGCCGCCACGCCGGCCGCTCTCGCGCTGCTGGTCGGCGCGGCCCCCGCGCACGCCCGCCCGGCCGGGGGCGCGGCGGTCGACGCCCCGCAGGTCATCCCGCTCCCCGCCGACACCCTCAAGCGCCTCAAGAGCGGAGACCCCGCGCAGATCAAGAGCGCGCTCGACGACGTGCGCGTGTCGGCAAGAGCCGCCGCTGCGGCCGTTCCCGTGGTCGCGGAGCTGCTGCAGCGAGGCCTGCCGGAGGCGCTCACACAGGAGGCCATCGATGCCATCGGCGACACCGAGAGCGAGGCGGGCGCCGCCGCAGTCGCCTGGTACACGCGCGACCGCAGCCCGGCGATCCGGCGCGCGGCCGTCTCGGCCCTCGCGCGCACGCGCGGCAGCGCCGCCGTCGCTGCCCTGCGGGCGTCGCTGTCCGATCCCGACGCCGGGGTGCGCGGCCTGGCCGCCACGAGCCTGGGCAGCATGAAGGCCAAGGACGCCGTGCGCGACCTCTTCGTGGCCCTCGAGCACCGGATTGATGAGGCGGCCGCGTCGATCGGGCAGCTCTGCGCGGGGGCCGAGTGCGATCGGCTCACGGGGCTCCTGGGCAGCGTCGCGTTCGACGTCGTGACCGGCGGCCTCGATCAGGTCCTCTTCCGGCCCGCGAGCGAGGTGAGCGACGACCTGAAGATCAAGATCGTGGACCGTCTGCGCGAGGTCGGCACGGGCGAGGCGCACCGCTTCCTCTCCGACGTGCAGGCCAAGTGGCCCAAGGGCTGGTCGCGCAAGGTCAAGGAGGCGATCGATCGGTCGGTGCAAGCGACCGCGGCCTCGCCCGGCGCGAGCGGAGGTGCGCCGTGAAGCGCGCGTACCCCTTCGCGGCGGCCGCGGCGCTCGCCGCGTGCGGCGGCGCCCAGCTCCAGCTCACCCGATTCTCGACCGACTGGACCGACGACGGAGGCGCGTCGATCGGGCGCGTCTACGAGCGCGTCGGGCAGACGCGGATCGCGCCGACGGCGGACGTGGTGGTCGGCGTCGCCGGGCACACGGACAAGGTCATCGGCCTGCCGCTCGACGGCGGCGCGAAGTGGACGTTCGCGCACCCGCTCGACGCGCGCCCCGTGGTGGCCGGCGACGTGGTCGTCGTGTCCGGAGGCGGCGAGCTCTTGGCGCTCGACGCCCGGACCGGCAAGGTCGTCTGGCGCCGTTCGACGGGGGGCTTGCCCGTGCTCGGCGCGGGCGACGACGGCACCGTCACGGCGGTGACGTTGCAGCGCGCGGGTGGCTCTGGCAGCACCCTGCTCGCGGTCGCGCACGACGGCCAGGTGGTCCAGCAGATCGAGACCGACAAGCCGCTGGGGGCCCCGGCGGTGATCGGCAAGCTCGCGTTCGTCCCGTGGGCGAGCCAGTACGTGTCGGTGCTCGACCTGTCGACGGGCGACGAGGTCGGTCGCGCCACGCTGCGCGAGCAGGTCTCGCGCGCGTTCACGCAGGGCGGTGCGCTCTGGTTCGGTCAGGCCGCCTTCGTGCGCTTCGACGCGCACATCGCCGGGGCGTCTCGGGGCAAGGCCTCGATCGCGCGACTGCCCGCGCGGGAGCTTCCGGGCACGCCGAAGCTCGTCCCCGGCGCCGGAGGGCCCGTGGCCGCCGTCTCGAGCGCCGCCGATCGCGTGCGCCTGTACGCGCACCCCGAGCCGACGAGCGCGGGCGCGGCGATCTCCGACGACACCTGGTACGCGACCTACTTCCGCCTCGTGATGGCCTTCGGCGCGCACGAAGGCAAGCTCGGGTGGGTCCACCTGCACGAAAGCGACGTCATAGGAGGCGCAGCGGCGTCGGGCGGCGTCGTGCTGTGCGACGCGCAGGGCAAGGTGACGACGCTCGACGCGAAGACCGGCGGCGTCGTGGCCGAGGCCGACGTGGGAGAGCCGCTCGAGGCGTGCGTGGTCAACGTCGACGCGCGGCGCCCGCCGGGCGCGCCCCGCGACGTGAAGCCGCTCGCGCAGCAGCTCGCCGAGGCGGTCCTGGCCAACGATCTCGAGCTCGTCGTCGCGCAGAAGCTGCTCCTGCGCGAGCTCGCCGGCGTGACCGACGAGGGCGCGACCCAGACCCTGATCGACCTCGCCAGCGATCCGCGCACGAGCCCCGACCTGCTGCCCGACGCCCGCCGGGCGCTCGCCGAGCGCAGAAACGGCGCGGCGGCCCTCGTGGCGGCGCTCGGACGGCACTACGACTTTCTCCGGGACGTGCTGCGCCCTCCCCCGGTCGGGCCGATCGCGCTCGCGCTCGCCGGGATGAAGGACGGCAGCGGGGCGAGCGCGCTCGCCTCCCACCTGCTCGACCCCGCCGACACGGTCGACGACGTGAAAGAGGCGGCCGCCGCGCTCGCGGTCGTCGCGGGGCCCGCCCAGGTGCCCGCGCTCCAGCAGTTCCTCGGGATGTACCGCGCCCGGGCGGAGAGCGACGACCTGGCGGCCGCCGTCGTCAGCGTCGGCCAGGCCCTCGTCAGCCAGGGCCAGACCGCCATCGTCGCCGCCGCGGCGAAGGACGAGTCGACGGTCCCCTACGTCAGGGAGCGCCTGCAGGCCTTGCTCGACGCGGCGCCCCCCGCGGCCCCCGGGGGCAAGTAGCGAGCGCGCACGACCTACGGGCCGGTCTCGATCTCGCGCGCCATCGACGCCACGAAGCGGTCGAGCGCCTTCCAGTCCGTGTAGTCGTGGTCGTGCGAGGTGTCGGTGTCGCCACCCGCGCGGCCGGCGATGAAGCGCAGGACGAGGCGCGAAAGGACGCCGTATTGCGTGTAGAGCAGCGCGCCGGCCACCGGCCAGACGCGCGAGGGGTGGAAGTCGCACGCGGCGCAGAACGCGTCGACCGTCCGCTTGACGTCCATCGCCGCCTGCGCGCGGCGGTCGAACGGCGCGGTCCGGTTCTCGACGCCGGCCTCCGTGAGGCTGACCGAGAGGAACGCCGTGGGGATCCGCTCGAGCGCCTCGCGGTGGGTGCGTACAAACTCGAGCATCTCGTGCTCGTAGTGACCCCTGTGCAGCGACGCGGCCAGCACCGCGCCCTGGTAACGGCTGGCGTAGAAGCCCGCCGGGGGCTCCGCGGCGTCGATCACGTCGACCTCGTCGCCGCGCGCGCGGAGCGTGGCGGCGACGTGCTCGGCGATCGTGCGCGTGTGTCCTTGGCGCGTGGCGTAGACGACCAGCACGGGCTTCATGGGACCTCTCCGCGTTCCAAGCGTGCATCTCGCGTTCCGCGCGCGCCAGGCGGGCCTCCCTGCGCAGCGCGCGGCCGAGCTCGCGGGGCGGGCGCAGGGGCTGCGCGGCGGGGCAACGGCTTCGTCGCCGCGTCGGGCCGACGGACGCGATCCCCGGGGCCTCGCCGCGCAAGGGCGTCTAGGCCGTCGCGCCGTCCACGAGGCCAAGCTCCTCCTCGCGCGACGACAGGCAGCACTCGCTGCCCACCGGGAACTTGCTGCACGAGTCGGGGCGCAGGGCGTAGATGCCGCACTTGTTGTCGTCGCCGAGGTGCTTGCACCGCTTGTCGCGGCGGAGCACGAGCACGACGGCGCCGTCGTCGCGGCGCGCGTACGGCGGGCGAGCGAGCTCGGGGTGCCCGCCACGCGCGAAGCGCTCGACGTCGACGTCCTCGAGCTCGACGCGGTTGTCGCGGCAGCACGCTCCGCAGGCGAGGCAGTCGAGCTCCAGCGTGCGGCGCGGCGCCGCGTAGATCGAGTCGCGCGTGACGCGGTCCCGCACGATCGCGTAGCAGTCGTGCGGGATGCGAAGGACCCCCATGCCGCGGAACGTGCCGCGCGTCTCCACGCCGTACTCCAGGCGCCCGAGGTCGAGGACCGACCACCAGCCGAGATCGTGGTCGTCGTCCTCCTTGGGCCTGGGGAAGATGAGGCGCGCCTTGCGTGGCGAGAGCCACACCACGGCGTGCCCCCCTCGGCGGACCCAGGCCGCCGCCCGGGCGAGGTGGGGCGATCGGAAGCTGCGGACGACGGGGCGAACGACGATCATCGCGGCCCCCTATAGCGCTAGTCTGTCCCGCGATGCGCGCCATCGTGATCCGAGAGCCGGGCGGCCCCGAGGTCCTGGAGCTTCGGGAGGTCGATACGCCTGCGCCGTCGCGCGGCGAGGTCCGCGTGCGCGTGCGCGCGACCGCGGTCAACAGGGCCGACGTGCTCCAGCGCCTGGGGCGCTACCCCGCGCCGGCCGACGCGCCCGCGGACATCCCCGGCCTCGAGATCGCCGGCGAGGTCGACGCCGTGGGACCGGGCGTCGCGGAGCTCGCGCGCGGAGACCGCGTCTTCGGGCTGGTGGGCGGCGGCGGCTACGCGGAGCACGTCGTCGTGCAGGAGCGGTGCCTCGCGCGCATCCCGGAGGCCATGCCCTTCGCGGACGCGGCGGCGGTGCCCGAGGCCTTCGTCACGGCGTGGGACGCGCTGGTCACCCAGTGCCGGCTCTCGGCCGGCGAGTGGGTCCTCGTGCACGCCGCGGGCAGCGGCGTCGGCACGGCGGCGGTGCAGATCGCCAACGCGATCGGAGCCCGCGCCGTGGGAACGGTGCGCACGCCCCAGAAGGTGGGTCGCGCGCGCGAGCTCGGCCTGCAAGAGGCGATCGTCGTCGAGGGCGGCAGGTTCGCGGACGAGGTCCTCGCGCGGACGGCCGGGCAAGGCGTCGACGTCGTGCTCGAGCTGGTCGGCGGCGCCTACGTGGCCGAGGACCTCGCCTGCGTCGCGCCGCGCGCGCGGGTCGTCGTGGTCGGCACGATGGGCGGGGCCCAGGTGGGCCTCGATCTGGGCACGCTGCTGCGCAAGCGCATCGAGCTGCGCGGCACGGTGCTCCGCTCGCGGCCGCTCGAGGAGAAGATCCTCGCGGGGCTGACGCTCGCGCGCCACATCGCGCCGCTCTTCGCGAGCGGCGCGTTCCGGCCCGTGGTGGACCGCGTGCTGCCGCTCGCGCGCGCCGCCGACGCGCACCGCCTCATGCAGAACAACGACTCGTTCGGGAAGCTCGTCCTCGAGGTGTGACGCGCCGGACCTACTGCTTGCAGGCCGGCGCGTACGACTGCCCGCACTGCGCGAGGATCGCGGGCGGGACGGTGGTGTGTGCCGCGATCGTGGGCGGCGTCGCGAACGTCGCGTGCGAGAAGTCGAACATCTCGTAGGGTGGCATCGCGTTGGCGTCGCGGGCGGTCAGCGCCGGCAGGCCGAAGCGCGCCTCGATGAAGCGCGTGATGGCGGTGTGGTCGTGCACGACGTGCGAGACGAAGTGCGCGCGCGCGTACGGCGAGACCACGAGGAAGGGCACGCGGAAGCCGGTCTGGTCGAACGCGCCCTGCAGCGGGTTGCCGCTGCCGTCGTGCGGCGCGTACCCGTCGGGCTTGCACGCGGGCGCCGGCTGCACGTGGTCCGCAAGACCCCCGTTCTCGTCGTACGTGATGAAGATCGCCGTGTCCTTCCACTGGGGCGACGCGAAGACGGCGCGCACGATCTGCTCGACGAGCTGCCCGCCGATCCCGGGGAGCGCCGAGGGCCCCTCGTCGGACGTCTCGCCGACCTCGTCGCCCATCACGAACGAGACGTCGGGCAGCGTGCCGTTCTTGAGGTCCGCGAAGAGGCTGCAGGCCACGTCCTTGAGGTGCGGCGGCGTGTCGCGCCGGAACCCGAACGTCGGGAAGAACAGCACCATGTGCGGGCCGTCCGTGTACTCCTTCCAGCTTCGCCCGGCCTCCTCGAGCAGCGAGAAGATCTGGGGCGACGGATGGGCGGCGGTGTCGAGCGTGTCGAAGGAGTTGTCGCCGATGCCGAACGACGTCGCCGCCATGAGGAAGAACCGGTTGGGCCACGTCGAGCTCATGACCGACGCGTGGGCCCGATCGCCGACCGCGAAGGTGCTGGCGAGCGCGTAGTAGAACGGGATGACCGTGTCGTCCTCGTAGAAGAACGTGCGCTGCCCGTCGGGGTCGTTCTGCGTGACGAAGTGGTCGAGGCGGCCGTCGTCGTAGTCGTCGTGCATCGCCCCCCAGCTGTGGTTCACGCCGTAGCAGTACTCGCTGTCCGGGTGGGGAACGACGCGCGCGCCGCCGGTGTCGAGGTTCGACCAGCCGGGGGGCGGCCCGTCGAGCTGGTCGGAGTGCGCGAAGCCCGTACCTCCGTCGGTGAAGTCGCCGGACTGGTAGTAGCCCTGCGCGACGAGCCGCCCGAGGTAGTGATCGAACGAGCGGTTCTCCTGCATGATGACGATGACGTGGTTGATCGGGATGTCCGCCCCGATCGGGTACTCGTCGCCGATCGTCTGCGCGGGCCATGCGCCGGCGTCGAACGCGCACGCGGCGCGCTCGGGGCCGAGGACGCCGTCGCCCTGCGTGCGCGGGAGGTCGGGGGCCGTGAGCACGTCGGCCGCGAGGGCGGCGTCGGCCCCGAGCCCCCCGTCGACGGATGCGACCAGGGTGCCGAAGGAGGAGCATGAGGCGAGGGCGAGGGCGGAGAAGGCGGCGACGAGGAGGGTGGCAAGCGCGACGACAGAGCGGTGGCTCATGCGGGTACTGCGAAGGCTACCGCGCCCGGCGGCGAGCCGCGCGCCCGCCGCGACGCCCCGAGAAGCGGCGACGCGGCGGGCACGCGTGGCCGCTCCTGCGCGGCTCGCCCCACCCCCCCCGGCCCGTCGAAGCGGGCGCGTCTAGTGGTTGCGCGCGTGCTCGAGGCAGAGGGCGCGCGGCTGGCCACCGCACCTGTCGCACGCGCAGACGCGAATGTCGGCGCCGTCGGCCTCGCGCGCGCCGCAGATGGCGCAGGAGCGCTGCCCCATGGCAGGGGTGTTGCCCTTGAACGCGTCGA
>JAJYCT010000529.1 GCA_021778125.1 Myxococcales bacterium
CCATCCGACAGTGCAAGAAGGGCGACTACGTCACCGAGCTCGGGGCCGAGTCGGCCGCCGCCCACGCGCGCATCGTGTGGGAGGCCAAGGAGAAGCAGGCGTACACGCTGCGGGCCGCGCTCGAGGCGATCGACGAGGCGCGGCGCAACCGCGGCGCGCAGGTCGGCGTGTTCGTCTTCTCGCGCCGGACGGCGCCCGAGGGGCTCGAGTCGCTCGCGCGCCACGGCCAGGACGTCGTGGCGATCTGGGACGCCGACGATCCCGCGAGCGACCTCGTCGTGAAGGCGGCCTACAGCCTGGCGCGCGCTCTGGTCGTCCGCGAGAAGCGCGCCGACCGCGAGTCGGCCGCGGCGCTCGCCGAGGTCGAGCGCGCCGCGCGCGCGATCGAGCGGCAGGTCGGCTTCCTCGACGAGGTGCGCAAGTGGGCCGAGACGGTCAAGGGCCACGGCGAGAAGATCGTCGATCGCTCCGCGCGCATGGCCGAGGAGCTGCGGCGCGAGGTCGGCCGCCTCGACGCGCAGCTCGCCGCGATGCGCACGGCGTGAGAGGCGCGCCCCCGCCCCTCGGGTTGCGTTCGGAGCCATAATCCGTAGGCTGCGCGCGTCCTTCTCCGGCGTCGTCCAATGGCAGGACAGCGGATTTTGGTTCCGCTTATTGGGGTTCGAATCCCTACGCCGGAACTGCGCCCCCGAGGAACTTCGGGCGCGCCCCGTGGTCCGTCCGGGCACGATGGTGCGGCGCGCGACAGGCGGCGCGCGCGGGGAACTCTTTGCGCCCGGCGACGCGGATCGGGCACCATGGAACCGCGTGCCGTCGCCCGACGATCCCGAGGACGCCCGGCAGGCCGCCGAGGACGAGGCGAGCCTCATCGAGCGCCTGGTCGCGCGCGACGAGCGGGCCTTCAACGCGCTGGTGCGCGCCTACCAGCGGCGCGTCTTCGCCCTGGTCGTCCGGATGCTCGGCGACCGCGCGGAGGCCGAGGACCTCGCCCAGGAGGTCTTCGTCCAGGTCTTCAAGGCCATCGGCTCGTTCCGCGGCGAGTCCAAGCTCTCGACGTGGATCTACCGGATCGCGATCAACCTCGGCAAAAACAGGACGAAGTACCTGCGCGTGCGCCACGCCGGCGAGCAGGACGAGCTCGAGGCCGTCGCCGAGCGCGTCCCCCTGGGCGAGGCGCGCGGCGCCAACGTGGCCCCCGTCGCGCGGCCTGACGAGATGATGGTCGGCAAGCAGGTCGAGCACATCGTCCAGCAGGCCATCTTGCAGCTCGAGCCCAGCTTCCGCGAGTGCCTGGTCCTGCGCGACGTGGAAGATCTGAGCTACGACGAGATCGGCGCCATCACCGGGCTGCCCGAGGGGACCGTCAAGAGCCGCATCCACCGCGCCCGCGCGCAGCTCAAGGAGATCGTCGAGAAGGCGCTCGGCGAGAAGATCCCATGACCGAGCCCGACGACGAGGTGCTGAGCGAGCGCGAGGACGAGCAGATGCGGGCCCTGGTCCGCCGGGCCCTCTCGCCCGAGGCGCTCCACCGCGACCCCCCCGATCTGCTCGCCGGCGTGCAGCGACGCATCCGCAAGCGTTCGCGCGGCAAGTTCTTCGCCGACGGCTGGAGCACCGGCCAGGCGCGCCTCGGCTACGCGCTCGTGGGCCTGGTCACGCTCCTGCTCGTGGCCCTCGCCTACTATGCCCTCGGGCCGATGTACGTACGCTGAGGGCGTGCGCGCCTACGCCGCGACCCAGCGCGCCAGCACGACCGTGATGTTGTCCGGCCCGCCGTTCTCGTTCGCCTTGGCGATGAGGCGCGACGCGGCCGTCTTGAGGTCGCTGGAGCTCGAGAGGATCGTCGCCATGTCCGGATCGGTGACGGGACCCGAGAGGCCGTCGGAGCAGAGCAGGTAGACGTCGCCCGCGCGCGGCTGCTCGAGGCGCGTGTCGACCTTGACGGTGTCCTTCATCCCGAGCGCGCGCACGATGACGTTCTTGTGCGGGAAGTTCGCGATCTCCTCGGGCGTGAGGCGCTTCATCTTGATGTAGTCGTTGAGCAGCGAGTGGTCCTCGGTGAGCTGCTCGATGACCCCGTCGCGGACCCGGTAGACGCGCGAGTCGCCCACGTGGGCGAGGTAGACCCCGTCCTCGACGGCGAACAGCGCCACGATCGTCGTGCCCATGCCGCGCTGCCGCGCGTCGCGCTGCGCGCTCTCGTAGATGCGCAGGTTCGCCAGCTTGATGCCGGTGATGAGCCGGTTCTCCTCGTAGCCCTTGGACCGGTCCATCTTGTAGGGCCAGGTCCGCTCCGGGTCGTTCGCCGTCGCGGTGAAGAACTCGCGCATGGCGTCGACCGCCATCTTGCTCGCGATCTCGCCGGAGGCGTGGCCCCCCATCCCATCGGCGACGATGTAGAGGCCGTTCTCCTCCATGATGGAGAAGTTGTCCTCGTTGTGCGTGCGCTTCATGCCGACGTTGGTCTCGCCGGCAACTTCAATACGCAGAGGGGCGCCCACGACGCCGGATCGTCGCAAGGACGTCTGCACGGTGTCAACCGAGACCGCAGTGCGACGTGCACGTGCGGACGCACGAGGGGCCAGCGCGCGTCAAGGTGCTGAACGCAGCCCGACGGCGACGTCCCGGAACTTCTGGCCCCCGTACACGAGTAGCTTGACCGTGTCGCCCGGAGCGTGCTTGCCGATCGCCTGGGCGAGCTTCTCGGGGGTGTCGACCGCCTCGCCGTCGACCGCGGCGATGATGTCCGACGCCGGCCTGAGGCCCGCCTTCTCGGCGGGGCTCTGCGGGGCCACCGCGAGGACGTGGACGCCGCGCACCGCGCCGCCCGCCTGCGGCTCGCCGCGAATACCCAGCCACGGGGACGGCGCGGCCGCCGCCGCGGGCGCCTTGCTCAGGAACGCCCGGATGGTCGACACCGGCGCGCCGACGACCACGGGGGCACACGGCGCCGGCTTGGCGGCCGGCTTGGCCGCCGCGCCCCAGGCCGCGAACGGCGCGTCGGACTGCGGCTGGGCCGCCGCGCCCTTGCACGCCCGCACCAGGACCGCCACCACGCTCCCGGCCGTGTCGAGCA
>JAJYCT010000530.1 GCA_021778125.1 Myxococcales bacterium
GGTTCCAGGCCGTGACGCGGGCCGGGTCGACGAGCGAGGGCGATGGCATGCACGTGGCCCCGCACCCGCTGCTCCCGTCGCCGCCGCTCCAGGCGGTGCTCGCGGCCCTGTTACCGCCTCCGCTCGACGTACCGCTGGTCGCGGCGCTCGATGAGTGGCACGCCACCTGGCCGAGCAGGAATAGCGCGACGAGGGACGGTACGGCGACGGCGTTCCTGCGCGCGATGCGTCCGTGGGAACGGATCATGCTGTGCCTCCAGCGTGCAGGATGGGCATGCGGGGCTCGTCGCGCAAGAGACTCGATGATCGCACCGGCGCCTCGCGGCGGTGGCCGCTGGCGACTAGAGTTCGTCGGCCGTGAAGGCCACGACGTCGGCGATCCGCGTCGTCCCGCACGCGAGCGCCACGAGGCGATCGAGCCCCAGGGCGTTGCCGCCGCTGGGCGGCACGCGCGACAGGGCCGTCAGGAACCGCTCGTCGATCGGATACACGGGCAGGCCGTGCGAGCGGCGTGCCGCCCGGTCGTGCTCCAGCCGCGCGCGCTGCTCGGCGGCGTCGACCAGCTCCCCGAAGCCGTTGCACAGCTCCACGCCGGCCACGTACAGCTCGAAGCGTTCGGCCAGGCGCGGATCGTCGGGCTTGCGACGCGCGAGCGAGGCCTGCGTCGCCGGGTAGTCCACCAGGAACAGCGCGTGGTCCAGCGTCTCGATCGCCGGTTCGATCGCCTCCACCAGGGCGCGGAAGTAGCGGTCCTCGTCGTGCGCGGCCGCTTCGAGCGTCGCCTCCTCGGTCCAGCCGGCGAAGCGCTGGAACGCCTCGCACACGCTCATCGTGCAGATCGGCGGCCGGGTGTTCACCACGCGCTCGCCGAGACGGACGGCGCCGCCCGCGCCGGCCGCGACGAGCTGCTCGGTGTCGCGCCTCATGTCCTCGACGCCGCTTCCCGCTCGGTACCACTCGAGCATCGTGAACTCGGGGTTGTGCCGCTCGCCGACCTCGTTGCGCCGGAAGCACGGACCGATCTGGTAGATGCGCTCCCACCCGTCGGCCAGCAGCCGCTTCATCTGGTACTCGGGCGACGTCCCGAGCCAGCGCGGGGCACCGCGGTCGCCCCCGGCAACCTCGAAGGCATCGAGGTGGAGATCGAGCCCCGGCGAGGGGACGACCACCGGCGTCTGGACCTCCAGGAAGCCGCGCGCGTCGAAAAACGTGCGCACGTCGCGCAGGACGCGCGCTCGCTCGCGCAGCCGCTTCACGGCTCAGGCCTCGCTTCGGGGAGCCAGGCCACGCAGCACCAGCTCCGCGAGCTGGCCGGAGGCGCGAACGAGGCCTCCGCGATCGGCCTTGCCCAGGGCCCACGTCATCGTGATTCCGTCCAGGGCCCCGAAGATGGCCCGCGCGGCCAGGTGAGGCGAGAGGTCGTCGCGCAGCTCGCCGGTGGCCTGTCCGTCGGCCACGACCCGCGCGATCGCGTCGAGGTACGCCGTGAACTTCGGGGCGGCGTACTCCTTCATCAGCTTCGTCGACTGCCGGATGATGACCGTCACGACCTCGGCGAGATCGCGCTCGCCCTCGAGAAGCCCGAGCTGGAGCTCGATGATGCGGCGCAGACGGTCGCTGGCCGTGGCGCGCTCGGGTAGCTCGGTGTGCAGGAACCGCAGCAGCCGCTCTACGCGGTCCTCGAAGAGCGACACGAGCAGCTCGTCCTTGCTCCGGAAGTACAGGTAGATCGTGCCGTCGGCGACGCCCGCGGTCTTGGCGATCTCGCTGACGCGCGTGGCGTGGAAGCCCTTCTTCGCGAAGACCCGCACGGCGGCGTCGAGGATGCGCTCGCGCTTGTCGCCCGTGCGGGCGGGTCGGACCGCGGTGCGCCGGGCGCGGCGCGAACTGAGTGAGGATTCACTCATCGCGGTCCGGAGCTACCAGACCGCTCGCGGCAGGTCAAACGCGGGCATCATCGTGTCGCGCTGAAGACCTGCTCGGCGAACGCCGCGATCTCCCGCCCCATCCACGGGCCGAGCAGCGCGAGCACCGCGACGACCGCGAGGAGGCGCGGCAGGTGCGCGAGCGTCGGGTCCTGGATCTGAGATGCGGCCTGCAGGGCGGCGGTGACCAGGCCCACGAGGGCCGCTACGGCCAGGACGGGCAGAGAGACGGAGACGGCGAGGAGAAGCGCCTGGGTGGCAGCGTGGGCGAGCTCCCCCGGAGGCACGGCTCAGTCCGCGCTGCCGTCGGCGGCGCCGCTGGCCGGCGCGCCGTCCTGCGCGTCGCTCGCCGCCTCGCTGGGCGCATCGGACGACGCCTCGCCGCCGCGCCCGTCGGCGGACCCCTCGGGGAACGTCGACGCGTCGGGTGGCGCGGACGTGCTGCCGTCGACGCCCGTGCCCGGCTCGATGCACGCAGGCTGGGTGCCCTGCGCGGGGGGCGCCGGGCAGCAGACCGACGGCGCGTTGGTCGCCCGCGGGTTCACGGGAGGCACGCAGACCAGGCCGTCGTTGCAGTCGTTGTTGCCGTTCTGCTGGCTGCACGGCTCGCCCTCGCCCTCGTTCGAGCAGGCCGAAACGACGACGGCCAGCGCCACGAGGCAGGAGACGGCGACGGAAGAGGCAAGACGGAGGCGCATCAGGACAGCGGGAAGGTCCCAGAAATTCGGTCGAAAAGCCAGCCCGGACTCGCGGCCGGCGGCCGGCTCCTAGGCCTGTCCGCCCTCGTCGCGCTTGCGGTTCTTCGCCTCGACGGCCGCCGCGAACAGCCCCACGTACTGCGCCGCGCTCGCGAAGGAGAACAGGAGCGAGAGCAGCACCAGGACGCGCCCCACCTGCACCAGGTCGACGACGCCGAGGTCGAAGCCCCCGAAGGCCAGGTGGTACGGGTAGCCCAGCAGCAGGGCGACGATGCCGATCATCTGCAGCGCCGTCTTGGTCTTGCCCTCGTTGCCAGCGCTGATGACCACGCCCTCGCTGGCCGCCACGCTCCGCAGGCCCGTCACGCTGATCTCGCGCCCGAGCAGGACGACGACGACCCACGCCGGGATGCGCCCCATGGGGACCATCCACACCAGCGCGGCCATAA
>JAJYCT010000531.1 GCA_021778125.1 Myxococcales bacterium
GAGTAGCTCACTTTCGCCTCCTCGACGCCGTCGAGTTTCTTGAGAGCGATGCGGACGGCCGTCGTGCAGGCCGGGCAGTCCATTCCGTCGATGTGGAGAGTCACCGTTCGCGAGGCCGTCGCCGGCACCTGAGCGCGCGCCGAGCCGCCGCCGCACGGGCACAGGCGTGCTCCTTCGACCACGGCGAGCCCGCCCATCACGAGGAAGCCGGCGAAAGCATAGGGCCTGAGCGGCATCGGATCTCCCGTCAGTGGGCGAGCGCCGCGGCAAGGTAAGGGAAGGCGAGGAACCCCACGACGAAGACCGTCGCGACCCAGAGCATTACCTTGCCGAGTCGGTTGGCCTTCGGATGCTCGCAGTCGCACTCTGGACCGCTCTGGACACCGGCGGCCGCGGCGACCTTTGGCTTGCGGTAGGTGAAGTAGAAGCCCAGCCCGAGGAGCCCGAGCGTCAGCACCATGAAGTAGGGGCGGTAGCGCTCGAACTTGACGAGGAGCCCGGCGCCGCCAAGGCCGAGCAACGCGAGGAGGAGCGGCCCCAGGCAGCAGAGCGAGGCGAGGAAGGCCGAGACCACCGCGCCGGCGATGGTGGCGCCGCTCCATCCCTTGGCCGGCGGGGGATCAGCCGCGAGTGTTTTGTCCATGGCGACCTCCATTCAGAAAACAGCCGACTCCCGACGGGATCGTCCCGGCCGTCATTTCTCGACCTGGAAGCCCGCCTCGACCACGGCCTTCTCGATCTTCTTCGGCCCGGTCTTTCGGTCGTCGTAGGTCACCGCCAGCGTCTTCTTGTCGAAGTCGGCCTGGGCCTCCCGGACGCCCTTGACCTTCTTGACCGACGCCTCGGTTTTGCCCGGGCACATCGCGCAGTGCCAGCCGGACACGCGCAGCGTGAGGTTCACCTCCTTGGCGCTTGCTGTCGAGCAGGACGCCAGAATCATGAAAAGGGCCGCGACTGCCGCTCGCCTCATTGCTCTCGCCATTCGATTGTCTCCTCGTGAGTGGGTTGGACCTTCGTGGCCTCGTTCTCCGCAAAGGCCAGGCCAGCGCGCCGCCCCCAAGATCTTCCCCAGAAAGGGCACTGGATCCGCGCTGGAGCACCCGGCTGCGCCCAGCGCGGCATTCCATTATGGATTGCGCTGCGTGCGATGTTGGAATACGATCGAGGAATGACGACGAGGCTCGGCGATGCTGCCGAGGGCGAGCTGGTCGCGCGCAGCCCAGCCATGCGGGCGGTCCTCACGCTGGCCGAGCGGGTGGCGCTCGTCGATTCGCCCGTCCTCCTGACGGGCGAGAGCGGCGTGGGCAAAGAGCGAATCGCGCGGCTCATCCATTCCCGCTCGAAGCGGGAGCGCGGTTCCTTCATTCCCGTCAACTGCGGCGCGCTCCCCGAGAACCTGCTGGAGAGCGAGCTGTTCGGTCACGTCAAGGGCGCATTCACCGGCGCAGACCGAGATCACAAGGGCATCTTCGAGGCCGCTGGTGGCGGCACGCTGCTCCTCGATGAGGTGGGCGAGATCCCGCTCGCAGTCCAGGTGAAGCTTCTTCGCGTGCTCCAGAACCGCGAGGTGCGCCGCGTCGGCTCGACCGAGTCGCGCCTCGTGGATGTGCGCCTCCTCGCCGCGACCAACCGCAGCCTCGACGAGATGGTCCGCGAGCGGAGCTTTCGCAAGGATCTCTACTACCGGCTCAAGGTGGTGAGCCTCGAGGTGCCGCCGCTACGCCGGCGGCGCGAGGACATCCTGCCGCTCGCGCACCAGTTCGTGCGGCACGGCTGCACGACGTACCACTGCGGCCCCTGCTCGCTCTCGGCCGCGGCGCTCGACCGGCTGCTCGCCTATCCCTGGCCGGGCAACGTGCGCGAGTTGGAGCATGCGATGGAGCGGGCCGTCGTCCTCGCCGAGGGCAAGCCGAAGATCGAAGCAACCGACCTGCCGCCCGAGGTCCTACAAGAGAGCGATCGCCTGGACGAGGACGGAGCGTCTTTGACATTGGCCCAGGTCGAGCGCCGCCACATCTTGCGCGTGCTCGAGCGCTGCGGCGGCAGCCGAAAGGAGGCTGCGGCGGCGCTCGGGATCGCGACCAACACGCTCTGGCGCAAGCTCAGGGCGTACGGTGTTCTTGCCGGGTCGCGCGAAGACTGAGGCGGACGGCTACTTCGAGAGTTTCTCCTCCAGCAGCTCCTTCACCTGGATCACCTGCGTTGGGTCGAGATAGGATTCCGCGTCCGCAACGACTTCGCTCGCAGCTTTCGACCTCGCCGCCCGCCAGACGGTCGGATCGCCGGGGATGCCCTGGTTCGGAGGAACGAGCTGCACCGCATCGTCGATCGCGCGTTCGAGCGAGGCGAGGAGCCGCTGTTCCTGATCGTTCGACAGCTTCGCTGCCTGCTCAATCTCGGACGCCCATCGACCGGCCAGGATGTGAAACTCCTCTCGGGACAGCTCGCGAATGTTTCGCCGCGAGAACCATGCCTTCACCGATGCCAGCGCTGCGTCCGCGGCCTCTTGATCAAGGAGCACTGTGGGAGTGCCCGCATCCGCGAGGATCTGTTGAACCCGCGCCGCCATTGCGATCGGTTGGACCCGCACGAAGGTCCCGGAACGGTCGACCTCCACCGCGGCATGGTCCTTCAGCACCTCGAGGCGCGCCAGCACGGGCGCGATCTTGTGGCCACAACCGAGCCCCGGAACCGCGCCTCAGGTGAACCCGGTCACCTTCAGCACCGCATACGAATCGCCCTTCGCGCCGGCGAGGGGACGGTGCGCGCATGCCGACAGCGCGAGCAGGGCAAGCAGCAGAGTCCGATCCCGTTTCCGGTTCATGAACCGACCGTACGCGCTTCCTGACGCAGCCGCCAGCGTGTCTTCATCCGCCAACGAAGATGCTCGCCCTGAGGGCCGTGCGCTGGGCACTCGCGGCATTGTACCTCACCCGGATCGCCAATACGTCCTTCCCCTCGTGTCGCTCGCGCGTGACCTTCACGCCCGTCACCCGCACGCGCGGCTCCCAGCGCTGGAGGGCGTCGGTCACGTAGACGCGCGCCAGTTCCTGCCGCGCG
>JAJYCT010000532.1 GCA_021778125.1 Myxococcales bacterium
GGGGGCGCCGCCGCGGGGCGGGGTCGCGCGGGTTCGGGCTCGACCCGATCGCTGGCGTCGAGGGCCGACGACCACGCCGCCGGCGAGGACCGGGCAGGGGCGCGCGCCGGCACCAGCGCCGAGGAGCCCCCCGGCGCGCCGAGCAGCCACACGCCGACCGACGGATCGAGCGCGCGCTCGATGGCCACGTCGTCGAGCGCCGTCACGAGCACCTCGAGCGCGAGGGTGCGCGCGGAGACGATCTCGCCCGCGAGCACCTCGAGCCCGCTGTCGGTCTCGCGCGCGACCAGAGCGCGCAGTGACAGCGACGGCTCGCCGCCCGACAGCCCGATCGAGCTCTCGAGCGAGAGGACCTGCACCAGGCCGGCGACCCGCCGCGTGCGCCCCAGCGCGCCGAGCGCGCCGTCGAACGCGCGCAGCTCCACGTCGGCGAGCACGCCGCTGGCGCGGAGCCAGCCGCACGCCACACCCTCGTCGCGGAGCCGCGCGGCGAGCGCCTCGGGCAGCGCCTCGCCCGCGGTCGCCCGTAGGATCACATGCCGGCTCGCGGCGCTCGGTCGGACGGTCCAGCTCACGGACCGCGCGCTTAGCACGTTGACGGCCACCAAGGCCAAGCGAGCCGCCAGATGGCGAGCGGCCTCCAGGCCCCAGCGAACCGTCCAAAGACCGTGCCCGACGGTCCACGGACCGTCGTGGGCGGGCCTCAGGGCTTGTCGGGGCAGCCGTCGGTGAGGCCCACGAAGTCCTCGGGGACCATCGGGCACCGGTCGAGGCGATCGTCGATGCCGTCCTTGTCCTGATCCTCGTCGGGGCAGCCGTCGGTGTCCTTGAAGCCGTCGACCAGGTCGGGGTCGGACCTGCACACGTCCCTGGCGCTCGCGAGGTGCAGGTCGACCACCGGAGGCGGGGCCGCCGGAGCCATGGCCGCGCCGCCAGCGGTCGCCGCAGTGGCGGCGGCAGTCGCCGGTGCAGGCCGGCCCGTGGGGGCCCAGCGCACCCCGAGCGTGAAACGGAAGCGGGGCGTGGTGAGCGCGCCGTTGGTGATCGGCAGCGGCCCGCCGCCGCCGAGCTGGATCGAGAAGTCGCCGCGCGACAGCGGCGCCGTGCGCGCGGAGAGCTGCCACTCGGCCGGCGCGAGGTAGGTGCCGTTGGGCGTCGCGGCGAAGACGCCCGGATACGAGGAGGAGAGCGTCTCCTGCTGCGCGAACCCGGGCAGCGCCCACGCCTCGACGATGGCGGTCAGCAGCTCCCGCGGCAGGATGTCGAAGCCGGCGCCGAGCTCCGTGACGAGCTGCGGCCCGATGCGCGCGCCCTGCAGGTCGACGGTGGGCCGGAGCCGGGCGCCGACCTCGCCGCCGACGAAGAACCGGCCGCGACGCCAGTCGGCCGTGACGCTCGGCACGAACACGCCGGAGCCTTCGCCGGCGAGCTGCGCCTCGTCGCCCGTCGGCGCGCTCACCTCGAGGCGCGCGGCGAGCCCGAACGACTCGGCGCGCGCGGTGGGTGCGACGCGCGAGTGCGGCAGCAGCGCGTAGGTGAAGCCGAAGCGCAGGTCGCGCACGGCCGTGTCCTTGAGGCCGTTGCCACCCGTGAGCGGCGTGAGCCCTGCGCCGTCCTGCACGAAGGTCAGAGGGACCGCGAGGTCGAGCTCAAGGGCGTCGGTGACGCCGTAGGCCCAGAGGAACGTGCCGTTGACCTGGTTGTCGACGGCGTACTGGCGGGTGCCGCCGGGGCCCGGGGTCGCGGTGCCGAGCAGGATGGGGCGCGACAGGTAGCTCGACACCAGCCCGAAGCCCACCTGCCCCGGTTCCACGGTCTCGGTGGAGCCGATCGCGACGAAGCGCGAGGGCCCCGCGTGCGGCCACAGCGTGTCGGAGTTCACGCACGAGCTGTAGAGGCCCGAGCAGTCGGTGGCCGAGGCCCGGCCCGCAGACGCAACGAGCGTGGCCGCCCAGACGAGCGACAGCAGTACCGCGCGAGTGCGCATCGCCGCTACGTTATCACCTTCCCGCCGAGGCGCGCTCGAAGGTAAGACTCGCCCGTGCCCCGCGCGTCACGTTCGCCCTTCGTCCTCGGCAGCGGCTCTCCCCGGAGGCGCGAGATGCTCGCGTGGCTCGGCGTGCCGTTCGTCGTCCGCACGGCCTCGGTCGACGAGTCGGTCCGCGCGGGCGAGGCGCCCGGCGCGTACCTCGAGCGCGTCGTCGCCCTCAAGCTCGACGCCGTGCGCGCGCTCGCGCTCGGGGAGGCCGCGGGGGTGCTCGTCGCCGACACCATCGTCGTCGCGCCCGGTGGCCCCATCCTCGGCAAACCAGCCAACGACGACGAGGCGCGCGCCATGATCGAGCGCCTCGCGGGCGCGACGCACGAGGTGAGCACGCGCTTCGCCCTGGCCCCCGCCGCCGCCGGCGCGCCGGTGGCGCACGCGCAGACGGTCACCGCGCGCGTCACCTTCCGCGCCGTCTCGCGCGACGAGGCCGTCGCCTACGCTGCGACCGGCGAGGGCCGCGACAAGGCCGGCGCCTACGCCGTGCAGGGCCGCGCGATGGCGTTCATCGATCGGCTCGAGGGCAGCTACTCCGCCGTCATCGGCCTGCCGCTCTCCGAGGTCGCCGTCGCGATACGCGCGCTCGGGTGGGGATGACGTCCGCGCGGCGGCGCGACGCGCTCGTCGTGGCGGCAGTGGCGCTCGCCGCGCGCCTCGCGGTCGTCGCGTGGGCGCACGCGCGCTTCCCGGCCGCGGAGGACGGGCACTACTACGACGTGCTCGCGCGGCGCCTCGCCTCGGGCGCGGGGTACACCTGGCTCTGGCCGGACGGCGCCGTGACCTTCGCCGCGCACTATCCGGTGGGCTACCCGGCGCTGCTCGCCGCGGCGTACGCGCTGGTGGGGGCTTCGGGCGCGGCGGCGATGACGGTCAACGCGCTGCTCGGCGCCGCGAGCGCGGTCGCGGCGTACCGGCTCGTCGACGGCGACGGCGTCGCGCGCTGGCGCCCGCTCGCCGCGGGGCTCGCCGTCGCGCTGCACCCGGCGCTCGTGCCCTACACGGCGGCCGTGA
>JAJYCT010000112.1 GCA_021778125.1 Myxococcales bacterium
AAGAACGAGGCCCTCGGCGCCGACAAGGATCTCGCCAAGCGAAACGCCGAGGACCTCAAGGCGCGCCTCGAGAAGTCGCGCGTCGAGGTCGAGGGGCGCGACAAGCAGCTCGCCGAGCTGCGCGCGCAGGGCGCCGCCGACGCGGCCGCGGCCGAGGCAGCCCTCGCGGCCGCCCGCGGGGAGCACGACCAGGCGCTCGCCGGCGTGCGCGGCGATCACGCCAGGGCGCTCGAGCAGGCCGAGGGGCGCCGGCAGGCCGAGCTCGCGCAGGCGAAGACCGAGCGCGACGCCGCCCTCGAGGGGGCGCGCGAGCAGGCAGGGCGCGACAAGGACGAGGCGCTCGCCGCGCAGGCCACGCAGCTCAGGCAGGAGCACGACGGCAAGATGGCGTCGCTGCACCGCGCTCACCAGCAGGAGCTGGAGCGCGCGCGCACGGAGGCAGCCGGGGCGGCCCGCGACGCCGACGAGCGGCACCAGGCGGCCGTCGCGGCCGCGCGCAAGGAGGGCGAGGACGCCGCGGCGGCGGCGCGCGCAGAGGCCGAGAGGCAGGGCGCAGCGGCCCTCGACGCCGCGCGCACAGAGCACGCCGAGAAGGTCTCGGCCCTCGAGAACGACCGCGACGCGCGCATCGCCGCCATCGAGGCGAGAGCGGCTCGCGAGACGACCGAGGCCAACGAGAAGCTCGCCAAGAGCGAGATGGACCTCTCGGCGACGCGCGGCGAGCTCTCCGCGCTGCGCGAGGCCAAGGAGCAGGCCGACGCATCGAGCGCGTCGCGCATCGCGGACCTCGAGGCCAAGCTCGCCGAGACCACCTCGGCGCGCGACGATCTCGAGAAGAAGCTCTCCGTGGCGAGCGACCGTATCGCCACGCTCGAGGCAGAGGGCGCGAGCGGTCGGCAGGATCTGGCCGAGACCCGGCAGAAGCTCGCGGCCGAGACGTCGCGCGCCGACAAGGCGCACGCCAAGTGGGACGCCGACAGGCAGTCGCTCGAGCGCGCAAAGGACGCGCTGGCGGTCGCGCTGTCGCAGATCGAGGACGCCGAGGGCCGGTCGATCGCCTGAACGATCCTAGAGCCCGGCCCGGCTCACCAGCTTGCGCGCCTGCGCGCGCGCTCGTGCCACGACCTCGTCCCCGTCGAGGAGCTGGTGCTCGCCTCCGGCCACCACGACGCGCCCGTCGACCAGCACGTGCGTCACGTCGCGCGCGCCGCACGCGTACACGAGGCGCGAGAACACGTCGCCCCCGGGCTCCACGTGGGCGCCGTCGAGGCGGACCACCGCGAGGTCCGCGCGCTTGCCGACCTCGATCGAGCCGACGAGCGCGTCGAGCCCCAGCGCCCGCGCCCCGTCGATCGTCGCGAGGCGGAAGGCGCGCCGGGCGGGCAGCGACGTGACCCCCGTGCGCACCTTTGCGAGCAGCGCGGCGTGTCGCAGCTCGGTCCAGGCGTCGAGGTTGTTGTTGCAGGGGGCGCCGTCGGCCCCGAGCGCGAGCGCCACGCCCCGCGCGTCGAGCTCGGCCACGCGTGCGATGCCCGAGCCGAGCTTGAGGTTGGCGCTGGGGCAGTGCACGACGCGCGTGCCCGCCAGCGCGAGCGCCCGCGCCTCGGCGTCGTCGAGCTGCACGCCGTGCGCGAGCACCGCGCGCGGCCCCGTCACGCCCCAGCTCCGGAGGACCGCGACGTCCTCGTCGCCGAGCTGAGCGCGCACGGCCCGCCGCTCGGTCGGGTGCTCGGCCGCGTGCGTGTGCACGAGCTCTCCGCGATCGCCGGCCCGCTCGGCGGCCCCGCGCACGAGCGCCTCGCTGCACGACAGGATGAAGCGCGGCGCCCACGCGTAGCCCAGCCGTCCGTCGGCCTTGCCCGCCCACGTCCGCGCGAGCCGCTCGCTCTCGTCGAGGCTCGCGCGAGTCGACTCGCGCAGGCCGGCCGGCACGCCGTCGCCGCGATCCATCATCGCCTTGCCCGACAGGGCCCGCACGCCCGCGCGCGCGCACGCGTCCATCACCGCGTCGTGGGCGCGCACGGTCCCCATGTCGAGGAGTGTCGTCGTCCCGCCGCGCATCGCCTCGAGCAGCCCGAGCTCCGCGCTCGCTCCCACGCTCGCCTCGTCGTGCGCGGCCTCGAGCGGCCAGATGCGCGTCCGGAGCCAGTCGAGCAGGGGCAGATCGTCGGCCATGCCGCGCAGGAGCGCCTGGCAGAGGTGCACGTGCGCCTGCACCAAACCCGGGATGACGGCGCACCCGCGCGCGTCGAGCACGCGCGTCGGCCCGGCCGGACGGACCTTGCCCACGGCGGCGATCTGGCCCCCGCGCACGAGCACGTCCCCCTCGACGACCCGGTCGGTGGGGTCGCAGGTAACCACCGTCCCCCCGCGGAGCAAGAGATCCACTCCTCGCTCCTATCAGAACGGGGGGCAAGTGCTATGTTCTCGGGTCTCGGTCGCCGGTCCATGCCGTCCCGTATTCTCGTCGTCGACGACAGCCCCACGATCCGCAAGGTCGTCGGCGCACTGCTGGAGCGGCACGGGTTCGAGGCGATCCCGGCGGTCGACGGGCAAGACGCCCTCGAGCGCCTGAACGAGCTGGCCGGGGCGGACAGCGGGACGGCCCAGGTCGACCTCATCCTGCTCGACTTCGTCATGCCGCGGATGAACGGCTTCCAGTTCTGCCGGGCGCTCCGCCAGGACGAGCGCCTGCGGGCGACCCCCGTCGTCCTGATGAGCGCGAAGTCCGACCGCATACGCGAGACCTTCGTCCAGCAGACGGGCGCCATCGACGCCATCACCAAGCCGTTCGACGCGCAGGCGCTCGTCGCCGTCATCGAGAACGCCATCCGGCGAGCCGAGGCCTGGCGCACGCGCGGCGAGGCCCTCGCAGCTGGCCTCCCCGACGACTTCGAGGCCCCCGAGTCGCTGCGGCAGTCCACCGACTCGGGCGCGCGGTCGGCGCGCGTTGCGCTGGCCGGCGACCTGTCCGTCATCCCGATCGGGGCGGCGCTACAGCTGCTGCAGGTCGAGGGGCAGACGGGCGTGCTCCAGGTCACCGACGCCAGGACCGAGGTGAGCATCGCCATGCGCGAGGGGCTCATCGACCTCGTGCAGGCGCGCAACGCCGGGGCCGAGTTCCGCCTCGGCCGGTACTTCGTCGAGCACGGGATCGTCTCGCCGGAGGACATCGATCGCCTCCTGCGCGACAACACGCCCACCAAGCCCCCGCCGCCGGCGCCCGACGCGCCGCCCGTCTTCCCGGCGCACGAGAACGCGAGCGTCGCCCGCAAGCTGCTCGGCGACATCCTGGTCGACTCGGGGCGCGTGACGCGCGACCAGCTCCGCGATGCCCTCGCGCGCCAGTCGAGCGAGCTCATTTACGAGATCGTGCGCTGGCCCCGTGGCCGCTTCGAGTTTCGCAGGGAGCCCCTGCCGGCGCTCGCAGAAAGCGCGCGCCTGCGCCTGCCCGTCGCGTCGGTCGTGATGGAGGGCTTCCGCCGGGTCGACGAGTGGCGCCTGGTCGAGAGCGGCCTCGGCGACTTCGAGGCCGTGCTGCAGAGGGACGCGGTCGCGATCGAGCAGGGCGGCGTCGATCGCCTGCCCAGGCAGGAGCAGCGGCTGCTCGAGATGGTCGACGGCGAGAAGACGGTCCGCGAGATCATCCAGCAGAGCCACATGTCGAGCTTCGACGCCTGCAAGATCCTCTACCAGCTCATCGAGGCCCGCCTGGTCCGGCGGCGGGCGGCGTAGATGGACGGCAGGCGGGGCGGCGTGGTCGTGCGCGTCGACGGCGAGCTGCGGTTCGTCCCGGCCTCGCTCGCGTCGCGCGTCGCGCCCGCCCCGCGGCTGACCGCCGTCCCGGGGGCCCCTCCGGATCTGCTCGGGATCGCCCTGCACGAGGGAGCGATCGTCCCGGTCGTGGCCATCGGCGCCGCGCGCGCGCAGATGATCGTGTGCCAGCACGCCGGTGAGCTCCTGGGGCTGATCGGTGGCGAGGTCGTGCAGACCGGCCGCTTCGACACCCTCCCCGATCACGCGGACGTCGTGCAGTTCCAGGGACAGCGCGTCGCGCAGCTCGACGTGGCGGGGCTCTATGCGCGCGTGCAGACGGGCGGGCGTCCGGCGCGCGCCGGGGGCTAGGACCGCCCCCGGGGCCACGTCAGCGCGAGGGAGGGTCGACCGTGCCCACGTCAGCCTGGCCCGGGGCCGTCACCGTCTGCGGGGGCTCCCAGGCGTCGCCGAGGAAGCTGCGCGACTGCAGCGTGTAGCGGCCGCGTTGCAGCGAGGGCAGCGCCACCCGCCCTCCGGGGCCGACCCACGCCACGGGGACCCCGTCCAGCCAGGCGACGCGCAGAGCGTCGCTGCCGTTCTGGAGCACAAGGCCCGACTCGGGCGGAGGCGCCTGCGCGTCGCCCGCGGCGGCGGGCGGAACGTCCTGCGGGCCCGTGCGGAACGCCGCGAGCTCGGCGCGCGCGACGAGCGCTTCGCCCGGCGACGACGGGGGCGGCCCCGCGATGAAAGACGCCGACGCCGGCGGGGCGGCCATGTCCTGCGCCGCCAGATCCACCCGCCGCGTGAGGCCCGAGACGTCGAAGACGAGCGTCCCCTGCGTCGTCCACCTCAGCTCCGCGTGAAGGGGGACCTCGTCGACGCCGCATGGCGAGCCCGAAGGTCGACCCGCCATCAGATCGAGCAGCCAGCGACACACGAGCGCGCCTCCGTCGCCGGCGTCGCGCAGCGTCGCCAGCTCGAGCGTCGCCTTCGCCGCCCGCGTGGTCACCTCGAGGCGGCGCGTGCGCAGGTTGAGGCGGCGCGTGCCGTCGCCCGCGGCCCGCGTCTCGACCGGGGAGGCCGGGGCCACGTCCAGGCGCCGCTCCTCGAACAGCGCCCGGAGCGCGCCGGCCTCCGCGATGCGGTATGTCCCGTCGCCGGGCAAGAGCAGTACGTGGCCGTAGCGGTCGGTGCGCGCGCGGAGCTCCGTCCCGGCAGGCAGGAGGAAGCCGCTCGACAGGACGAAGCGCGCGCGCGACGCCGACGCGTCGATCGTCAGGTGCACCTCGGCCCGGTGGTGCGCCGTGTCGATCGCGGCCGCGCTGGCCTCGCTGTTCTTGGGGGCCGGCGGGCCCTCGCCCATGTGCAGGACGACCTGCAGCTCGTAGCCGGCGAGCTCCCTGGGGTCACGCGCAGGCTCGCGCGGGAGCAGATCGCGGGACGACTCGTGCGGCGAGTCGGCGGGGACCTCTCGGTCGCTCCGCAGGGACTCGGGCGCAAGGCCGCCGTCCTGCCCGGCCGGAGGCGGGTCCGCCGTCGTCGCGCCGGGCGCCACGTTGGCGAGCGGCGCCGGCTCGGCCGAGGCCTGCGGGCTCGGCGCGGCGTCGGGTACGTCCGCCGGGGCGCCCCGGCATGCCGCCAGGAGCGCGACCGCGAGCGCGCTACTCCAGCCGGAAGTCGCGCACGACGTGGACGCTCGCGTCGAGCGACGGCGCGCCGGGCATGTGCTGGGTGTCGACGAAGACGACGTGGGCATCGGGGTAGGACGCGCGCATCACGTTACAGTTCGCGGGCTCGTTGTCGAAGGCCGCGATCACGTGGCCCACGCGCGCGAGCTCGGGGGCGGCCAGGCGCTTGAAGGCCTCGTCCGGCATGCTCGCGTCGGGCTTGAGCACCAGCTCCGTGCCCGGGACGCCGATGGGGAAGCCCAGGTCGCGCAGGCTCTGGAACGTCCCCGTGCCCATGAGCGGGAGGTCGCGCCCCGTGAGGTACACGAGGACGGCGCCGGCGTCGTAGCAGGCGCGGGCGAACTCGACCGCGCCGGGCAGGGCCACGTCGTGGACGAGGTGGGGATCAGCGAAGAAGCGGTCGTGCCAGAACGCCTCGGCCTCGGCGATCACCTCGGTGCGGTGCGCCCCGAGGCGGGCGAGCGAGTCGGTCAGCAGGTACGAGAGGTCCGACAGGGACGCGGACTCGAGGCGCGCGGCGATCTCGGGGTCGTGCGGGCGGTAGTGGGCCGCGAACTCCCGCAGGATCGCGATCGTGCGCGGCCGGTTGTCCATGAGCGTGCCGTCGAGGTCGAAGACGACGACGGGCGTCGCGTGGGCCTTCTCCGCCCGGCAACGGCGAAGGATCGCCTTGAGGGCCGAGTGCTGCAGATCGAAGCGGGGGCGCGCTGACGAAATCATGCCGAGGGACACAATCTGCACGTACCAGGCACGCGCCGTGGCGACCACGACGTGACGTCGCCAAACCGCGGGAAGTCACACGAATACTGAATTCGTACGTCGTTGCTGTACGCGGGCAGCGCAGGCTGGCCTGTGCTACCAGGGCTCCTCCTGCCCATGCCGCAGCGGGACCACTACGAGATCCTGGGCGTTCGTCGCGAGTCGACGCCCGAGGAAATCAAGAGCGCTTTCAAGAAGATGGCGGTGCAGTGGCATCCCGATCGGCATCCGAACGATCCCGCGGCGCACGAGCGGTTCAAGGAGATCAACCTCGCCTACCAGGTCCTGTCCGACGAGGGCCGGCGCGGGATGTACGACCGCTTCGGCCACCGCGCCGAGGAGCCCGGATCGCCGTTCGGGGCGGGGGGGCCGTTCCCGGGCGGCTTCGTCGACATCAGCGACATCGCGATCGATGGCCTCCTGGGCGACCTCCTCGGCGTCTTCGGCGTCGGCAAGGGCGACAAGGGCGAGCTCAAGCGCGACCTCGAGATCTCGTTCGAGGAGGCGGCGTTCGGCTGCGAGAAGACGATGCGCTACGAGCGTGTCGCCGCGTGCGGCGACTGCCACGGCAGCGGCGCCGCGGCCGGCTCGGCCCCGGAGCCGTGCGGCGCCTGCAACGGGCGCGGGCGCGTGCGCTTCCAGCAGGGTCTGTTGCCGATCGCGGTCGAGCGAACGTGCTCGCGCTGCCGCGGCACGGGGCGCACGGTGCGCGACGCGTGCGCGTCCTGCCGCGGGAGCGGCCTGGTGACGGCCACCGAGTCGCTCCGGGTCACGCTCCCCGCGGGGGTCGAGCACGGCGCAACGAAGCTCGTCGCGGGCGCCGGCAACCGCCCGCGGCCCGACAAGGCGCCGGGCGACCTGGAGATCACCGTCGCCGTGCGCGCGCACCCGTTCTTCCGGCGGGCGGGCGACGACGTCCTGTGCACCGTGCCGGTGACGTTCACGCACGCGGCGCTCGGCGGCGACGTCGAGGTGCCCACGCTCGACGGCAAGGGCAAGCTGCGCGTGCCGGCCGGGACGCAGCCGGGCACCGTCCTGCGCATCAAGGGGAAGGGCATCCCGCGCCGCGGGGGGCTCGGGCGCGGCGACCAGCGGGTCGAGGTCTCGATCGAGGTGCCGACCGAGCTCACGGCGCGTCAGCGGACGCTCCTCGAGGAGCTGGCCAAGGAGTTCGGCGAGGACCTGCAGCCGCAGCGGCGCACGTTCATGAGCAAGCTGCGCGATCTGTTCGGGTGACCGGGAAGCCTAGCCCTGGCCCCCGCCGCGCAGGAGCTCTCCGAGCTGCGCTTCGGTGATCACCTTCGTCCCGTATTTCCTGGCCTGATCGAGCTTGCTCTTGCCGGTCTTGTCGCCGGCGACCAGGTACGTCGTCGTCCTCTTCACGCTGTCGTGCACCTCGCCGCCCGCGGCGCGGATGTCGGCGTGGACGTCGTCGCGCTTGCGCGAGAGCACGCCGGTCACGCAGAAGCTCGCGCCCACGAGGGGCCCCTCGCTGGCGACCTGCGCCCTCGGCTGGGGGCGCCCCACGCCGAGCTCCTGGAGCTTTGCGAGCAGGGCCCGCTGCTCGGGATCCTGCACGAACGCCACGACGCTCTCGACCATCTTGGGGCCGAAGCCGCGGATGGCGTAGACGTGCTCGCGCGCCTGCTCGGGGGTCCACGCGAGCAGCTGCTCGAGCGTCCCGGCCTCCTCGGCGAGCTGGCGCGCGGCCACCTGACCGATCTGCGGGATGCCGAGGCCGCAGAGGAGCCGGTCGAGCGTGCGCTCGCGCGAGCGCGCGATCGACGCGACGACGTTCTGGGCGCTCTTGTCGCCCATGCGCTCGAGGTCCGCGACGCGCTCCGCCGACAGCGCGTACAGGTCCGCCACGTCGCGCACGATCCCGCCGTCGACCAGCTGCTCGACGAGCGCCGTGCCCAGGTGGTCGACGTCCATCGCGAACCTGCGCGCGAAGTAGAAGATGCGCTGCTTGACCTGCTCGGGGCACGCGCGGTTGGGGCACCGCGTCGCTGCCTCGAGGCCGAGCTCGGGCTTCTCCGCGTCCTTGAGGTCGCGCACGACCGGCGTCCCGCACACGGGGCACGCCTCGGGCATGCGGAAGCGCGCCGGGTGGCCGCGGCGCGCCTCGGTGTCGACGCCGACCACCTGCGGGATGACCTCGCCCGCCTTCTGGATGAAGACGTAGTCGCCCTTGCGCGCGTCGAGCGCCGCGACCACGTCCGCGTTGTGCAGCGTCGCGCGCGACACCGTGGTGCCGGCGAGCGGCGTGGGCTCGAGCGCCGCGACGGGCGTGAGGGCGCCGGTGCGCCCCACCTGCACGACGATGTCGAGCAGCTTCGTGCGCGCCTGCTCGGCCGCGAACTTGTAGGCCATCGCCCACTTGGGAAACTTCGACGTCATCCCCAGCACGTCCTGGTGCCGGAGCGAGTCGATCTTGATCACCGCGCCGTCGGTCTCGAACGGGTAGCCATCGCGGGCGCGGTCGATCGCGTCGATCGCGCCCTGCACGCCGTCCCAGTCGACGACCGTGTGCCTGCGGTGCGTGGGCAGCCCGTGCTCCTCGAGCCACGCGAGGCTCTCGTGCTGCGTGGCGGCGATCTCCGCGGCCTCGACCACCTGGTAGAGCAGCACGCGCAGCGGACGGCGCGCGACCTCCCTCGGGTCGAGCATGCGCACCGCGCCCGCCGCCGCGTTGCGCGGGTTGGCGAACGGCTCGAGGCCCCCGGCCTCGCGCTCGGCGTTGAGCGCCTCGAGATCGCGCCGGTAGATGACGACCTCGCCGCGGATGGTGAGCCGCCCGGGGTGCGCGATGCGCAGCGGCAGGCTCTTGATCGTGCGCACGTTGGGCGTGATGTCCTCGCCCGTCTCGCCATCGCCGCGCGTGCTGGCCTGCACCAGGCGTCCGCGCTCGTAGACGACCTCGACGCTCGCGCCGTCGAGCTTGGGCTCGACGCAGAAGCGCGGCGCCTCGCCGTCGGGCAGGCCCTCGACGACGCGGCGGTGGAACTCGGCGAGCTCCTCGGGCGAGTACGCGTTGTCGAGCGACATCATCCGCACGGCGTGCCGCACCTGCGTGACGCTCGTCCGGGCCTCCCCCCCGACCCGCTGCGTCGGTGAGTCGGGCGTCACGAGGTCGGGGTGCTCGTCCTCGAGCGCGCGCAGCTCGCGCAGCAGGGCGTCGAACGCCGCGTCGCTGATGAGCGGATCGTCCAGGACGTAGTAGCGGTAGTTGTGCGCGTCGATCTCGCGCACGAGCTGGGCGTGGCGCTCGGCGGGGCTCATCGGCAGGGCCGGGGTCATGGTTATCGCGAATCCCCCGCCCACGATATGCTCTCCGGATGTCCGGCGCGGCCGGGGCGGGCGCGCCGTAGAGCCATGCGCTGGGTCACACCCGCGCTGGCCTGGTTGCGCGCGTGCCGTTACATAGGACCCATGGCCTCCGCCCCCGAGGCGCCTCCGGCGCGCATTGGCGTCGTCACCGCCCAGCTCGCGTTCGTCGTCATCGCGGCGCTGTTCGTCTACGGGTTCGTCGGCGTCGCGAAGGAGGCCGAGCTGCGGCGCGAGTGCAGCGCGCCCTGCTACCTGCACCCCGACTACCTCGCCGCCGACAAGCGCGCCCCCGCCTTCACGTTCAAGGATCTGCGGGGGGGCACGGTCTCGCTCGAGGGGCTGCGGGGCAAGGTCGTCCTCCTCAACTTCTGGTCGAAGACGTGCGGCCCGTGCCTCGAGGAGATGCCGTCGCTCGCCGAGCTCGCCCAGATCGTCCACGATCGGCCCGATGTCGCGGTGGTCGCGGTGTCGATCGACGACGGCCCCGACGACGTGAACCCCACCCTGCAGACCGTGCTGCACGGGCCCCCGCCGTTCGAGGTCGCCTTCGATCCGGACGCGAAGGTCGTCACGGGCGCCTACGGCACGCGCCTCTTCCCGGAGACCTGGATCCTCGACAAGCAGGGCGTCATCCGCGCGCGCTTCGACGGGGCGCGCGAGTGGAACAACCCGATGGTCGTGAACTTCCTCGATGGGCTCCGCGGCGGCGACTACTGCCCCGTGACGATCGACGGCCCGAGCCTCACCGGCAAGGCGGGGAAGCTGTGCGAGGAGATGAGCGGGACGTGAGCTCCCGTCGCGGAAGAGGCGAGGTACCCGCAACGTGCGCCCGTGGTGCGGGGCGCCGACCTCCTCGAAGTCCGAGACGAAGCCGCGCGACGTCGATGGAACGAACGTCGACGGTGCGCTAGCAGAAGGACGTGGCCGCGCGCCGTTCCGCCCCCCGCGCCGAGCCCGCCCGCCTCCGCCTCGACGTCGACGAGCGCCGCCGCCGGCTCGTCGCCCTCGGCCTCGACCTCTTCTCGTCGCGCGCCTACGACGACGTGTCGATCGACGAGCTCGCGGAGGCGGCCGGCATCTCCAAGGGCCTGCTTTACCACTACTTCCCGACGAAGAAGGACTTCTACGTCGCCATCGTCCGCGCCGCCGCGGAGCAGCTGCTCGAGCGCACGGGGCGCGCGACCGCCGGCGAGCCCATGGCGCGCCTTCGCGCGGGCCTCGACGAGTACCTACACCACGTCGGAGCCCACCGCCGGGCGTACACGGCCCTCCTTCGCAGCGGCGTCGGCTCGGACGCCGAGGTCGCGGGCGTGGTCGACGAGACCCGCGCCGCGCTCTGCGCCCGCCTCGTCGAGGGCATCCCCACGCGCGGGGCCCTGGTGCCCGTCGCGCTGCGCGGGTGGATCGGGTTCGTCGAGGCGACGACGCTCGAGTGGCTCGACGGCCGGCGCGAGGCGGCGCCGGACGTGCTGCGCGAGCTGTTCGTCGACGTCCTGGTCTGCGCGATCGAGAGCGCGGCGCGCCGCTCCTGAGGGGGCGCCGGCGCTCAGCGGCTCCGCTCGCGGATTGCCTCGGACTTGCGCGCCTGCTCGAGGTCGGCGCGGGTCTCGAACGGCTGCGGCGTCGCGCCCGTCTCGCGCAGGTACTCCGGCAGGTCGACGATCGCCCATCCGGCGCGGTCGGGGTGCGCCGGATCCCAGCGGTTCACCGCCATCCGGCGCAGCAGGCGGTTGAGCGCCTTGACGCTCGGCCAGTGGATGTCGTGCAGCAGCACCATGCCGCCGCCCTTGTACGCGAGCTGGGACTCGAGCCGCGCCGCCATGTCGTCGGAGTCGGTGCCCTTCATGTCCTCGACGTCGATGCTCCAGAGCACCAGCTCCTGGTGGCGATCGCGCAGGGCGGACTCGAGGAACGGATCCAGGGCGCCGTAGGGGGGACGGAACAGGAGGGGGCGGCGGCCGGTCGCGCGCTCGATGGCCGCGGCGGAGTCGTCGATCTCCGCGAGCGCCGCCCCGTGCGTCAGCGCCGTCAGGTCCTTGTGGTCCATCGTGTGGTTTCCCACGAAGTGCCCGGCGTCGGCGATGCGCCGCGCCCAGAGGCGCGACTCGACCGCGCGCGGACCGTCGCCCTCGAGGTACTCGCCCACGAAGAAGAACGCCGCCCGCACGCGGTGCAGGTCCAGGATGTGGAGCACCGTCGGCGCCGTCTCCGGGAACGGCCCGTCGTCGAACGTGAAGGTGACCAGGCGCCGCGGGTTGTTGAAGGGACGGGCGGGCCCCTCGGCGACGAGCCACGCCCGCTGCGCCGTCGCGTCCGGGTTGAGCCGAGGGAAAGGGGAGGCTGGATCGGGCACGGCCGAGGGGTCGACCCCGCTCGGGCGCCTGTCGAGTGGCGGGGTGAGGGGGCCGCGGGGCGCCAGGTCGCGCGCGGCGCCCGCGGCGGAGCTCATGGCCCGCGTGCCGGCTTCGATCGCCGCGCGGGCGTCGGGGCGGCCGAGGCCCAGCCACGTGCCGAGCCCGAGGGCCAGGGCGGGGACGAACGCGCGCGACAGCACGGACATCGACGTGGGGCGATCGTAGGCCCCCGTCCCTCCGCCGGGCCAAGTTACGGGAGGACGCCCGGGGTGATCGCCGCGGGGCCGAAGGCGCGGCGCCACCACGGATCGCACGCCCATCGCGCCGCGAAGGCGTCGCGCACGACGAGTTCGGCAGCCTTAGCGCGCGGGGAGAAGCCCCACGGGGCCTCCTGCGAGACGTCGTCCGGATCGGCGTACACCCGCCACACGAAGAAGCCGGCGAAGTCGGGCTCGTCGAGCAGCGGCCCCACCAGCGCGCGGTACGCCGCCGCCTGTGCGGCCGGGTCGACCGGCACGTGGCTCATCGAGTCGGGCCACTCCCACGGGCGCACGGCGGGATCGGGGCGCGTCGTGTAGCCGATCTCGGTGAACAGCACCGGCTTGTGCCAGGCCTCGGCCAGCGCGTGGACCCTCGACCGGACGCGCGCGCCCCCCTCGGCCAGCTTCGCCTCGGAGGCCCCGGCCTCGTCGGCCAGCGGGTAGAACGCGTTGATGCCGATGACGTCGAGATCGCCGAGGACGACCGTGCGGTCGACGTCGTCCCAGTTGGCCGAGTACGTGACGAGCCCGTGGTAGACGCGTCGCACGTCGGCGAGCACGCGCGCGAACGACGGCGCGCGCTCCGTCGTCACCCAGGAGCGCAGCTCGACCCCCACCGACAGCATCTCGACGTGCGTCGCCTCGGCGAGCTCCGCCCACCCGCGCACGAAGCGGCCGTAGCTGTCGGCCCAGCGCGCCCAGCCCTCGTCGGTCCCGGGATCGATGAGCGCCCGCCACTCGCCCGACTCGACCCACAGGTGCGGGACCAGCATCACGTGCAGGCCGCGCGCGTGCGCCATCTCGACGGCGCGAGCGACGTCGGCGCGGTTCTGCGCGAACGGCGCCTCGAACGCGGGATCGATGCCGCTGCCGCCCAGGTCCGCGACGCGGCCGAACGGCGTGACCGCCACCCACGTCGCCCCCATCGCGCGCGACTCCCCGAGGGTGCGGTCGTACGCCGGCGACCCGTACCCGACGCCCGGGTGGTACGTGTTCTCGATCGGACCGACCGTGATCCCGCGCACGCCCCCGATCTCCGACGCGCGCCACGCGTCGGCGCCGGGCGCCGCCAGCGCGAGCTGCGCGGCCAGCGAGAGGGCGAGAGAGACGTGGGTCACGGCGGCCTACCTGCCCTCGCGCGCGAGCTCGAGCGACACGATGACCGCGCGCCCGAAGCGCGCCTCGAGCGGTCGGGTCTCGGTCGAGTAGCCGTCGCGCCGGACCGTCAGCGAGTGCGAGCCCGCCGCGACCTCGACCGAGACCGGCGTGGGCTCCCCGATCGGCTTGCCGTCGACGGTCACCGCGGCCCCCGACGGGGTCGTCGTCACCGTCAGCAGCGACGGACGCGCGCGCAGCGCGCCCGCCTCGCGCTCGGCCTCGGTCCGGTCCCCGGGCGCGAGATCGCGCTGCGCGAGGTACTCCTCGAGGGCCCGCGCCGCCCCCTCCGCGTCGTCGAGGCGCTCGCGGCACCGGGCGACGTTCCACAGCTCGCTCGACGGGCCGCCGAGCCGGTACGCGGCCCCGAAGTGGCGCTCCGCGTCGGCGTAGCGCCCCTCCTTGAAGAGGCGGACGCCCGCCTGGTCGAGCTCGCGCGCGGCGTCCAGGCTCTTGTGCGCTCCGGCCGCCCCGGCGCCGCTCGCCGGATCGCGCGGACGCGCGGCGTTCGGGGCGCACGACGTCGCCAGCAGCAGGGCGAGCGCGCGAGGGAGCCACCGGACGAGCATCGACCGCGCAGCTTATCCCGAGGGGTCGGCGCGCAGGTAGCGCGCCTTCGGGCTTCAGGCGGCGACGAGCACGATGCGGGTGATCTCGGGCGGAGCGTTCACGCGCGCCGGAGGGCCCACCGTCCCAAAGCCGCTGTTGACGTAGAGCGTGGTCTCGCCCGCGCGGTAGAGGCCCGCGACGTACTTGAAGAAAAGGTCCGCCGGCCGCAGGCCGCCCGGGTTGATCTGCCCGCCGTGCGTGTGCCCGGAGAGCTGCAGGGCGACGCGCCCGGCCCACGCGTCGACGGTCGGCGGCTGGTGCGAGAGCAGGATGCGCGGCGCGTCCGGGCGCACGCGGGCGAGGGCCTCGTCCAGGCGTGGCCCCGGCCCCCGGAAGCGGCGCGACCACTGGTCGTCGACGCCGAGCAGCGCGAAGCCGCCGCCGTCGTCGGGCCGGACGACCAGGCCGTCGTTGATGAGGGTCCGGATCCCGGCGCCGCGCAGCGCGTCCACGACGGCGCCCGCGCCCGCGTAGTAGTCGTGGTTGCCGAGGCAGGCGAACGCGCCGTCGCGCGGCGCGAGCGCGGAGAGCTTGCGCGCCACCAGCGGCGCGAAGGTCGGATCGGCGTCGACCAGGTCGCCCGTCACGACCATCAGATCGCCGCGCGCCCTTCGCACGAGCGCGAGGCCCGCGTCGAGCTCGCGCTCGCCGACGACGAAGCCGGTGTGGATGTCGCTGACCTGCACGATCGCGTAGCCGTCGAGCGCGCGCGGGAGCCCGGCGATGCGGATCGGGACCTCGCGCAGCTCGAAGGCGAGGCGGCCCCGGGCCATACCCCAGCCC
>JAJYCT010000113.1 GCA_021778125.1 Myxococcales bacterium
CCACGAACCCGGACCCGGCACGCGCCGGTACGTTGCGTGGGCGCTGCGATGGGGCTGGGCGCTCTGGCTGGTGGCGCTCGTGGCGGCCATCCCGGCGACGTGGCGGACGGTGTGGCTCTACGGGCAGCTGCGCAGCGAGCTCGAGGAGCTGCTGCCGCGCGACGCCCCGAGCGTCCGCGCGCTGGACGAGCTGCGCCGCCGCTTCTCGGGCCTGCAGTACCTGGTGGCCGTGGTCGACACCGGGACGCCCGAGCGCGTCGCCGCTGGCGAGCGGTTCCTCGACGATCTGGCGGCGCGCGTGCGCGCGTACCCGCCCGACATGGTCCGCGAGGTCCGCACGGGCGACGCCGCCGAGCGCAAGTTCGTCGAGGCCCACGCGCCGCTCTACGTCGACACCGGCGACCTGCGCGAGGTCCTGCGGCGCATCGAGGCGCGCCGTGACTACGAGGTCGCCAAGGAAGCGGGGACGCTCCTCGACGACGACGAGCCGCCGCCCTCGGTCGACGTGTCGGACATCGAGAAGAAGTACTCGTTGCGGGTGACGGGGAACGCCGCCGGCAGCGGCGGGCGGTTCTCGGACACGGCGCAGCACGTGACGCTGCTCTTCATCGAGGCGGGCGAGTTCACGACGGGCGCCGAGAAGGCGCGGGCCCTGCTCGACCGCGTCAAGGGCGACGCGCGCGCGCTGGGCGGCCTCGAGGCGTACGCGCCGGGCATGCGCCTGGGCTTCGCGTCAGACGTGGCGATCTCGGTCGAGGAGCTCGACGCGCTCGAGGCCGACCTGTCGATCTCGTCGATCGTGGTGCTCGTGCTCGAGATCGCCGTCATCGTCTTCTACTACCGGTGGTGGCGCGCGATCGCTGTGCTGTTCCCGCCGCTGCTGCTGGCGACGGTCTACGCGTTCGGCCTGTCGTCGCTGCCGCCGGCGAACGTCGAGGCGCTCAACTCGAACACGGCCTTCCTCGGGTCGATCATCGTCGGCAACGGGATCAACGTCGGGATCGTGCTGCTCGCGCGCTACCGCGAGGCCCGCCGCGCGGGGCTCGGCGTGGAGGAGGCGCTCGCTGTCGGGATCTGGGGCTCGCGCCTGGGCACACTGGCGGCCGCATTCGCCGCAGCGGCGTCGTACGCGTCGCTGATCCTCACCGAGTTCCGCGGCTTCCGGCAGTTCGGCTTCATCGGCGGCATCGGCCTTGTGGCGTCGTGGGTGACGGCGTTCGTGCTCATCCCGCCGCTCGTGAAGTGGGTCGACCGGGACGACGCGGCGAAGCTGCACGCGGCGCGCCTGGGGCGGGGGCTCATGGGGCGCCTGGTCGCCGTGATCGAGCGACGGCCGGTGCCCATCGTCGCAGGCGCTGCAGCGCTCGTCCTCGCGTCTGTCGCCCTGGTGTCGCGCTTCGATCCGGCGACACGCCTCGAGCACGACTTCTCGAAGCTGCGGCGCGTGGACACGTGGGAGACGGGCGACGGGTACTGGGGCAAGAAGGTCAACGCGCTGCTCGGCCGCTACCCGACGCCCACGGTCGTCATGACCGACGCGACGGCCGAGGCGGAGGCCGCCGGCCGCGCGCTGCGCGAGTCGGTCGACCACGGGTCGCTCCAGGAGATGGTCGCCTTCATACGCACACTCGACGACGTGCTGCCGGTCGACCAGGCGGCCAAGCTCGAGGTCGTCCAGCGCATCCGCGAGGCCCTCACGCCGAAGATCCGGTCGCTCGTGAGCGAGGAGCGGCGCACGAAGCTCGACGAGCTGCTGGGCGCCGAGGACCTCGCCCCGTTGCGCCTCGAGGATCTCCCGCGGGCGCTCACGACCGGCCTGCGCGAGCGCGACGGGACGGTAGGCCGCTCGGTGCTGGTCTTCCCGCGGCCGTCGGACGTGCTGTGGCAGACGCAGGCATTTCACCAGTACGTGAGCATCCTGCGCGCGACGGGGGGTCGCGTGGCCGGGTCGATCCCCCTCTCGGACGACATCATCGCGACGATGACGCGCGACGCGAAGGTCGCGAGCCTGGCGTCGTTCGGGGCCGTCGTCATCATCTGCCTGCTGGTTCTGCGCGGCCGGCGCGAGGCGGTCTGGGTCATCGCCTCGCTCGTCGTGGGCCTGCTCTGGCTCGCGGGCTCGACGATGGCGTTCGGCGTGAAGATCAACTTCTGCAACTTCATCGCGTTCCCGATCACCTTCGGCATCGGCGTCGACTACGCGGTCAACGTGATGACGCGCTACGTGCAGGACGGCGAGCGAGACGTGACGGGTGCGGTGCGCTCGACGGGCGCGGCCGTCGGGCTCTGCTCGCTGACGACGATCATCGGCTACTCGTCGCTCCTGCTCGCGAAGAACCGGGCGCTCTTCTACTTCGGCCTGACGGCGGTCCTCGGCGAGATCGCGTGCCTGACGGCCGCGGTCGTCGCCCTGCCGGCGCTGCTTGTGGCGCTCCGGCGCCACAAGACGGCTGCGGCGCCCGTCGCCGAGGGCGATCCGGGCGCCGCCGAGCCGCCCGCCGCGACGGGGTGACGGCTACTGCGTTAGCGTGCCGTCCGGCTTGATGACGAAGTGGTAGTAGCTGTCGATCGCGCCAGTCATGTAGTTGACCTCGTCGCCGACGATCGCGCCATCCGAGCGCTGCGAGAACGTGCCATAGCCGAAGTCCTTGGTCGTGCTCGACAGCGGCGCGCCGCCGTTGCCCAGCAGGGCCTCCTGCGGTGTGTTGCTGTAGTGGCCGTACGTGTGCGAGTGGCCGACGATGAGCAGCGTGTACGGGTTGTTCGCGAGGACGGCGTCGACGCCGGCGACGCCCGGGGGCGCGGGGCTCGTGCTCGACGACTCGTGGCGGAAGACGAAGGTGTAGGTCGTCGGCTGGGCCATCGTCTGCTCGAGCCACGTCTGCTGCCCGCTGTCCCACGCGTTGGCCGCCGTCATGACGAACTTGGCGGTCCACGAGTGGTCCGACGCGTTCACGTTGAACGAGTAGTAGGGCAGTGTCTTCTGGATCGGCCCCAGCATCTGGCTCATGAACGCCGTGTAGTTGGCGGTGGTCCCGTTGGTGTTGCCGAGGCCGCAGTTGGACGTCGTCCCGCCGGTGCACTCGTGGTTGCCCATCGCGGGGAACCAGGCGCCCGAGTAGGCCGCCCGCGCGCCCATGTAGATCTGCATCTGCTGCGAGGCCGTGCTGCTCGAGCCGGTCGACGAGAACTGGTAGTCGCCGGTGGAGAGGACCATCGGCGGGCGCGGGTTGAGCGCCTCGATGTCCTGGTAGATCTTGGTGATGACGGACGTCGGGTAGCCCGACACATCGTCCTCGGTCGGCGGACGTGTGTCGCCGACGACGGCGAAGAGCAGGCGCGAGAGCGTGCCGCCGTTGGCGCCGATCGTGCCGGTCACCGTGCCGCCGCTGGAGCTGCCGCTGCCTCCCGAGCTGCCTCCCGAGCTGCCTCCCGAGCTTCCCCCGGAGCTGCCACCGGAGCTTCCCCCGGAGCTGCTCCCCGATCCCCCGCTCGAGCCGCCCGAGCCGCTCGACGCGCCCCCGTCGCCTCCCGTGCCGATGTAGCCGGGGTTGGAGTCGGACCCGCCGCACGAGGCGGTACCCAGGGCGAGACAGAGGCCCGGAATTGAAAAGCCGAGGAGGAGGCTGCGCATGGCCCGACTAGGTGTCACCCGCAAGGCGTCCGGTCAAACGCGCAGCTCCCGCGCGAGGTCGGCCGCGGCGCCCCCACTGGATTCTTCCATCAGGACGGCGACGGGGCGTCTTACATCCGGCACCCGCCCCGACTGCAAGGATCCGCGGGGACTGAGTGAGACGCGAAAGACGCGCGAAGCAGGGCTGCCTTCCGGTCCGCCGCCATCCATCCTCGAGGCCCGCGCACGGAGGACACGATGAACGCCGACAACGACCTCTGGTATGTGAAGACCGCCGACGGCGACGTGGATCGCATGACGCTCGACGATCTCGACGAGGCGTTCAACGCCGGCCGCGTCGACGAGAGCGCGACGGTGCTCCCGGCAGGGGCGAGCACCTGGGTACGCCTGGGCGCGTTGCTGGGCCTCGACGCGCCAGCGGATGCCCCCGCGCCGGTGCCCGTGGCCACCGCGCCCGCCCCGGTCGCCTTCGCGGCTCTCCCGTCCAGCATCCGCCCCCTGAGCCTCGATCTCGCCGACGACGAGCCGCCGCCGTTCGCCCGGAAGTCGCGCAAGGGGGCGGTCGTGGGGGCGATGGTCGGGGCCCTGGCCGTGGCGGGCGTGGTCTTCGGCGCGACGCGCTCGATGCACCACGAGGACGCCACGACGGCAGCTGCGGCCATCGCAGCGCCGCCCCCGGTCACCGCCGCGCCGTCCCCCCCCCCGCCCGCCGCGCCGGAGCCCGTCACCGCGCCGGCGCCGCCGACGGAGGCTCGTTTCAGCGAGGAGCAGCGGGCCCGGCTGGTGGCCGCCGACAGGTCCCGCGAGGACAAGGCCAAGGCCATCAAGAAGGAGCGCGCAGCAGGCGCCAGCCGCCACCACTCGAACAAGTACAAGAGCCAGGGCTTCACGTCGGGCGGCAGCAAGTTCGACCCGCTCAACGCGGGCCTCTGAAAGCGCAGCCGCCTTGGTTGACAGGATAACGCGTCGCGTTACGATTCTCCGCGGAGGCTTCTCATGGAGACGATCGCGACAAGGCTTCAAGAGAGCGGGCTGCAGCTCGCCCGTCAGCACAACGCGTTCCTGGCTCGCACCCGTGAGGCGGGCGAGACGTTCGTCGGCGAGACCCGCGAGGCGGGGCGGCAGCTGGTCTCCGCGGTCCAGGGCGAGGCCCGCAGGTGGCGGCGCTTCGCCACGCATCGCAGCGCCCAGCTCCGGGGCGACGCACGCGCTGCGCTCAGCCTGCCCGCACTCGAGCGCTCCGTGCTCGCGCACGTCGACCAGACGCTGCGCCAGCTCGACTCGCGCATCCGGGCACGCCTTGCCGAGCTCGAGAAGCCCGCGAAGCCGGCCTCCAAGGCGCGCGGACGCAAGCCCGCGCACCGCGCGCGCAAGTCCCGCCAGGCGCTTCCGGCGATCGCCGCCTGACGCTCTTCTCGGAGCGTGGCGGCAGGGCCAATGCGCTACTGTGCGCGGCCGATGCGCGCCGCGCTCCTGCTCGTCCTGGCTCTGGCGGGTGCGTGCCATGGGACCGCGCCCGCGACGGCGGCCTCTCCGGTCGGAGGACCGGCGGCGAGGGACGGCCTGAATGCGTTCTTCAGGGCGGAGTGGGAGCACCGGATGCGCGAATGGCCGACCCGGGCGTCGAGCCTGGGCGACCGGCGCTTCGATGATCGCTGGCCGGATGTCTCTCCCGCGGGCTTCGCGAGGCGCGCCGCCTACGCGCGCGAACTGCGAGCCCGCGTGCGAGCAATCGATCCCGCCTCGCTGACGGCCGAGGACCGGCTCAACCTCGAGCTCTTCGCGCACGACGTCGACACGGAGGTCGAGGGCGAGCCGTTCCGGCTTTGGCACCTGCAGGACGACACGGCGTTCATCGAGGGCTGGGCGCACTACGCGGAGTCGCTCGGCGACGACATGGGGCTGTACGACGATTCGTACGCGAAGCTCGGCCAGCTCGCGTACGAGATGTGGCGCGCCGTACGGCTCGTCGTCGATACGGGGATGCACGCGATGCACTGGGACAGGCAACGGGCCATCGACTACTTCCTCGAGAACACGCCCAAGACGGCGCTCGATGCGACCAACGAGATCGACCGGTCCGCGGCGTGGCCCGGGCAGGCGCTCGCGTACAAGATCGGCCAGCTCGAGTTCCGGCGCCTGCGCGACGAGGCCCGCTCGGCGCTCCGCCCCCGGTTCGACGTGAAGGCGTTCCACGACGTCGTCCTTCGCGAGGGGGCCCTGCCGCTCGACGTGCTGGCGAAGCGCGTCGAGGCGTGGGTGGCCGAGACCAACCGCTAGAACGAGGCTCCGTGCACTGGCCCTACACCCTCGATTTCGACGGCGGATACATGGCGGCTCAGTGGGGCGCCGCGCTCCTGCTCACCGCGGCGCTGCTGTTCCTCCGCCCGCCTCGGGCGTCGCGCACCCTGCTGCTAGCGGCGGCGTGGCTCGCGGCCGTCGCGACGCAGGTGGCGCCGAGCCTCGCGGAGCTGAGCTTCAGGCCGGGGACGGAGTTCTTCCGTCACGTCCTGCTCGTGTCGGCATCGCTCGGGACGCTGGCAGCCGTGCTGGCGCTGCGGCCGGGGGTGTCGCTCGTCGCGCTCGCCGGGCAGGTGCCGCTCTACTGGGTCTCCGGGTTCGTGAAGAGCTCGGACGGGGAGCTCGCCGCGCTGCACCTCGCGTGGATCGGGCTGCTCGTGGGGCTGCTCGGGCGCTCTCCCCGGCCCTGCAACACGTCGGACGCGACGCCGAAGACAGAGGGCTCGTACCTCGCGCACGACGTTCTCGCCTTCGCGGGCGCCACCCTCCTGGCGGCGCTGGTCTCCGTGTACGTCATGCACAGGCGGGACGGCGACGCCGACGAGTGGGGCTACACGTTCCAGGCGGCCGTCTTCGCGAAGGGCCGCGCCTACTCGACGGCCCCGCGGTGCGAGCACTACCTCGAGAGCATGTACGTCTTCGAGAGCTCGGGCCGCCTCTTCTCACAGTACACGCCGGGCTGGCCGATGTTCATTACGCCGTTCGTGTGGATGCGCGCGGTGTGGCTCTCGGGGCCGTTCTCGATGGGCCTCATGGTCTTGGGTATGGCGCGCCTGGGGCGAAGCGCCGTGCGGGCGCTCGGCCGCGACGACGCTCCACCGAGCGCCCGCACCATCCGTGCGGCGGGCACGTGGGCGGTCATTCTCTCGGGCCTGAGCACGAGCGTGCTGACCAACGGCGGCTCGCGCTTCTCGCACGTCTACGTGCTGGCGCTCTACGCTTGGTCGCTCGAGGCGCTGCTGCAGGTGGTCATGCCGGGGCTCGCGCGGCGCCGGCAGGTGCTCTGGGGGCTCGTCCTCGGCTGCGCCGCGCTGCACATGGTGGCCGCGCGACCCGCCGACGGGGCGTTCATGGGGATCGGCATCGCGCTCCTCTTCCTCTACGCGCTCGTGCGGCGGCGGGTCGGCTGGCAGGCGCTCGCGGCGGCGAGCGTGGCCTTCGGGCTGTGGGCGGCGGTGATGCTGGTCATCCTGCGCTTGCAGCTCGGCAAGTGGTTCACGACCGGGTACTCGCTCAACGCCGTCCTCCACCCCTGGAACGTCGTGAAGTACTCGAAGCCCGCGCCGCACGAGTGGAAGTACGGGCTGCCGCTCGCCACGGGGTCGTACTGCTGGTGGCCCGCGTCGATGCCGCTCGGGCTTGCGGGGCTGGCGCGGCTGCGGGGGCGGGCGCGAGGCCTGGCCTTCGCGATGGCGGCGAGCTGCCTGCCGTACATCGCCTACTGCAGCTACCTCGACGTCGGGCAGCGCGGCGTCGACTGGGGCTACGGGCCCCGGTACCTCATGGTGCTCGTCGTCCCCATGGTCGTCGGGGGCGCCGTCATCCTGGCCCCGCTCACGTCGGCGGCGCGGGTCCGGGCCTTCGCCGGGGCTTCGGCCCTGTCGCGGGGCGGTCCACTCGCGCTCGCCGCCGTGGCGGTGGCCACGGCGTGGATCCGCATCGTGCCGCCGGAGTGGGCGACGGTGGCCGAGCACACGTGGCGGCACTCGGCGCTCCAGCGGGCCATCGAGACGGCGAAGCTCGAGCACGCAATCGTTCTCGCCGCCGACGGGACGACGGGGTTCTCGGACCTCGATCTAACGACCAACTACCCGATCGACCTCTACCCGGACCAGCCCGTGCTCATCGCCATCGATCGCAAGTCGCCGACCGAGGCGAGGGAGTGCCTTCGCTCGGCGTTCCCCGACCGGAAGCTGTACCGCGCGTCCGGATTCGAGGAGGCCCACATCTCGCCGCTGTGAGCGGCCCTGCCGCGCGCCCGTCGCGTCAGCGGGCGTCGCGCTCGTAGACCGTCCAGCGCTCGCCGCGGTAGCTCACGTGGTACGTCCCGGGCGGCGGGTTGAAGCCGGGGCCTCGCGCGAGGACGTAGTCGTAGTACGGGTAGAGTTCCCGCACCGACACCTGCTCCGGGGTCCACTCCCAGCGCAGGCGCAGCTTCGGATATGTCATCGGCGGGTACTGGCCGTCCCGGTACTGCACGGGCCAATGCGGGAAGCCCGTGTAGGCGAACTGCACCACGCCGCCCTTGTCCACCTGGTAGTACGAGACGAAGTGCAGGAACGGGGCGTAGAGGTCGCTCATCGTCGACGAGCCCCGGTCGAAGATGAGGCCGGCCACGTGAGCGCGCGGGCCCATCGTCGCGAGCGCCGCGTCGAGATCGCCCACCTCGTCCTTCTCGAACGCGACGAAGTGCTTGCACACGTTGACCATCGACCCGACGGCCACGGCGAACGCGGCGGCCGTGACGAAGACGCCCCTGCCGCCGCGCGGCATGCGCAGCAGCGGCACGGTCGTCAACAGCGCGGGGACGGCGAAGCGCTGGCCGAACATCCAGACGTCGCCGAGCATTTCGCCGAACGTGAAGTAGCCGGCCACGCACGCGACGGGCACGACGAACCATCCGCGCGCCGCGGCGGCGGCCGGGTCGCGCTCGCCCATCGAGAGCCCCGCCCCGGCGAGCGCGACGACGCCGAGCAGGATGATCCACAGCTCGTCGCTCGGATCGCGGAAGACGTTCGTCGACCACCGCAGGAACTGGGAGATGGCCCCGTCGTAGGGTGCGAAGGGGTGCGAGTCCTTGAGATTCGTCATCGCGCCGCCCCCGGCCTTGGAGCCGAGGATCCACCAGGCCACGAGCGCGAGCCCGAGCGCGAGGGGCGCGGCCGAGGGGACCCAGCGGCGCGGGCGCGTCCACGGAAAGAGCGCCAGGCACGCGACGCCGAAGATCGCGAACGGCAGAACGTGCGCGTAGAACGTGGCCACCGTCAGGACGCCGAGGAGACCCCCCCGGCCGCGCGTGGGCCGCTCGAAGTGCCGCACGGCCGCCGCGATCGCGAAGAGCATCAGCGGGAAGCCGAAGACGAACGGCAGCAGCCCGAAGCAGAACATGACGTTCACCCCGAGCGGCACCGCGAAGACCGCGAGGCGTTCGTCACGCCCGAGCGCGCGCAGCAGCGTCCGCATCCCGAGCGGCAGCCCGCCGAGATACAGGCACATCATGCCGACGTTCGCCGCCTTGACCCCGACGAAGAGCGACAGCACCCACCCGACCAGGTAGTAGAGCAGGTACTCGGTGTGCAGCAGGTTGAGCCGGTAGACGTCGGTGAAGCCGAAGGCCGGATCGTGGATGGAGCGGATCAGCCGCAGCGTGGCGACGTGGAACGGCAGATCCTGAAGCGGCGGGTGCTCGACGATCCAGGCAGGCGCCGTCGCCACGAGGGCGACCAGCAGGTAAAAGAGGGTGCTGGGGCGCACCCGCCACGGCGGCAGTTGCACGGGCGCCACCTTACACGATGCGGCGCCCGTGACGAGGCCGAAGCCCCCGTTGTAAGCTCCGCGCGCCTTGAGCGGCGAGACGTCACCCCGTGCGAGACCGTGGAAGCGCGCTGCGTTCGCCGTCGTGCCCGTCGTGGGCCTCGTCGAGCTCGTGGCCCACGTCGCCCAGACGCGTCCCGCCGCTGCCGACGCGGACTGGAACGCCGCGCGCGACTACGTCGCCGCCCACGCCAAGCCGGAGGATCTCGTCGCGTTCGCCCCCCGGTGGGCCGACCCGCTCGGCCGCATGCACTTCGGCCCGGCGCTGGCGGCGATCGAGCGCGAGGCGCGCGCCGACGAGACGCGCTTCCCGCGCGCGCTCGAGGTGTCGATCCGCGGGGCTCACCTACCTGCCTTTGGCGGGTGGAGACGTGCTGGCGAACGGAGCTTCGGCGGCGTCACCGTCACGACGTGGGAGAATCCGGAGCCCGCGCACGTGCTGTCCGATCTTGTCTCGATGATCGACCCGCAGCACGCGCGCGTGACGCGCGGCGACGCCGACTGCACCTTCGTGCACGGCGCCCCCTCGAGCGGCGGCCTGGGCTTCGGCCTTGCCATTCCGGGGGACCGCTTCGCCTGTCCGGGCGGGGCCTTCGTCGGCATGAGCGTTGTACCCGACCTCGACTACCTGCCGCACCGCTGTGTCTACGCCCCCCCGACCGGAGGTCAGACGACGCGCATCCGGTTCCTCGACGTGCGCTTCGGCGCGTCGCTGCACGGCCACCATGCCCTGTACGTCGAGGCCGAGCGCGACAGGCGCGGCGCCCCCGTGGCGCTGACCTTCCGGTCGGGCGACACCCTCCTGGGGACCGTGGAGCACAAGGACGGCGACGGGTGGAAGCCGTTCGAGCTCGATACGGGCGCGCTCGCGGGCCAGCACGGCGAGCTCCTGGTCGAGGTGGGCTCGAGCGGCGATCGGCGCATGTACTGCTTCGAGGCGGACACCCGGTGAAGCTCGCGCTGCCATCCCCCAGGCTCCCGGCCGCCGTCGGCTGGCGCGATCACGCGATCGGCGCGTCGATGGCGCTCGCCTACGTCGGCTGGCTCCTGACCGGCGCTCGCGCGCTGGGCTTTCCCCGCGACGAGGGCGTCTACTTCCGCGCCGGCGCCGACTACATCCGCTGGTACCGGACGCTCTTCGAGCGCGGGGCCGATGCGTTGCACCAGGGCACCATCGACTCGATGTGGGGCATGAACCACGAGCACCCGGCGCTCATGAAGACGCTCTTCGGCGCCTCGTGGTTTCTCTTCCACGAGAAGTGGCATGTCTTCTCGGACGCGAGCACGGCGTTTCGCTTGCCCGGCATGGCCATGGGCGGCCTCGCGCTGTGGGTGACCTACCTCTTCGGAGCGCGCGCCTTCAGCCGCACCGCCGGCGCGATCGCCGCGGTGCTGCTCGCGCTGATGCCGCGCGTGTTCTTCCACGCCCACCTCGCGTGCTTCGACGTTCCCATCATGACGATGTGGACCCTGTGCGTGTACGTCCACTGGCGCGCGCAGGAGCGGCGCAGCCTCGGGTGGGCGATCGCGGCGGGGATCGTTTACGGGCTGACGCTCGAGACCAAACACAACGCGTGGATGCTGCCGGCGGTTCTCGTGCCGCACGCGCTCTTCGTGCACCGCCACGCCATCCTGCGCGGGCTGCGCGCCGGGCGCCTGGCGATCCCGTCGAGCCTCGTGTCGATGGCGATCCTGGGACCGGCCGTTTTCCTCTCGCTCTGGCCGTACCTCTGGAACGACACGCTTGGACGCGTGCAGTGGTACGTGAACTTCCACCTGAATCACGAGTACTACAACATCGAGTATCTCGGTCGGAACTACTTCGGCCCGCCGTCGCCCAAGAGCGACGTGCCGGTGATGATCCTCGCGACGGTGCCCACGGTCACGATCGCGCTCTTCCTCGTGGGCGTGTTCGAGCGCGCGCGCGCGAGCGGGCGGCGCCTCTGGGCGTGGGTGCGCCGGGAGCTGCGGTGCAACGTGCCGGACCCGCCGGCGCGCGATCCGCGCGAGACCGACCTGCTCCTGGCGCTCTCCTTCGCCGTGGCCGTGGGCCCGTTCTTCCTTTCCAAGACGCCCATCTTCGGGGCCACCAAGCACTGGCTGCCGGCGTACCCGGTGCTCGCGCTGATCGCCGGACGGGGGTTCGAACTCGTGCGCGGCGCGATGCACCGTGCGTTGCCGGATCTGGACCCGCGCCGCCGCCTAGCCGCGAACGTCGCGCTCGTCGTCTGCGTGGTCGCCGCCCCGCTCGCCGTGACGTGGCACTCGCACCCCTTCGGCCTCTCGACCTACGTGCCGCTCGTCGGCGGTACGGCCGGGGGCGCCGACCTCGGGCTCAACCGGCAGTTCTGGGGCTACACGACGCAGTCGGCGGCAGCCGAGTACCTCAACATCAAGGCGCCGCGCGGCGCGGGCGTCTTCATCCTCGACACGACCTGGGATGCCTGGGCGCGCATGCAGGAGGAGGGACGCGTTCGCAGCGACCTGCGCGCCGTCGGCGCCCCCAGCGACGGACTTTTCGCGCTGGTGCAGCACGAACTGCACATGAACGAGGTCGACTACGACATCTGGATCGCCGACGGCACAGATGCGCCCGCCTACGTCGTGACGCACGACGGGGTGCCCATCGTGAGCGTGTACAAGAAGCCCTGACCGGGGGCGCGCTCAGGCGGCTCTCGCACGGGCGCCGCGAGCCGTGCGAGGCGCTTCGCGAAGAGCGCTTCGCGCGCCGTTCGAGGATCGGGTAATCGAACGACACGCGCTTCTCGTGTCCTGGCCTGCCTCGCACGCGCAGAGGCTGTCGCGCGATGCGACGGTCGGTCGGCCCGCAGTGCACTCGATCACGGTCTGGATCGGCGCCCGGTACGCGAAGCGCGCCACACGTCCTCAGCCATACACCAGCGTGTCCGACGGAACAGCGGGTGTAGGCTCCCTGGCCGTGATGCGCCCCCGCCATCTTGTCCTCCTCCCCGTCTCGTGGACTCTCGCTTGCACCCCCGCGCGCGACGCGGAGATCGCCCGCGCCCCCGCCCCGTCGGCGTCAGCCGCTTCGAGCGGCGTACCCGCGGTTGCGTCTCAGCCCGAAGCGCCGCCGGATCCGCGGGTCGACGACGTCGTCGCCCACTATGTCGCCGCGCGCGGGGGCCTCGACAAGATCCACGCGGTCCGGTCGATCCGCAGCGTCGGCACGATCAAGTTCGGGACGGACTCGCCCGTGGAGGCCAAGGTCGCGAGCGAGACGACGCGGCCAGGCAAGACCCGCGCCGAGACGACGTTTCAGGGCCTTACCAGCGTTGACGCCTTCGACGGCACTGTGGCCTGGGGCATCGCGCCCTTCGAGGGCCGGCGCGATCCGTTCCGAAAGCCCGCCGACGACGCGAAGCGCGACGCCGAGGACGCGGACCTCGACGGACCGCTGGTCGACTGGCGAGCCAAGGGGCACCACGTCGACTTCCTGGGCACCGAGGACGTCGAGGGCTCGTCGGCGCTCAAGCTGCGCGTGCGCCTCAAGGACGGCAACGTCGAGTACTTCCTCCTCGATCCGGACTCGTACCTCGAGATCCGCACGGTGAGCGAGACGCACACGCGCGGCGCCCTGGAGAGCCGGTACACCGACTACGGCGACTACGAACAGGTCGAGGGCCGCTGGATGCCGTTCGCGATGCAGGGCGGTCACGTGGGGCGACCGCCGGGCTGGCACCTGACGGTCGACCGGATCGAGCTCAACGCGACCCTCGACGACGCCGCTTTCGCCTTCCCCGCGCCTGGCGTGCGCGTCGGGCCCTCCATCACGGTGGGGCCGGCGGCCGTGTCCGGAGGGCAGAGCGTCGCGGCGCCGGCGCCCGCGACCTCGGCGAGCTTCGACGCGGCGGTGCTCTCGGGGCTCCGCGCGCGCAACATCGGCGCGGCCCAGATGAGCGGGCGCGTGTCGGCCATCGCGGGGCGTGTCGTCGAAGGCAAGACGCTGCTCTACGTGGGCGCAGCGTCTGGCGGTGTGTGGAAGTCCGAGGACGGCGGCACCCGGTGGACCCCGGTCTTCGACAAGCAGCCGGTGCAGTCGATCGGCGCGATCACGATCGATCCCGCCGACGCGCACACCGTGTGGGTCGGTACCGGCGAGTCGTGGACGCGCAACTCGGTGTCGATCGGCGACGGCATCTACAAGTCGACCGACGGCGGCGCCACATGGAAGAACATGGGGCTGCCCCAGTCCGAGCGGATCACCAAGATCGTGGTCGACCCGCGCAACGACGACGTCGTCTACGCGTGCGTCCCGGGCAAGCTGTGGAGCGACAGCGCCGACCGGGGACTCTACAAGACGACCGACGGCGGCAAGAGCTGGGGCCTGGTGCTGCGCGGGCCCAACCTGTCGACCGGGTGCTCGGGCGTCTCGCTGGATCCAAAGAACCCGGACGTGCTCTTCGCGGGGACGTGGGACTTCCGGCGCAAGGGCTGGACGTACCGCTCGGGGGGCGACTCCCCGACCGCGCCGAGCGGCAGCGCGCTCTATCGGAGCGCGGACGGAGGGGCGACCTGGACGCGCCTCGAGGGTAAGGGCAAGGGCCTTCCGGAGGGGCCGTGGGGCCGCGTCGAGGTCGAGGTGGCGCCGTCGGACGGAAAGGTCGTCTACGCGCTCATCGAGTCGACGACGTCGGCGCTGTACCGTTCGAGCGACGGCGGCTCCACCTGGGAGCGCCGCGACGACAGCCAGAGCATGGTGTGGCGGCCGTTCTACTTCGCGCGGGTCGTGGTCGATCCGCTCGACGCGAACCGCCTGTTCAAGCCCGACTATGCCCTCATTGTGAGCGACGATGGTGGCAAGAGCTTCTCGAACACGATGGGCGGCACGCACGCCGACTCGCACGATCTCTGGATCGACCCGACGAACACGAAGCACGTGGTCATGGGCGACGACGGCGGGCTCTGGACGTCCTGGGACGGCGGCGGCCGCTGGTGGAAGAGCGCCAACCTGCCGATCAGCCAGTTTTACCACGTGGCGGTGGACGCCGAGGACCCGTACCACGTCTACGGGGGCCTGCAGGACAACAGCACGTGGATGGGCGACTCGTCGTACCCGGGAGGCATCACCAACCAGCGATGGGAGAACCTCTACGGCGGCGACGGCTTCTGGGCGGTGCCCGATCCGACCGATCCCGACTGGGTGCACGCCGAGTACCACGGCGGCACGATCGCGCGCCTCAACCGCAAGACCCTCGCGATGCCCC
>JAJYCT010000533.1 GCA_021778125.1 Myxococcales bacterium
GCGCCGCTCAGGGTCGAGCTCTGCCGGGCCGTGCGCGAGAGCGACGAGCTGCTCCCCGATCGCTCGAACGTGCTCGCCACGTTCGCCCTGCCGGTGTCCGCCGCGCCGGGCACGGCCACCTACGCGGCGGTGGACCCCGGCCTGGTCCTGCCCGCGGGGAGCTACTACGCGGTCTTCGCGCCACTGGCCGGTGGCGTCGGCAGCCTCCTGGGCGGCGCGTTCTCCCCCGTCGAGTATCGGGCAGGGTCGCTCACGGTGTGGCTCAGCAGCGGGGCTCGGCCCACCACGCAGTACGCGGCCGTGCGCATCCTGGGCCGCCCGCTCGCGCGCCCCGAGCCGACGCCGACGGAGGTGCCCGCCGCCTCGCATGGGCCAACGGCTCTGGGGACGCTCCCCGGCGCGCCGGGACCCTGGCTGCACGTCGTGGCGGCCGGCGAGACGTCTGGGAGCCCGCGGAGCTGACCGTGCACATCGGAGCACTGGCGATCAACGACGCGGGGCGCATCACGGGCTTCGTGACCCCCGACACGGAGCAGGGCCGAACCAGGCCATGGTCTGGGATACAGAGTGCCCCGGCCGGCCCGGAACAGGCGACCGGGGCTCCCGTGTACGCCTCGCAGCTACGGCTTCGGCGGGGGCCGGATCACGGTCCTCCAGCCGGCAGCGGCGGGTACGAACGCGTCAGACTGGGGCGGGGACCGTCGCCTCGGCGAGCGCCTTGAAGTCCTCGAGCATCTGGCGCGCCTGCCGCTCGACCCAGCGCTTGCTCATGAGGTCCTGGATGAACTTGGGCAGGTAGGCCGGCATCTCGTAGTCGGACACGACGGTCACGAGGGTCCCGTCGCCCTCCGGCTCGAAGCGGATGAAGGTGTCCATCGGGCCCATGTCGCTCCGCTCGTGGTAGAGGCGCTGAGGCACGATCTCGACGACCCTGTAGGTCGCCTTCATCTCGTGGCCCATGATGCGCATGCCGCCGACATAGGTCGCGCCGACCTGGTCGAGCGGGCCGCTGAAGTCCGAGTACTCCGCGCGCGGCATCCAGTCGGACCAGTGCGACGTGTCGAGGTAGAACGCCCAGACGTGCTCGACCGGAGCATCGATGTGAAGCGAGTCCTCGAAGTGCTGCATGACCCACCTCCGGTGCGGGCGGGTCGGTCTCGCCAGTGGCTCCGCGCGGTCCCGGCGGCCAGGGTGTGGGCCGCGCGTCACAGCCCCCCGTGCGCCATCGAGCATCCGCGTTCGACCGGCGTGCGGGCAAGTGCCGTCGGAACCCTTTGTCCGGCCTCACACCCTTCGCGCCTGGCCGCAACCTGTCCCGCGCGTGTCCACCATCCACGGAGGGGAGTTGAACGGCGGGCCGCGCGAGTCGAGAATGGCGGACCATGAACGAGGCCGCGTCCCCGCACGGTTACGCGCCTGCCCGCACGGCGACCTTCCTCTTCACGGACATCGAGGGGTCCACCCGACTCTGGGAGGACCACCGCGACGCGATGTCCGGCGCCCTGGAGGTCCACGACTCGCTGCTCCGCTCGGTCGTGGAACGCTCGGGCGGGGGCGTCGTCAAGACGACGGGTGACGGAATGCTGGCGGCATTCGACCGAGCCGAATCCGCGCTGGCCGCCGCCCTGGACGGCCAGATCGCCCTCGCGCAACACGACTGGCCCGCGACCGGACCGCTCAGGGTCCGGATGGCGATCCATTCGGGAACGGCCGACGTGCGCGACGGCGACTTCTTCGGGCCCGCACTCAACCGGGTCGCCCGGCTGCTCGCGATCGGACACGGTGGCCAGGTGCTCGTGTCCGGCACGACGGCCGGACTCGTGGCGGACGATCTGCCTGCCGGATGCGAGCTCATCGATCTTGGCGAGCACCGGCTTCGCGACCTGGACCGTCCCGAGCACGTCTACCAGCTCGTGGCGGCTCCGCTGCGCCGCGAATTCCCGCCGCTCCGGTCCGCTTCGTCGCATCCGACAAACCTCCCGCTCCAGGTCACGTCGTTCGTCGGACGTGAGCAGGAGCTGGTGGATATCGAGCGTCTCCTGTCCACGGGTCGGCTGGTCACCCTCGTCGGCGTGGGCGGGACAGGCAAGACGCGCCTCGCGATCCACGCCGCGGCCGACGTTTTCGAGCGATACGCCAACGGTGCGTGGATCGTCGAGCTCGCTCCGCTCACCGATGCGGGGCTGGTGGTCGCCGAGATCGGCCGTGCGCTCCGGGTGCAGCCGCAACCGGGCCAGCCTCCGCTCGAGCCGCTCGTCGACTACCTTCGCTCGAAGGAGCTGCTCCTGGTGCTCGACAACTGCGAGCACCTCATCGAGACGGTGGCCGATGTGACGTATCGGCTGCTGGGGAGCTGCTCCGGGTTGCGGATCCTCACCTCGAGCCGGGAGCCCCTGGGCATCGACGGGGAACGCGTGTACGCCGTGCCGTCCCTGACGCTTCCGGCCGGTCCCGACGCGGATGGTGCGCACGCCGCGGCGAACGCGGAGGAGCTCGAGCAGGCGGAACGCTCCGAAGCAGTCTCGCTCTTCGTCGAGCGCGCCCGCTCGATTCTGCCGTCGTTTGCGCTCGATGCGTCGAATGTCGGCGCCGTCGTGGAGATCTGCCGGCGGCTGGATGGGATCCCGCTCGCGCTCGAGCTCGCGGCCGCCCGCGTGAACCTCCTCTCGCCCGCCGAGATCGCGGAGGGCCTGGGCGATCGATTCCGGCTCCTGACCGGTGGACGGCGCACGGCGCTGCCGCGTCAGCGAACGCTGCAGGCGCTCGTCGACTGGAGCTGGGACCTGCTCGACGACGGGGACCGTCGGCTGCTGCGGCGCCTCTCGGTCTTCGCCGGAGGCTGGACCCTCGAGGCTGCGGCGAGCGTGACCTCCGATCTCGCCGACGGTGACGCACGACCGGGTGGCGGCGCTGCCCGCGGCGCCACGCTCGACGGCCTGGGCCGGCTGGTCGACCGGTCGCTGGTCGCCGTCGACCATGCAGGCGCGACGCGATACCGGATGCTGGAGACGATCCGCCAGTACGCGGCAGATCGCCTCGCCGAGAGCGGTGAG
>JAJYCT010000534.1:0-2498 GCA_021778125.1 Myxococcales bacterium
CTCGCCGTGCCTGACGTCAACTACCTCGCCTCGTTGACGACAACTACACTTCCCCATCGGTTGTCGTTGGCTACTCCGCACTCTCGGTAGTTGTCGCTGGTTCGGCTCGCTTCTTGGCTTCGTCGGTTCGGTAGCTGGTTCCGGTGACCTCCAGGATGACGGCGTGGTGGATGAGGCGGTCGATGGCGGCGGCGGTGGTCATCGGGTCCTTGAAGATCTTGTCCCACTCCTTGAAGACCAGGTTGCTGGTGATGATGACGCTCAGGCGCTCGTAGCGTTCGGAGAGGAAGGTGAAGAGCACCTCCATCTCCTCGCGGCTCTGCTGGACGTAGCCGATGTCATCGAGGATGACGGCGTCGAAGCGGTCGAGCCTGGCCAGCTCCTTCTCTAGGACCAGGTCGCGCTTGGCTACGAGGAGCCGCTGGACGAGGGCGAAGGTCGGCGTGAAGTAGACCCGCCGGCCGCGCTGGATGAGCTCGTGTCCGATGGCGCAGGCGAGGTGGGTCTTGCCGCGGCCGGGCAAGCCGAAGGCCAGGACGTTCTCGCCGCGCTCCACGAAGGCGCCGTCGCAGAGCGTCGGGAGCATCTTCTGGACCTTGGCCGGCAGGCGAGCGCGGCTGAGCGTAGCGAGGGTCTTCTCGCCGGGCAGCTCGGAGTCGTGGAGGTTCCGCTCGATGCGGCGCTGGCGCCGCTCCTCGATCTCCAGTTCGGCCAAGTGGCGGAGGTACTGACGGAAGGACCAGCCCTCCTTCTCGGCCTCCTGGCTGACCTCGTCGGCGTACCGGGCGAAGGCCGGCAGCTTGAGCGCCCGCATCAGCATCGGGAAGGCGTGGTCGCGGTCCTGCTCGGTGCTCGCGGTCACGCGCCCACCCCCGTCCGCAGGACGTCGTAGGCGCCGAGGTCCACCTCGGGCGGCTCGAGATCGGGCACCTCGTGGCGGGTCGCGCCGCTGGTGATCGCCTTCACGGCATCGACCGTGACCGGCCGCCCTTCGGCGAGAAGCAGGTCCAGCGCGGCCTGGACGTCGGCCTCCAGCGTGCTCGCGGCGAGGTGCAGGATGCGCAGGTACTCCAGGTCGGCGCGGACGCCGACACGCTCGCCCAGGATGGCGTCGTAGGCGCGCCGGAAGGCGAGCGACGGGAACATCTCCTCCCGGTAGACGTACCGGGCGAAGGCGCCCGGCTTGCGGACCAGCGACCAGATGACGTGGCGGTAGTCGATGCGGTGGCGCTTGCTGCCGCGCAGCCGCTCGCAGGCGAGCTGGACCTCCCCGCCGAAGCGGACCTCGAGCCGATCCTCGTAGACGTGGACCTGCACGACCTCGCCGATGAGCCGAGAGGGCACCGAGTAGGCGCAGTAGCGGACGCGGATCGTGCTGCCCGCGTTGACCCGAACGGCCTCCTCGACGAACTCCGGCAGCCGCGCCGCGCTGAGCGGCCGCATGGCGGCGAGCTCCTCGTCGACCTTGGCCTTGCGGTGGCCGTTGGCCTTGCGGAGCGCGGCGTGGATGAACGCCTCCCACGACTCCCGGCTCTCGAAGTCCCGGTGGCCGCGGAGCAGCAGAGCCTGTTCCAGCCGCGCCTTCACCGCACGGTTGCTGGCCTCGACGTCGCCGTTCTGCTCCTTGGCGCCGACCTCGGTCGTGCGCGCCTTCATGTCGAAGTGCCGGACGAGCGCGAGGTACTCGGCGTTGAAGGGCCGACGGTGGCCCTCGACCCTGGCCTCGTCGGCCTTCGGGATGTTGTGGGTGGCGGCGGTCGAGTTGTCGGTCTGGCTGAACTCCGGTACCCGGCCGAGCTGGAAGAGCGCCGCCTGAATGCCGCGCCGCAGCGCTGCCAGCGACTCGGAGAGGCACACCGTCGCCCACTGCCAGTTCGAGAACGGCAGCGTGAACACGCAGAGCAGGTGGACGAAGATCTCGCCGGCGATGGTCACCCTGAGCGAGGCCGTCTCCGTGAAGTCGACCTGGCACGCCTCGCCGGGCCGGTGCGCCTGGGTGAACATCACGTTGCGCTCGGGGCCGCGCTGGGCGCGCCACTGCCGGATTCGCCGCTGCAGTGTGCGCAGCTGGCCCGGCTCGTAGCGGCCAGGGTGCTCCTCGCAGAGCACCTCGAAGAGCGTCTTGGCCTCGAACCCGGGCTCGTCCTCGAGCCGGGCGGCCAGGGCCGGCCAGTCCTCCTCGAACGGGTCAGGCCGCGTCCGCCAGGTCCTCGGCGCCGCCAACTCGGAGGGCAGCTTCCCCGCCGCCACGTACTTCCGGGCCGTCTTGCGGTCCAGGCCGGCGCGCATGGCCGCCACGCCGACCTTCCCGTGCTTCGACATCTCCTCCATCAGCTTCCTCACCTGCCCGTCCGTCGCTCTCACCCCGCCATCCTCCGACGTCGCGGGGGGTGGGCGGGGCTACGTTCCGGCGGGCCTCAGGATGGGGAGGTGTAGTTGTCGCCGGTGGGGAGGTGCAATTGTCGTCGAGCAGACGACGAAAGGGACTTCGAGATGGT
>JAJYCT010000534.1:2508-3043 GCA_021778125.1 Myxococcales bacterium
AATTGTCGTCGAGCACAGGGCCGATCAGGCCTGGATCGCGCCAGTCCGTCGTGACCGCCCACGCGCCCGCCTGGGCGTGTCCGGGCCGCCCAGCGACCCGTGTTCCGGCGTCCACCGAGGCGCTGGCAGCGCCAGGCCGGCCGTCGAAGTGGCGTGGTCGCGCGGGGTTCGCCGCCACGCCCGGCTTGGTCCGGCGCTTGCGAGTGCGAGCGCCATGACCCGCCTCACCCTCGGCCTGGCCCTCGCGCTCACCGCGGTCCTCGCCCGTGGGCTCGACGCCACTGCCAAGATCCCACCGCTCCGCGACGGCGACCTGATCCTCCAGCGCTCCCGCTCCGCCCAGCGCGCCGCGGTCGCGGCCGACCTGCACCGCGTCCTCGAAGGTCTCCTCGTCGATCTGGAGCGACTCGAGCCCAGGCTCGTCGAGCAGCGGCGCCTTCAGCTTGCTGGTGACCGGCCCGGGGCGCACGCCGGCTGGGCTTCATGTCGCAGCCCCCGGCTTGACGCGAGCGCACCTCGCTGAGACCATGCCGGT
>JAJYCT010000535.1 GCA_021778125.1 Myxococcales bacterium
CACGAGAGCGAGGATGAGGAGGAGGGAGAGGAGGGACACTAGACCGCCGCCCATCGTGCGTGTCGTGTAGTCGTCAAGCGTCTTGGCAAACGCAGCCAGTGAAGAGAACAGACGCTTCTTCAGCAGCAACGTCACCAGATCGTTGCGACGTGGGGAACCAGTGCGGAGTGGCGCGTAGGCGGCAAGCAGGTCGTGGCCCGGGTTTCAACCCTGGCCGGCTCTCAGCGTTCCGCCCAGTTGCTGCAACAGGATCGCGGCCTTTTCATCCGCCAGACGGCGCCACAAATGTTCAACCGACGCCCTCAGTGTGCCGAGGGGCGCGTCGCGAGCCTCGGTGCGGTCGAGGGGCAGCGCGTCGCGCGCGGGCAGGTGCTCGCCTGGCTCGACGCGCCCGAGGTGGGGCACGCGGCCGCCGACGTGCTCCGGGCCCGTGCCCGCGCCACGGTCGCGGCGCGCAAGCTCGCCCGCCAGCTCGACCTCGAGAAGCAGGAGGCCACGAGCAAGAACGCCGTCGACGACGCGCGCGCCGAGGACCAGATCGCGCGCGCCGATCTCGTGGCGGCGCGCACGCTGCTCTCGACGCTGGGGGGCGAGGAGCCGCCCGCGGGCGCCGAGGCGCAGGCGAGCCTGGTCAGCGTGCGCGTGCCCGTGCGCTCGCCCATCGCCGGCGTGGTCGCCCAGCGCGACGCCGCCCTCGGCGCCCCCGTGTCGCCCGACCGCACGCTCTTCCGGATCGTGGGCGCCGCGCGCGCCACCGTGCTGGCGCGCGTGCCCGAGACGTCCGCCGAGCCCGCGCCCGGCGCGGTCGCGTCGCTTCACGCGCGCGGCGGGGGCGCGTCGTGCCCGGCCACGGTGGACGGCTCGCTCGGCGTGGTCGACGAGGCGACGCGGACCGTGGCGCTGCGCCTGGAGCCGGACGCCTCGTGCACGTGGCTCGTGCCGGGCGGCTACGTCGACGTCGCGTTCTCCACGACCCCGGCCGGAGCGGCCCCGCAGCTGGTCGTCCCGCGCGAGGCCATCGTCGATGTCCGGGGCGTCCCGTCGGTCTTCGTCGTGGGGCCGATGCCCGAGCAGTTCGTGCTGCACGCCGTTCGCCCGGGCCCCGGCGCGGGCCCCGAGGTGGTCGTCGAGTCGGGGGTCGACGAGGGAGACCGCGTCGTGGTCGCCGGTGCGCTGCTGCTCAAGGGCGAGTTGCTGCGGGCCGAGCTCGAGGGGAGCTGATCCGTGATCGCTCGCGTCGTCGCCTGGTCGCTCGACAACCGCCTGATCGTGGCCCTGCTGGTGCTGGCGCTGACCGTGGCGGGTGTGCGCGGCTACCTCACGCTGCCCGTCGACGCCGTCCCCGACGTGACCAACGTGCAGGTCCAGGTGCTCACGAGCTCCCCAGGCCTTTCGCCGCTCGAGGTCGAGGCGCTCGTCACGCGCCCCGTCGAGCTCTCGATGACGGGGCTGCCGGGCGCGCAGACGATCCGGTCGGTGTCGCGCGGCGGTGTCTCGGCGGTGACGATCGTCTTCGCGGACGACGTGCCGCTCGCCGAGGCGCGCGCGCTCGTCTCGCAGCGGCTGCCGGCTGCCCGCGACGCGATCCCCCCGTCGGCGCGGCGCCCGGATCTCGGGCCGCTCACGACGAGCCTCGGCGAGGTCTACCACTTCACGCTGCGCTGGGCGGGGCACGACGCGAGCGACGTGCGCACGGAGCTCGACTGGAGCATCGCGCGCGACCTGCGCTCGGTGCCCGGCGTCGTCGAGGTCAACGGGTGGGGCGGCGCGGAGCGGCAGATCGAGGTGCGCCTGCGGGTTCCGGACATGCGCGCGCTCGGCGTCACGCAGGCCGACGTCGAGCGGACGCTGCTCGGCGGCGGCCAGAACGCCGGCGCGGGGTCGCTCGAGCGCGGCGACGAGCAGGTCCTCGTGCGTCTGGACGGGCAGTACCGCACCGTCGCGGGCATCGCCGAGCAGGTCATCGGCACCCGACCGGGCGGCGTGCCGGTCCGCGTGAAGGACGTCGCGAACGTGGTCGACGGCGCGGCGTTCCGCACGTCCGCGGCCACGGCCGACGGGCAGGGCGAGACCGTTTACGCGATGGTGCAGATGGTCGCCCGCGGCAACGCGCACGACGTCGTCGCGCGGGTCAAGGCGCGTGTGGCCGAGATCCAGACGCGCCTCCCCGTGGGGATGTCGATCGAGCCGTTCTACGATCGCGCGGCGATCGTCGATCGGGTGCTCGCTACCGTCCGCCGGTCGCTCGCCGAGGGCGGGATCATCGTCATGGTGGTCCTCTTCGTCTTCCTGGGCGACGCCAAGGCGGGGCTGGTGGTGGCCACGGCGATCCCGCTGTCGATGCTGGGTGCCTTCGCGCTCATGAAGGCGCTCGGCATGGGCGGCAACCTCATGAGCCTCGGCGCGATCGACTTCGGGCTCGTCGTCGACGGGGCGGTGGTCATCGTCGAGGGCGCGCTCGCGACCATGGTGACGCAGCAGGTCACGGCGCGCGCCGCGCTGGCGCAAAACGGCAAGACCGCGGGGCGGCCCATCGCCTTCGGCGTGGCGATCATTGGCATCGTGTACGTGCCCGTCCTGCTCCTCGAGGGCGTCGAGGGCAAGATGTTCCGGCCGATGGCGTGGACGGTCCTCTTCGCGCTCGGGACGGCCCTCGTGCTGTCGTTCACGTGGGTGCCGGCGCTCGGCTCGATGTTGCTCCGCCGCGCGCACGAGAAGGACGTGCTCGCGGTGCGCCTGGCGCGGCGGCTCTATGCGCCTGTGCTCCGCCTGACGGTGGAACGTCCGTACGTGGCCATCGCGATCGCCGCGGGCCTGGTCGTGGCGGGGGCGCTGGCCGCAGTCGGGCGCGGCTCGGAGTTCGTCCCGCGCCTGGAAGAGGGCGACCTCGTGGTGCAGGTGACGCGCCCGCCGAGCGTGTCGCTCGCCGAGGCCGTGCGGGGTACGAGCGCGGTCGAGCGCGCGCTGCTCCGGTTCCCGGAGGTCAAGCGCGTCGTCTCGCGCACGGGCAGCCCGGACGTCGCGACCGACGTGATGGGC
>JAJYCT010000114.1 GCA_021778125.1 Myxococcales bacterium
GCGGTCACGACCTGCTCGTCGCCTTCTCGTGCAAGGGCCGCGGCGTCTGCCCGAGCTGCGCCGGGCGGCGCATGGCCGGCACCGCGGCGCACCTGGTCGACCGCGTGCTGCCCGCGGTGCCGGTCCGCCAGTGGGTGCTGTCGCTTCCGTTCGAGCTGCGCGCGCTGGCCGCGTTCCGGGCCGACGTGCTCTCGGCGCTCGGGCGCATCTTCGTGGAGGAGGTCTTCCGCCGCTACCGCTCGCGAGCGAAGGCGCGCGGCCAGCCGGCCGCGCAGTGCGGCGCCATCACGTTCGTGCAGCGCTTCGGCTCGAGCCTCAACCTCCACGTGCACTTCCACGTCGTCGTTCTCGACGGCACCTTCGCGCGCGACGAGGCGGGGCGCGTCGTGTTCCAGGAGGCGCCGGCTCCCGAGCGTGGCGAGCTCCAGGCGATCGTCCGGCGCGTGCACACGCGCGCGGCGACGTGGCTGGCGCGACACGCTCCGGGCGACACGCACGCGCAAGGGCCGCTCGCCGCGTGCGCCGACGCGGCGCTCCGCCGAGGCACGGTGCGCTCGCTCTCGTCGTCGACCGAGCCGGAGGAGGAACCGGATGCGACGGTCCGGGCGCCGCCGTCGTCCACCGGCGCCGTGGACTTCGAGGGCTTCAACCTCGACGCCAGCGTGCGCATCGAGGCGGGCGACGATCTCGGTCGCGAGCGTCTGTGCCGCTACGGCCTGCGTCCGGCATTCTCGCTCGAGCGCCTCCGCTGGCTGCCCGGCGGCCGCCTCGCGTACCGGATCAAGAAGGTGCGCGGCGGCGCCAAGACGCGCGTGATGACCCCCGTGGAGCTGCTCGCGCGCCTGGCCGCGCTCGTGCCGCCGCCACGCTACCCGCTCGTGCGCTACCACGGCGTGCTCGGGCCTCCGCTCGTCGTGGCGGCGAGACGTCGTGCCGCGGCCGCCTCTTGAACCGGATCGTGAACGGCCCGCCGCCGAGGCCGCGCCCACGACCGTGCGCGCGTGCCGCGCGGCGAGCGACGGCGGCGACCCCGTCGACACGGCCTCGAAGCCACGCGGCGCCGACGGCTTTGCGCAGAGCACGCGCACCGGAAGGCCCGCGGTCGCCGCTGCCCGGGCTGCGCCGCTCGCGACGGCACCCTCGAGCCGGGGCGCCACCCCCGCCACAGTGCTCACCCCGAACGTCCTCGGCGTCGGCCACTGGGACCGCCTCCTCGGCGGCGCGCTCTACGCCGCGACCTCGCGCATCGACTGGGCCACGCTGCTCCGTCGCACCTTCGACGTCGACGTGCTGGTGTGCCCGGCATGCGGCGGGCGGCTACGCGTGCTCGGCGAGGTCACCGATCGCGCCATGGTGCGGCTGGTGCTCGAGAGCCTCGAACTGCCCGCGGACGCGCCGCGCGCCGCGCGTGCACGCGACCCCACGGAGCTACTCGGCGAGGACGCCGGCGACGAAGAGGAGTGATGACGCGGCAGGCCACCCTGGCGCCGGAGGGGGCCGTCTACCCTTGCGCGTGGTCAGTGAGTGCGCCATTCCAGTAGCATTGAACGCCGCTTGAGCCGCTAAGGCGCGTTACGTCAGGGCGCCCCCCCTCGACGCCCGCACCCCGTTTCGACGGCCTGCTCGCGGCGCACTGCGATGGAGAGCCAATCGGGAAGATCGTGTCGACCGACCTGGGCCTGGCGTTCTTCGCCCGACGGCGCGCCGAGATGGGGCTGCGATGACGCCCGCGGCTTCGGAGCAGGAGTCAGGCGGCGAGGTAGTGGCCCTCTTCTCCCTCGCCGACGAGATCCACCTGCGAGCGTACTTCGCGTGCGATCTGCCGCCGCCGCCGGGTGAGCGCTCGAACTTCGGGCCGATGTGCGCCCGAGCTGCCTTGCGAAACCGGCAGTCGCAGGAACGACCGAGCCCCGAGGCACCGTGGACAGAGATCCTCGAGTGCCCCGGCACGAGCACGACGAGCGCCCTGGAGGCCGAGGAGGCGTTCGTCGCGTACATCGACGCTCGCAGGCGGTTCCGTCGCGTGCGAGCGGCGCTCGCTCAGCTCGCCTTCGACGAGCACGCGGCGCTCGAGGCGTATTTCGCTCCCGAACCGCTACCCGACCACCCCTTGGGCCGCCTCGCGAGCGTTGGAGCGCTCACACCGACGGCCCAGAGGAGGAACCGGGCACGCGCCGCTCGTGGTCTGCACGAGCCCGTCGGCGCGACCATCCGGTGGCTCGCGGCTTCCACGGCTCGCGAAGCTCGCACGGTGCTCGACGAGATTCGTCGGGAGGCGGCGGCTCTTCTTCGCCGGGCGAAGGCCGACTACGCGCGTGCGCGGATCCTGGAGGACCGCAGGTGACAGAGGTCTGCTGGGTCTGCGGCACCGCGCTCGAGGCGGGCGAGGCGAGCGTGCCGGCTCGTCGCGTGCCGCACCGCCTGCGGGCGTTCGAGGGGAAGCCTGTCCATCTGCGTTGCCATGGTGAGTGGGACCGCGTCGCGGCGCCGACGGCCGGTTCGAGGCGCGTCGACCGCCCAGCCGGTTCGCTTGCTGAGGGCACGCGCCTCTTCGCGGAGGACGTCGCCGCGACGCGCGGCATCAGCCCACGGCAGGCGCGACGCTGGCTGCTCCAACTCGAGCTGCGCTATGGCATAGCCGCGGTAGGACGCATCGATGGTCGTCGCGGACCAAGGCGCTTCACGACAGCGGCCGCGCTCGGGGCGATCGGGCCGCGGCTCCAGAGTGAGGATGCCATCGTCCAGGAGCGCTTCGCAGAACTCGAGGCGCGTATCGAGCGCCTCGAACGATCGCATGCGGGCGGGTAGGGAGGAGGCGTGGTGCGCCGATCGGAAGCAAGCGAGCCACTACGGAAACAAGAGTTCAAGGGCATCAACGATGCGGTCGAGTTCCTTCGAAACGCGGCGCGATGTGTACCGGAAGCGCTTCATGTCCCCACGCGTGAAGGTGGACGCATCGGCTGGGGGAAGCCAGTTCACCGCGGTTACCTGATACGGGTACTCGGTGTTCTTGGCGTGCAGGGCGCCCGCAGCAGGCCACGCGGGGGCGACGTCATCGAGAGCGCGAATGTCGCGTCTCACGGCAGCCGAGAAGAGCCGATGCGCGCGCTCAAGCGGATCTCTCGGAACGCCCGCACGAGGGACGGCAAGGATCGCCGTGACCAGCATGTCGATACGGTGCTGCCTGGGCTGGTTGATCGCCATGATCCCCGCGTGCCGCAGGATGACCACGACCGCCTTTACCGCCTTCTCGACGCTCTGCTGGTACTTCGCTGCTGCGTGGGCGTAGGTGCGGCCGTCATCGACGTGCTCGACCCTCGTGCCCATGTCGTCGTCAGCCACGGCTTGGCTGCGCCAAGCGGCCGACTCCCTCATCGACCGCCCTTCAGTAGGGAGAGGAGAGTCTTGCCAAGCTTGTCGACAGACACGATCTTGGCACGGCCATGCGCCAGGGCATCGCGGACGCCGCGGAGACTCTTCCAGTCGCCTTGGACCGCGGCTCGCAGTTCGGCAGGGCTCGTCAGCGTGAGGATGAGATCGCGGCCGACCGCGAGCGGTAGTGCCCTCGTCGATCCGAAGCTGACCTGAAACAGTTCCTTCTTGGGGTCAACATGCCCGCCCGCGAACCCACCGAGAACCTCGAATAGGTTGATGTCCTTGGTCCTCTGCTTGGGCGCGAAGAGAATCGCAAGGTGAAGCGGCTCATCCTCCCGCTTCTCATGCTGCGTAACGAGCTTGCGGACGGCCACCTCGTCAGCGGCGGCGAACTCGTGTTCGGTGAGGCTCATCGAACAAGAACCATAGCGCATCGTGGCGCCACGCCCAGTTCCGGGGCACCCCGCGGAGCTGCTCCGTCGCCGGGCGCCCCGAGTGGGGCCGGCATGACGGCGCCGGCCCTTGCGGGTCTCCTGGCGCACCGACGCCAAAAAAAAGCAAGCGCGACCTCTTGCAGGCGGGGTGGGCCGGGCGGGGGTGGGCCGGTCTGCGCAGCCGGAGGGGGCGTCCCGGCCAGGGGGGGCCAGCCGCGCATCGGCGCACACCGCGCGGGTTGCGCGAGGGCTCATGCCCCCGTTGCGTCGGCGGTTCAGCGAAAATCGTCTTTGCGGGACCCCGCGAAGTCAGGCGGCGGCCAGCATCTGGCGGATCTGGCCGGGGCCGAAGGGGCGGCCGGCCCGCCCGACGACGCCATCGGCGGCGAGGCGGGCGGCGATCGCCCGCAGGCTTGCACCGGCGGCGCGCGCGCTACGGACGGCGGCCAGGACAGCCTGCTCGACGGGGTCGGGCTCGAGGTGGACGCCGTCCGCGGCGACGCGCTGCCCGAACCGCGCGTGCCCGCCGGTGTACTCGCCCGAGGCCGCCATGTGTCGCAGGGCCGCGGACGTCCGCTCGCCCGTCGCCTCGCGCTCCCACTGGGCGACGCTCGCCAGGACGTTGAGCACGAGGCGCCCGGCCGCGGTGCGCGTGTCGACCTGCTCCCCGACGCTCAGCAGCGCCCATCGGCCCGAGGCGAAGTACTCCTCGACCATGTCCCCGAGATCGCGAACGGAGCGCGTGAGCCGATCGAGCTTCACGACGAGCAGCGCGTCCGCGCGCCCGGCGCGCAGCATGCCGAGCGCGCGCTGCAGGCCCTCGCGCTCGAGCGTCTTGGCGCTCGCGCCTGCATCGACGACGACGTCGACGAGCTCGAGGTCGTAGAGCTGGGCGTACGCGGCGACCTTCGCGCGCTGGGCCTCGAGGCTGACGCCGTGGTCGGCTTGTTTTTCGGTGCTGACGCGCAAGTAGGCGACGGTGCGGGTTTTTCGATTCATCGGCCGTGCCCATCAATGCGTCGTCACGCGGCGAAAGCAAGTCGGTTCAGCCGGGGCACGCGGTCGCATAGGGACGCATAGGGACGGCTTCGACACTGTAGAGCGAGAGGTTCGGGAACGGCCGAAAGTGGCCGGGCCCATCGCGGCCCCCTCGCGGCGATCAGAAAAGCCGTGGCAAGGGTGAACGGGCCTCTCGCCTTCCTCGGATTGGGCCGCCGGTGGGGACGCGAAGCTCAGGCAGGCCCGGAAGACTTGCGCATGCGTCGCTCGTTTTCGCGGGCTTGGTCGGCCGTGTTCGGTTTCGCGAGACCGTGCACCAGCGCGTACACCGCCTCGGTGGCGACTCCCAGGTCTGCAGTCGGCCACTCGATGGCGCCATGTTCGCCGCGAACGTTCCGGAAGACATCGAGGCTCGCAAGAGCGGCAAACGGTGGCCGTCGCACGTGCTCCGAAAGGTCGGCGACTCCCCGGGTGCCGTCGGAGAATTCGACAGCCAGCCGGTGCCCCGATAGGGCCTTGACGCTCGCGGCGGCGATCATGCGCCCTCAGCTTGCGCCGGCGGCCCCTGTCGTCAAGCAGATCGAGGCCCGAGCAACGGCTCGGGTTCGAGTACGCGGTCACATAGGGACGCATAGGGACGCGCTCGACAGCAGTAGGTGAAGGCAGCGCGGAGGTGGCAGTCGCCCGCGCCGCACGTGGCGCCGCCGCTGGCTCAAGTGCGCGCCAACCCGTGAGGGTGCCCCCATTCACGCGGCCAGCCCATGCCGGCCACGTGAGCCAACGTGGCGCGAACGCCGCCCTTTCCAGCCCCAACGCATGGCGAAGCCCAGGAAAGCCGCCCATGCGGCGAGCCCGACCCCCTCGCCCGAGCCGGCGGCGGAATGGGTCGCGCTCGACGCCCTGCGCCCCTGGGCGGACAACCCACGCAAAAACGACGACGCGATCGTCGCCGTGGCGGAGAGCATCAGGCGCTTTGGCTTCGGCGCGCCGATCCTCGCCCGGCGCGCGAACAGCGAGATCATCGCTGGCCACACGCGGTTCAAGGCCGCGCAGCAACTCGGTCTCGATCGCGTGCCGGTCCGCTTCCTCGACCTCGATCCCGTCGACGCCCACCTGCTCGCGCTGGCCGACAACCGCCTAGCCGAGGACGCGAGCTGGGACGACGCGATGCTCTCCGCGCTGCTAGCTGACCTCAAGGCGCAGCAGGCGGATCTCGCTGCGACCGGTTTCACCGACGCGGAGATCGCCAAGCTCCTCGCCGAGGCGGAGGCCGCCAACGGCACGGGCGAGGTCCCGGAGCCCGAGCTCTCGCGCGCCGACGAGCTTCAGGCGAAGTGGGGCACGGGGCCCGAGCAGCTCTGGACGATCGGGAGCCGAGCGACGCCTGGCAAGGCCCACCGGATTCTCTGCGGGGACAGCACCAAGGGCGACGACGTCTCGCGCCTGATGGGCGACGAGCGCGCCGCGTGCCTGTGGACCGATCCGCCGTACGGAGTCGCATACGTCGGCAAGACAAAGGCCAAGCTCACGATCGCGAACGACACGCTCAGCGGCGAGAAGCTCTACGAGTTTCTCTGCGCTGCCTTCGTCGCGGCCGACAAGCACGCCGTCGCGGAGGGTGCGGCGATCTACATCGCGCACCCGTCGGGCGCGGCCGCCATCCAGTTCCTCCTGGCCGTCGAGCACGCGGGCTGGCGCATCCACCAGGGCCTGGTCTGGGTGAAGGACCGCTTCGTTCTCGGCCACTCCTCGTATCACCTGGCCCACGAACCGTTGCTGCTCGCCTTCGCCCCCGCGAAGAGCGGCCGGCGGGGACGGGGCGGACCGGGGTGGTTCGGCGACAACGCGCAGTCGAGCGTCTTCAGCGTTCCCCGGCCCAGCGTGTCCGACGAGCACCCGACGACCAAGCCGGTCGATCTCATCGTCCCGATGCTTCGCAACAGCTCGCCGCCCGGTGGCCTGGTGTATGAGCCGTTCAGCGGCTCGGGCTCCACGATGGCGGCGTGCGAGGCGACGGGCCGCGTGTGCCGCGCCATCGAGCTCGAGCCCAAGTACGTCGCCGTCGCCCTCGAACGAATGAGCGCCTCGGGCCTGCAGCCCAAGCGTCTCGACTGACCCCTTCCTTGCTCCGGCAGCGCGCGAGTCCCGCCGCTGCTCGTTCCGATCACCAACTCCGGGCGCGCCACGGCCACGGGCCGCGGCGGGCGCGGAGAGCCCGCGGTCCAACGCAATGCGCACGGCCGGCAGTACGTGGCCTATGGCGCCCTCGGGCAAGCGCACGAATGCCTGGCAAGCCGAAGAGCAAGCTCACCCCCGAGCTGCAGGAAAAGATCCTCCTGCATCTGCGCGTGGGGGCGTACGTGGAGACTGCCGCCGCGTGCGCCGGCATCCACAAGGACACGTTCTACGAGTGGATGAAGAAGGGCGCGCGCGGCCAGCAGCCGTACGTCGCCTTCGCCCAGGCCGTGAACAGGGCCGTGGCCGAGAGCGAGTCCCGCGATCTAGCCACCATCCTGAAAGCCGCCCAGTCGCAATGGCAGGCGGCGGCGTGGCGCCTGGAGCGCCGCTTTCCCGAGAAGTACGGACGCAACGACCGGCTCAAGGTCGACGCGAAGATCGAGCACGACGGCGCGTCGCTGCTCACCAAGCTGGCTCGCCTCATCGACGGCGACGCCGATCCGAAGAAACGCGGAAGGCCACCGAAGGAGACGACCGAGTGACCGTCGAGCGGTCCCTAGCCGAGCGCTTCGCGGTTCTGCCAGAGGCACGCCGGAAGAAGATCCTCGGGGCCCTCTCGACGCGCGAGCGCGCGATGCTCGAGTACACCTGGGAGTTCTGGGCGCGCCAGTGAGTGCGCCATTCCAGTAGCATTGAACGCCGCTTGAGCCGCTAAGGCGCGTTACGTCAGGGCGCCCCCCCTCGACGCCCGCACCCCGTTTCGACGGCCTGCTCGCACAACCGCAGCGAGCGCGCCCTGCGCGGCACCATCGCCACCGGGCGCAAGGCCTGGCTCTTCGTCGGCAGCGACGACCACGGCCAGAGCGCCGCCCACCACTTCGCCCTCATCGCGTCGGCCCGCCTGCACAGCCTCGACCCCGAGGCGTACCTGCGCGACCTGTACCGCATCCTGCCGCACTGGCCCAGGGAGCGCTACCTCGAGCTTGCCCCCAAGTACTGGGCCCAGACCCGCGCCCGCCTCGACCTGCGCGAGCTCGCCGCCGAGATCGGCCCGCTCACGGTCCCGCCGCCGCTCGCTGCGGCCGACCAGCAGGCCGCGACGAACGGCGCGCCCTGACGTAGGCCACGCGGCGATCGACACGCCGCGATCGTGCGGTCGTCACGACGCCTCGGACAGACGGGGTCGATGCAGCGGATACCGGGATGTGTCCTCTCACGAAGCCTGTGCCGGCTCACGGGGCACGGGAAGCTCGGTTTCGCGAAGCGCCTCTTTGGTCTCACGCTTCCCGTGCCGCCTCGCGTGCACGAGGGTGCTCGCACGTCGCTGCCCGTGCCCGCTCGCCGGCCGGGGAGCTCCCATGCGAAGGAGCACGGCCCGGCTCGCGGCCACGGCATGCCCCGTCCTCGCGTTCCCGTACCCGCTCGACGGCAGGGGAACCGCCCGTGCTCGATTCCCGTGCCGCCTCGCGGGGATGGGAGTCGGTAGAAGGCTCCCGCAGGCTCACCCCTCGTCGACGAGGCTCACGCGAGCACGCGCATGCCCACGGTGGCTCGCGTCGTGGCGAGCGTCACCCCCTCGAGCACGAGCAGCGCGAGGAGCGCCGCGCCGGAACCGAGCGCGGCGCCCGCCAGGCGGCCCGGGTCGGTGAGCGCGAGCGCGAGCGGCGCCGCCAGGGCGAGCGCCATCCCGAGGTCGATCGCGAGGCCCCCGCCGACGCGGCGCCGGGGCGGCGGCGGGAGCACCGCGACCTGGAGCCCCGACATCCGGTCCACGAGGGTGCGCCCCGACCCTCCCGCGACGAACGCGAGATCGATCGCCTTCGCGGCGACCAGCACCAGCGCGACGGCGTTCTGCGGGTCCACCGACCCCGCGCCCATCGCCGCGACCGTCGTGACGCCGCCGAGCACGAAGACGAGCAGGCCCACGAGGATCGACGCGAGCCACGGGCGTCCGCGGACCACGGCCAGGCGCACGAGGCCCATGCCGAGCGTGCGCCCCGCGGCGAGCCAGGTCACCAGCTCGAGCAGCAGGAAGATCGCGTCGCCGGCGACGCACCCGATCGCGACGGCCGCCACGTCGCCCATGCCCCCGATCATCCCGCCCCAGGTACCGTGGTAGGCGAAGAGGCCGGGGAGCGACGCCCAGGGCGCGAGGAGCCATGCGACGTCGAGCGCCGTCGCCGCGAGCCGCCGGGCCTTCACGGCGGGCTCACTCGGCCAGCGCGTCCGGCATGGGCACCCAGCCGGGGGGATCCCACAGCCACTTGTCGTCGATGATGACGCCGTTGCCGGGCACCTTCGTGGGCTTGGCCTCGGCGTCGAAGAGGTACCGGTCCTGCTGCTGGAGGAGCGCGGTCGCGCTCGGCGGGTCGATGCGGAACGTCGTGCCGTCCGTCGCGAACGGGAAGCAGACGATGTGGCTGTCGTTCGTCTTCAGCCCCTGCTGGAGGAACATCCAGTTCTCGTGTCCCTGCTGCTGGCAGAGCACCGGGCAGCCGCCGGTGTGCGGGGTGTCCCAGCCGGCCGGGAGCACGCCGAAGTGCTGCGTCCACACTTTCCTGCGCAGGCCCTGGATGACGGCCTTGGCGTCGTCGATCTTGTCCGGCTGGGCCGCCAGGGCGAGGCAGATCTCCGCGTCGCGGTCCCCCGACAGGCTGCGCTCGTTCAGGTTGGCGCTGCCGAGGATGAGCACCTTGTCGTCCACGATGAGGAGCTTGCTGTGGACGTAGATCTGGTAGCGCTGGTTCTTCTGGACGCGATCGCGCCGGCTGCCGTCCGGGGTCATGCTCGCCGCCGTCCAGTTCATGAGGAAGTAGAAGCTCAGGTAGTCGGTCCACTTCTTCGAGCTGTTGTTGTCCTTGAGCGCCTTCACGACGCCGTTGGCCATCGCGCCCATCGTCTGGAACTCGAACTGGCGCTGCAGGTGGGCGACCTGGCTGACGGGGTCGCCCTCGGGGAACATCGGGATGACGACGTAGGCGTGGAAGTCCTCGCCCGCCTTGATCTTGTCGGCGATCCGCTTCGTGATCGTCTCGGGGATCCTGTTCTTCACCCCGCCGTGCGCGGGCGTCCACGTGCTCCCCGAGCCGATGAAGTACTGCGTCTCGACGTAGACGAAGTCCTTCGCCATCGCGATGGCGTTCAGGTAGGCGACCTGGATGCTGAGCTCCGTCTCGCCGGTGACCACCCAGTCGAACTCGCGCTTGGTCGTCTTGCCGTCGGCGGTGAGCGTGTCGAGGGGCTTGGGGTCGCTGCCGTAGAACCGGCCCGCCTTGGTGTTCTGCCCCCACCCGTCCTTCTTGATCGAGCGCACGACGCGCGCGGCGAGCGGGCCGCCGTGGTCCTCCCACTCCTTCTTGAAGGGGGAGGACGGGCCGAACATGTCCTTGAACAGGTCCTCCACCTGATTGCGGCTCGCGTCGTCCGTGTGGCCGGTGCCGCCGTCGGTCTTGTTCCAGCGCCCCACGAACTCGCGCACCACGTCCCACGCGGACGGCCCGACGATGGAGCCGTAGAAGTCCTCCCAGCACTGGCGCGGCATGTTCACGTCGCCCGGCTGCTCCTCCTTCGGGTTCTTCGTCGTGAACTCGGCGTTGTACCAGTCGTCGTACCAGCGCCCCCCGTTCGTGATCCGCGGGGTGAGCGGCCACGCCTTGGGATCGGAGTGGAGGAACGGTCGCTCGCTCCAGTCGAAGCGGCCCTTGGTGAGGTCGAGGCCGCCGAAGAACGCCTTGACGACGCGCTTGCCGCCGCCGCCGTCGGCGTCGAGCACCACGAACTTCTGGTGGTTGCTCCAGTACGACAGCGTGCCGCGCGAGGTCTTCCGGAAGAGGAGGTTGCTCTGGTAGCCCATGTTGGCGCCCAGCGACGTCGCGATCTCCCGGATGCGCGCGTCGGCGTCGTTGTTCTGGTCGTCGCCCACGGCGGTGGCGTGGTCCCACGCGTGGATCGCGACGAGGACGCCGTGGTTGGCGCGGTCGACGAGCAGCCCGCCGACCGTGTCCGAGAGCGACGGCGTCGCCGAGCGCGGCCCCAGGCGCACGTACGGCTGGAACGACCAGTCGACGATGAAGATGAACGTGGTGGCCGCCTTGATGGCCTCCGCGAGATCGTGGAACGCGCCCCCGGACCCCGCGGCGTCGTCGCTGCCGAGCGCGTAGAGCGTGACGACGTTCCCGCGGGTCTGCGGGTAGGTGAACCACTGCCTGGGTGCCGCGACCTTGTGGTTCTGGTTCTTCCCCATGCCGCTCCTCGCTCGTCAGGCGCTGCCGCCCTGCTCGTCCGCCCACTTCTCGATGAACTCCTCGCGCGACAGCCCCTCGTCGTCGACCATCTTCAGCGCCTTCTTGGTGTCGTCGCTCAGCTCTCCGTCGGCCGGGTAGACCTGGTACTGGCGCTGGAAGTTGACGAGGTTCTCCGGGAAGCTGCGGTCGGGCGGGTAGCCCAGGTTCGCGAGGTGGTGCATCGCCTCGTCCTCGTCGCTCGCGCCGTCCTCGCTGTAGAGCATCACGTCCAGCGCGTAGGCGTACGGCCCCTCGAGCAGCGCGCGCCGGGCGCGCTCCTCGTCCGTGATCCCGTGCTCGGTCGGGTACCCCCAGACGACGTTCACGCTCTCGGGCGTCTCCACGTTGGCCTCGACGAGCCAGCCGTCCTTCGTCGCCGTGCCGTCGCGGACCTCGCCGCTGGCCAGCTTGACCTGGTAGGGCGCCCCGGGGATGAAGTCGCCGTTGACGTCGAGCAGCCGGATGCGGATCGAGCCGCGCGACACCTCGCACGGCGAGCGCCGGGCCATGCGGTCGTAGAACCGGCACGCCATCGTGTCGCGCGTGTCCCGGTAGTCGCGCCGCGCGCTGCCGGGCGACCGGCGCGTGTCGCCGTCCGGCCAGAAGGCCGCCTTGCACTTCGCGACGCCGTCGTCGAAGCCCGGACAGGGCCAGAGATCCAGATCGATCTTGGCCCCCGGCGGGAACAGGAAGACGAGGACGCGCCGGTTGGGCAGGTTCGTCGCGTCGCGCTCGGTCTTCTTCTCGGGTTTGGACAGCGCCTGGTCCTCGTCCTTCGACAGGACGAGCATCAGGTTGAACTCGCTGCAGCCCTGCACGTCGCCGCGCAGCCCGGCGTCGGCGCCCTTGTCGAGGAAGTCGGCCTTCGGATCGAGCGTGTACGGCTGGCCGGAGCCATCCCGGCAGATGGCGTCCATGTAGTCGGCGAAGAGCGCCTTGCGCGTCTGCGGCCCCGGATCTCCGTCGGACGCGAGCCCCTTGCTGTCCTGGTAGTCCTTGACGGCCTGCCGGGTGACGCCGCCCATCTTGCCGTCGACCTGCCCCGGATCGAAGCCGACGGTCTTGAGCATCCACTGGATGGACCGCGTGCCCCAGTCGTCGCCCCCCAGCTTGTCGCTGAAGAGCTTCTCCCAGCGCGCCACGTCGCGCGTGAGCAGCGCGTAGACGGCGATCGCGCGCCGTCCGCTGAGCTTCTTGTTGTAGTCGTCGTCCCCCACGGGATCGGCGTGGCCGAAGATCGACGCGGGCGCCCCGGGGTGGGCGGCGCGAAGGTCGGCGAGGGCCGCCATCTCGGCCGCGGCCTCGGGGCGCACGAACGAGGAGTCGAAGTCGAAGCGCAGGTCCTCGAGCCGCCAGCACGCGATGGGCAGCAGGATGAGGCGCAGCGCGTTGAAGTCCTTCTCCGGAGTGGGCGCAACGTAGAGCGGGAGCTGCGCGCGCGGGGGGTGCTTGCCGAACACGCCTCCCGACGTCGTGCTGCCCGGGGCGACCGCGCTGCCGCCGGCGCCGCCGTTGCCGCCCGTACTGGAGCCGTCATCCGTCATCGATCACCTCTTGATCGCCTCGAGGCCGGGCAGCGAACCGCCACTCAGCAACGCTAGCGCAGCGTCGCCCCCCGGGAGGACCTGAAAGCGCTCCGACAGGCCGAAGTACCGCACCGCGGCGACCGTTTCGTCGCCGGCGAGCACCGTGCGCCGGACGCGCCCCGCCGCCTGCCCCACGCGCACCGATCCGGACTGCGTCTCCTCGACGGAGCAATCGCCCATCAAGCCGATCCAGAGGGAGCTCGCGGAGCGGGCGAGGACGTCCGTGTAGGCGACACACGTCTCGATGGCCACGTCCACGGCCGCCTCCTCCGACGTGAAGGGGCGGTCGACCTTGCGGACCTCGTAGGTGCGGGAGCCCCCGCGCGTGGTGGCCATGACGACGTCGACCGGCGAGTGGATCGTCACGCCCGCGTTGCTCGCGGCCAGGATGAAGGCCTCGACGGCGGCGACGGCGGCCGGCTCGTACGCGCTGGCGCCCGGCCTCCAGCCCTGCGCGGCGAGGAACGTGTTGCCCACCGCCCCGCCCACGACGACGTCCGTCACGAGCGGCAGCAGGGCCATGGCGACCGGCAGGACGCGCGCGACGCTCGCGCCGCCGAGCACCAGCGTGAACGGCCTGGGCGGCGCCGCGGTGATCGCCTGGACGGCGTCGAGCGCCGCGGTGACCTGCAACCCGGCGCCGCGCTCGGCCAGCATGCGCGGGAGCGTCGCCACGGAGGCGGACGACTCGCCGGCGGCGCGCAGACCGTCCAGCACGTAGACGTCGACGCATCGCGCGACGGACGCGGCCCAGTCGGCGTCGTTTGCCGCGTCCTCGGGGATCGTCGCGAGGTTGGGCGCGAGCACGACCTGGCCCTCGGAGAGCGCCGGGATGGCCCGGGCGAGGTTGCGGTCGAGCACCCCCACCCGCGCGCCGAGCAGCTCGCCCAGGCTCTGCGCCACCGTGCCGGGCAGGCCGATCTCGAGCTGCGTCGTCGTGAGGCGCGCCGCGACGATGATGCGCGCGCGGGCCTCGCGGAGCGCGCGGAGCGTGGGCAGGGCGGCGCGCAGCGGCGCGTCGTCGAGCACGGCGCCGTACGGGGAGCGAGGCCCGTCCAGATCGGCGCGGACGAAGACGCGTCGCGCGGCCACGTCCAGGCCGCCGAGGGGGGTGATGGTGCCGGCGGTGGTGTTGGGCATGAGGGGGCAGACGGCATTCCAGCACGATCCGGCCTCCGCTCTCCAGGCCGGCAGGTTGCCGATGCCGAAGGAGTAGCCGGGAATCTGCTCAGTGAGTGCGCCATTCCAGTAGCATTGAACGCCGCTTGAGCCGCTAAGGCGCGTTACGTCAGGGCGCCCCCCCTCGACGCCCGCACCCCGTTTCGACGGCCTGCTCGCCCGGGGCGGCGCCGGCAGCTTCGCGGGCCCCGCGGCCCTCGCCTGCGCCGCGCCGCCCGCCCTCGCCGCGCGGCGAGTAGGCGAAGCTAGGCCCGATCCGCGTCCAAGCCGCGCCGAAGGCCCCTGGACTGTCACAAGACGAACGGTGTGTGACTCTGAACCGTCGGCCCTTGCAAGGGGACTCTCGAGTCTTTTTTCTTCATCGCGCTTGGCCTGTCTTTGTCGAGCATGGATCCCTCCTGTGCAGCCGTCGGTCGGCTGCGGGAATCTGGTCTGGATGGCATGACGCTTCGTACCCGTTCACGGGATCGTCGCGTGATCGCGTAGTCGCGATCACGAGGGACGTTGTGCCTCGGAGGCAATCAGGCGGCGGCGCAAAGCGGGACGTAGGGTGA
>JAJYCT010000536.1 GCA_021778125.1 Myxococcales bacterium
AGAACGAGAGACGAGTCGAACCCTCCCGAGAGGAACGCGCCGACCCGCCCGCGCTCGGGAAGGGCGCGGGCGAGCGCGCGGCCGAGCGCCGCGTCGAGCGCCGCGGCCTCTCGCCCGATCGCGCGGCCCGCGCGCACCTCCTCGACCGCGCGATACCACCGCCGCCGCCGGGGGCGCGGGGCGAGCGTCCACGCCTCGCCGGCCGGCACCTGCGCAATGCCCGAGAGCGCCGTTCCCGGGGCCGGCACATACCCGAGCACGAGGCCGCGGACGATGGCGTCCGGGTCGACCGCGGTGGGGGCCCCGGCGACGATCAGCGGGCCGATCGCCGTCGAGAAGATCGCGCCGCCCGGGACGCTCGCCACGTAGAGGGGGCGCGTACCGTAGCGATCGCGGGCGACGACGGTCCGCCCGTCGACGTGCACCGCGACGGCGTGCTCTCCGCCGAGCTCGTCGAGCAGAGCCTCGCCTTGCTCCCTCCACGCGGCGAGCAGCGCGCGGGCGCCGAGGCGTTTCGAGCCGCGGGTCGCGTGGCCGAAGAGCGCGAGCGTGGCGCCGTCGTCGTCGTGGGCGAGGTCGACGTCGTGCGTCCCCCAGACCGCCATGGCGCCCCCGGTGCTCGAGGGCCACCCCCTCGCCACGTCAGCGCGGAGCATGCGCCGCAGGACCCCGGGCGTGGCGCCCCGGTGAGCGGCGGCCACCCCTGCGAAGCCCGCCATCTAACCCGTACCTCCGCCGGCGGCGGCGTACGTGGGGTCGTCCTCCGCGCAGACGTAGCCGCGCGGCGGACACGGGACGGGCGCGGCACCTGCGCCCGAGCGCCCCCCGTCTCGATGGTGGGGAGAGGCGTCCCCCCCGGCGTCCGAGATGCCGCCGTCGGCTCCAGCGCCTGCGACGGAGGCATCGGCCACGACGCGCGCGTCGGCGCCCCCCCCCCCGTCGTCGCCCGGCCCACCGTCGCCCGGATCGCACGCCAGGGGCGTGCACGGGCTGGGATGGTTGCACGCGCTCGTCGCGAGCCCCCCCACGAGCATCAGGGCGGCCCGCAGCATGGCGCGACGGTCGACGATCCGGTCGCCCACATTCGACCCGCCGAGCCCCAGCAGGAGCAGCAGCGCGGGAGACGCCGCCCCCTTGCGCGTCCGGGGGCGAGGACGCCCCGGCGCGGGAACACCCCGGGCGCGACGCGCGCCGCGAAGATCGAGCGAGGGAACCTCCTGGACGTCGATCGCGTCCACCTCGACGATCTCGACCGTCGCGAGCGTATCGTCGTCGCGGTGCGCCGCGTTGACCGCGCGCAGGAGCGCGTCGAGATCGCCGTCGGACACCCGGAGCCCGCCGCGCGTGGGACGTAGCCGGTTGGCCGGATCCGTCGGTCCGCCGTGGAGGGCGAACACCCTGCGCCCGCTGGCGACCGAGGCGAGTGCGTCGCCGTCACGAGGAGCGAGCAGGAGCGCGCCGACGCCGCCGAAGCGACGCGGACGGCGCGGGTGCGCGTAGCCGGGAGGCAGGCTTCCCGCGACGACGTACGAGCCCGCAGGCGGGTGACCGAACGGCCGCAGAGGATCGCACGCCTCGTTGCCGTGCCGTCGCGCGACGCGGCGACTCGCCGTCGCGAGCACGCGCACGGGCCCGTGGCGGATTGCGCCGTCGCCACCGACCAGCGCGAGGCGCCCGCAGTACGCACGCGTCCGCGGCACGACGACGACGAGCTTGGACATCCGAGAGGAGTCTACTTCTCCTTGCCCGTCGCCGCATCGATCGAAGCCGGATGCTCCCGGAAGAACAGGTGGAACAGGCCGACGAGGTCGAGGCTCGCGGAAACGAAGTAGCCCACTTGCAGGGAAGGCTCGGTCGCCGCGTCGAGGGAGGTGCCGGTGGGCAGGACCTGCCCGAGCTCGTAGCCGTCGCGGAGCGACAGCTCGCGCAGCAGGTAGGGACCCGCGACGATGGACCCCACGCCCGTCCATCCGATCCCGCCGCCGACGAAGAAGTTCTGCGTGGGATCTCGCGTGAACGGGATGCCGATGACGGGCAGGCGCAGCAGCCCCGCCGCGGGGAGGTCGGGCCAGATGAACCGGGCGGGCTCCAGCTCGGCGAGCGCCAGGCCCACGAACTCGTCGACCGGCTTGCCCTGGATGGTGGCCGCGCCCCCTTGCGTCCCGACGGTGGGTATCTGCGGCAGGCCTGCGGTGATGCCCACGCCCGCCTCGAGATCGAAGTAGTGGCGCCCCGCGATGGGGAAGCGGAGCGTCGTCTTGCCGCTGGTCTGCTCCTGGGCCCCCGCGCCCGCTGCGCCGATGTCGATCGGGCGCACGTCGATCTCCAGCTCGGCGTTGCCCGGCGCCTGGTACGTCGACAGGTAGGCGGGCGAGCCGGGGCGCAAGGCGTCGATCGAGCCGATGACGCTGCGCAGGACGGCGATGTCCTCGGCGAGGGCACGGCTCGCGTCGCGCAGCGGCCGCGCCGACGCGACGGTGGCCACGGCGACCTGCCGCGCCTCGTCCAGCGCCCGGACCCCGTCGGCGACACCGGCCGCATCCTCCGGGTGCGCGGTGGCGCCGAGCGCCACGTCACGCGCCTGCACGCGCTTGGCCTCAAACGCCTTGGCTGCTGTCTCGAGCGTCTGTACGCCCCGTTCCATCTCCCCATCCTTGAGCTCCACGCCGGCGCACCGGGCCTGCAGCTCACTGGCGAGGGGCGAGGACGCCGCCTGAGCGGAGAGCTCCGAGCACCAGCGCTTGACCACGCCTGCGATGACCGGAAGATCGCGCGCCTCGGTGCGGACGCCCTGGAGGATCTCCAGGTAGTGCGGAGTCACCACGCCGAGGTACCGCGCCCGAGCCGCGGCGAGAGGACGCAGAGACGCCGCGGGCGCGGGGGCGCCGTCGGCAGGGACCACCAGCGACGAGATCGGCTCCCCGGACTGTTCGAGCTCTTGCAGCCCCGTCGCGATCCGCTGGGCCTGCTCCCACCAGGCGCCGAGACCGGACGGCGTGCACTCGCTCGACTGCCCGTGGACGTGGAAGTCGAACA
>JAJYCT010000537.1 GCA_021778125.1 Myxococcales bacterium
ATCTAAAATATCCCTCATTCATTTGCCAAGTGACCCCCAACCTGCGTGGATGGTTGACAATATGACTGATGGATTTCATACGGTTACTGACTCGGGAAGTGCAATGCGAGTTTTTGTGTTGAATCGCACCCCCAGTGAAAGTACCGTTGTGACCCAACCAACAGAGTTTCGCAATGAAATTGCCCTGAATAACGCGCTGCGGACCCTGGTCCCTTCTCTGCTCTTTCTTCCTGTAGTGATTTTGTTGATTATTCGTATCGTTCGGATCCAACTGGCGCCTGTTAACCGGCTTGCCAACTACCTGGACCAACAAAATGCCGAACGCGTCAACGCGTTGCCAGAACAGGAGGTGCCACAGGAAGTACTGCCCTTCATACGCGCTATCAATCGTCTACTGGTACGGGTAGCCCAATTGTTGGATCAGCAACGCCGTTTCATCGCAGACGCAGCCCACGAGCTCCGTTCTCCCCTCACCGCGCTTTCCCTGCAAGTGCATAATCTTAAGCAAGCGGACTCATTGGTGCTGGTCCGGGAGCTCGTGCGCCTCAAGGCGGGGCTGTGAACCGGGGCTCCGAGCGCGCTACCCTCGGACGAAGACGCCATGAGCCACGACGACGTCGTCCTGCTGACCGGCTATCCGTCGATGCTGGCGCGGAGCGTGTGCGCGGAAGTGCTCGAGCGCGATCCAAGAGCCCGCGTCGTCGCCGTCGTGCGCTCGAAGTTCCAGGAGGACGCGGAGGCGTCGCGCGCGGAGCTGCCGGCCGACCGGCGCAGGCGCCTCCAGTTCGTCGAGGGGGACGCGGCGGCGATCGACCTGGGGCTGTCGGGCATCGAGCTCAAGGCGCTCGCGCGCGACGTGACGCGCATCCACCACTGCGCCCAGGTGACCTACCTCGGCGTCGATCGCGCCACGGCCGAGCACCTCAACGTCGACGGGGCCTTCGAGATCCTCGAGCTCGCCCGGAGCTGCCCCAGGCTCGAGTGCCTCGTCTTCCACTCGACCGCGCACGTATCCGGCGACCGCGACGGCGTCGTCTACGAGGAGGAGCTCCGCGCCGGCCAGTCGTTCCGGACCGTGGTCGAGGAGACCAAGGCGCGGGCGGAGCTCGTCGTCCGCGCGGCGATGGACCGCGTGCCCATCGCCGTCGTCCGTCCCTCGACGATCGTCGGGGACTCGCGCACCGGCGAGGTCGACCGCTTCGACGGGCCCTACCTGCTCATGCTCGTGGTCGTCACCTCGCCGCCCGATCTGGCGCTCCCGCTGCCGGGGCGCGGCGACGAGCCCCTCAACCTCGTGCCGATCGACTGGGTCGCGCGCGCGGCGGTCGCGATCGGGCGGGATCCGGCCTCCCGGGGGCGCACGTTCCATCTCGTGGACCCCCACCCGCCGACGGCGCGCCGCGTGTTCGAGCTCGTGGCGCAGGCGGGCGGCCGGAGGGGGCCGCGCGGCTCGATCCCGACCAACCTCGCCAAGGCGCTGCTCCGCGCCCCGGGGCTCGACCGCATCGCCAAGAGCCCCCGGGCGTTCCTCGACACGCTGAGCACGCCGGTCACCTACGACGCGCGAAACACCGCCGCGGCGCTCGAGGCGCTCGGCATCCCGCCCTGCCCCAGCTTCGACTCGTACGTGGACCGGCTCGTGGCCCACGTGAAGGAGCGCGTGCGCCGGCGGCGCCAGACGCAGCGCGACGAGGTCGAGATCGTCGACCCGCTGGTGTAGGAAGGGGCGCATGGCGAGGCGGCCGGTGGCGCCCTGCGTCGGCGAGGGCATGGTCGTGCGGCGCATCGTGCTGCGCGCGCCGGACGTCGTCTTCTTCAAGGGCGTCGTCGAGGCGAGCGAGGGCCTGGCGGCCGTCTTCGCGGAGCGCGGCGGGGACCTCTCGGTCGCGGCGCCCGTCGACCGCGCCGAGGAGCTCGACCGCCTGCTCGTCGAGCTCTGCGCGGAGCTCGGGGGCGTGCGGGTGGCGACGTGATCCCGGACGTCGACGTGCTCATCGTGGGCGGCGGCCCGGCCGGCACGAGCACCGCCCTGCACCTCACGAGGCGCGAGCGCATCGCGCCCGCGCGCGTCGCGATCCTGGAGAAGGCCACGCACCCGCGCGACAAGCCCTGCGCCGGCGCCGTCAGCGCGTGGGGCGTCGCCGCGCTGGCTCGCATCGGCGTGCCCGTGGACGTGCCGGCCGAGCCGATGCGCGGTTTGCGCCTGCTCGCGGGCGATGCCTCGGGCGAGCACCGGGCGCCGCTGGGCGTCGTGGTGCGCCGGTGCGAGTTCGACGCGAGCCTCTGGCGGAGCGCGGCCGCCGACGGCGTCGCCGCGAGCGACGGCGAGCCTCTCGTCGGCCTCGAGCGCGTCGTCGGCGGCTGGCGGGCGACCACGCCGTCGCGGACCCTCACCGCGCGGCTCGTGGCGGCGTGCGACGGCGCCGGCAGCGCGGTCCGCAAGCTCCTCGGTCTTCGCGAGGCGGCCCGCAAGGGGCACCTGTACGTCGCGGAGACGGCGCTCGCGGCAGGCGACGCGGGCCCCCGGGCCGGCCTCTGCGACTTCGACCTTCGCGTCGCCGACGACGGCATCGAGGGCTACTACTGGGACTTCCCGGTGCGCGTCGGCGGGGCCCTGGCGGTGAGCCGGGGCATCTACCACGCGAACCTCACGCCGCGCGCCGACGTCAAGGCGCAGCTCGTGCGCGCCCTCGCGGCGCGCGGGCTCGACGCGCGCGAGGTGCGGCTCCGGCCGTTCGCCACGCGCCCGCTCGTGCGAGGAGCGCCTCTCGCGCGCGAGGGCCTGGTGCTCGTCGGAGAGGCCGCAGGGATCGACGCGACGACGGGCGAGGGGATCGCGCAGGCGATCCTCATGGGGGCGATGGCAGCGTCTCACCTCGCGCGCGCGCTGCGCCTGGGGGACGGGGACCTCGGCGCGTACCCGGCGTCGCTCCGCGGCTCGCGCGTGGGACGCCATCTGCTGCAGAGCGCGTGGCTGGCGCGACGCGCATACGGCCCGCGCGGCGCGCGATGGCGGGCGTTCCTGGCGCGCGA
>JAJYCT010000115.1 GCA_021778125.1 Myxococcales bacterium
TTCTGCTCGCCGACGGCGCCACCGGAACCAACTACCAGGACATGGGGATGGAGCCGGGCGTCGCCCCGGAGGAGTGGGTGTTCGACGCCCCCGAGCGTGTCAAGGACTACGTCGCGCTGCAGCTCGCCGGGCGCATGCAGGAGGTCTTTGCCGTGCTCTTCCTCGACAGCCAGCATCGCCTGCTGCGACTCGAGGAGCTGCGCCTGCTGCTTGCGGATGCGCGCCTCGAGGGACGCGACGACCTGCGAGACCTCGTCGCGGTCCTTCGGGCCGCCCTCGAGGTAGCGCTTGTAGTAGGCGACGGCGTTCTCGAGATCGCCCTCGTCGACGTACGCGCGCGCGATGTTGTAGAGGACGTTCGGGTGCGGAAGGATGTCGTACGCCTTCTTCAGCTCCTCGATGCCAACCTCGTACTTGCCCTCGGCGATGTCGGCCATGCCCTTCTTGAAGTGAGAGCGGGCTTCCGTTCGCTCGTCGGCGCGGGCTGCACCCGACGAGAGGGCGAGGGTGCCGAGCACGAGCCCGGCGACCATCCATTTGACGTTTCGTTGCGCCACGTTCGAGCTCCTCGAGTGAGCCGGGGGCGCGCTAGCGGCTCTCGAGATCCGGCCGTATCGCGCGCTCGGCGTCTCCGGTCACCACGCGCACATCCATCGACGGACATGGCGAGCTAAACCGGCACCGCGTGCGGCGAGAATACTTCAGCCGATTGTCACGCGTCTTCTTTTCCGCGCGCGTTCGGTATGGGGATGATCAGTACGGGATGTCGGGCTTGTAGCCCGGCGGCAGCGACTCGGGCTTGCCTCCCGCCGGCGGCGCCGGACGGTAGACCTGCGGCGCAACCGTCAGCTTCACCATCACGGGGCTGTCGCTGATCTTCACGGTCCGCGTCTCGGACTTGTACCCGTTGCGCGAGAGGGTCAGCTGGTGGTCCTTGGCCGGGTCGGCGTCGGGGCCGCGGTACATCAGATCGCACGGCGTGCCGCTGCACACCTCGACGCCGTTCTCCTTGACGCTGGCGCCGTCCGGATCCGAGTTCACGCGGACCTTCACCAGGGAAGGGGCGACGGCCGACGGCGTGTCGGTGGCGACGGTGGCGGCCGAGGCGGTAGCGGCGAGGGGAGCCGCCGACGCCGGGGGCACCTGGGACGTCGCCTCGGCCGGCTTGGTCGGGCGGAGCGCAAAGTATCCGACGATCCCGGCGACGGCGAGGGCGCCCACGACCGCCGCAACGAGCGTACCCTTGGAGCCGGTCTTGCCGGGCGCGCGCGATGCCACCAGCGGGGCGCTGCCGGAGGTCGAGTCGCTCGCGGTGCCGAGCGGCGACGGGATGCTGCCGGGATCGCTGCCGGACGGGGAGAGAAACGCCGGGCTCGGGCCACTGCCCGAGATGCTCGCGACCTGCGGCCCGCTGCCCGAGCTGGTCAGCGACTTGTACTCGCCCGTGCCGGCGCCGCTGATCGTTGCGGTGAGCGCCGAGCCGCCCACGCGCTTGAGGGCCGCGAGGACCTCGTCCATGGATCGGAAGCGCGTGTCGGGATCCTTGGCCATGCAGCGCAGGACCGTCTCCTCGACCGCCGGCGAAAGGCTGATCGCGGGGTTCATCTGGCGCATGGGCGGCGCGTCCTCGTTCACGTGCGCCATGAGGATGTTCACGCTGTTGGGACGGTCGAACGGCACCTTCCCGGTGATCATCTCGTACATGATGATGCCGAGCGCGTAGATGTCCGTGCGGGCGTCGACCCGGTCGCCCCGGATCTGTTCGGGCGCCATGTACTTGGGGCTACCCATGAACAGGCCCGTCTGCGTAAGGTCCTCGCCCTTGTTCTCGGACACGTTCTTCACGAGCCCGAAGTCGAGGACCTTCACGAAGTCGCTTTCGTCGCCGTGCTCGACGAGGAAGATGTTCGCCGGCTTGAGGTCGCGGTGGATGACGCCGAGCGAGTGGGCCTCGCGCAGCGCGCGGCAGATCTGCCGGGCGACGTGGGCGGCGCGCTCCTCGGGGAAATGACCCGCCTCGCGGATGGCCCGGTGGAGCGTGTGCCCCTCCAGGTACTCCATCGCCATGTAGTAGATGTCGTCGTCGGTGCGGCCGTAGTCGAAGATCGTCACCGTGTTGGGGTGCGTGAGCTTCGACGCGATGCTCGCCTCGAGGAAGAAGCGCTTGTGGAACTCGGGGTCGTGCTCCCCCGCGTAGTTGGGGTTGAGCACCTTGATCGCGCAGACGCGCCCGAGGGGAGCCTGCTCCGCCCGGTAGACCTTGCCCATGCCGCCGCGGGCGATGAGCGCATTGATCTTGAACCGGTCGTTGATGAGGCGACCAATCAACGGGTCGGGAGCTCCTGTGCTCTTGGAGATAGCCGCCGATGCGCGATCGGTCATTTGCAGTCGCTCCCGGTCGAGTGGCCCGTGCGCAGAGCGCAGGCACCCGCAGTCTCAGTGTGCCTGGGGGTTTTCATGGTGTCAACGCGGGGACTCGGCCGGAGGCCGCCAGGCCTCGAGGACGGCCCTGCCGAAGCCCAAGCGTACGGAAGGGCGCCGGAAAAGTCTCCAATTGTTGCGGCGCCGGCCTCCGAGGTACCTTGCGGTCGCCATGAGCTCCGTCCTCGCCCGCCTCGCCCCGATCGCCAAGCTCGCCTCGCTCGCCTCCACGCTCGCCATCCTCACCGCGAGCCAGACGGCGTGGGCGGGCGGGAGCTTCGCGGTCAAGACGACCTCGGTGGCCGAGTCCCACGGCGAGTGGCACATCAAGGTGCGCATCGACCTGCCGCGGCCTCCGCCGATGATGCACATCCCGATGCGGTTCACCTTCTCGAAGGAGGCTGTGGACGAGCGGGCGATCATGTCGAAGGGGGCCGACCCGGTCCACCACCGCCAGGTGCTCGACGTCCCGACCAAGCAGATCCAGTCGCTCGACGTCGACTTCGCCGACGCGAGCGGCAAGGTCTTCAAGTCGACCTACTTCGAGTTCGACCTGCAGCGGGCCCAGGGCTACTTCGAGGCCGGCGAGTACCAGGTGACGCTCGCGGGCCCCGACGGCGACGTGGGCGGCTCGCAGAAGCTCACGCTGACCGGCGACAACCCCCCCGTGTACCGCGGGGCGATGGACTTCAGCGGGGACTCTTCAGGCAAGGGCGGGAAGAAGAAGGACTCGAAGATCCAGGACGTCAGCAGCGGGATCGACGCCGGCGCGCAGCCGGGCGGCGGCTCGGGCGACGACTCCTCGGGCTCGGGTCCGGCGTCGGGAGACGTGGCTCCCGTCGGCAGCGGCGGAGCGATGGTCCCCGACACCGCCTTCAACAAGACGGCCGAAGAAGAGGCCGTGCAGGGGCACCCCAAGGGCTGCGGCTGCGTGGCCGCCGGCCTCCCACGGGGCTCGGTGCTCGGGGGCGGTGCGGCCCTCGTAGGGCTCGCGCTCGCGGGCGCCGCCATGACCCGTCGGCGGCTCGCGTCGAGGCGCTAGAGGGTGACCCCGGCGGAGGCCGTCGCGCAGGCCCGGCAAGGCCGGCTGCTGCCCGTCTACATCGTCGCCGGCGAGGAGCGCCTGCTGCGCGACGAGGTCGTCGCGGAGCTCCGGGGGGCGGCGCTCGCAGGGGGCGTGGCCGCGTTCAACGAGGACAGGTTCACCGCCGGCGAGGTCGACGTCGACGCCGTCGTGGCGGCGGCGCGCACGGTGCCCATGATGGCGGCGCGGCGCTTCGTGCTCGTCCGGGGCGCCGAGCGGTGGGAGGCCTCCGAGGGAGACGCGTCCCCCTTCGATCGGCTCGCCGAGTATGCCGCCGCCGCAGCCGATACGACGTGCCTGGTGATCGTGGCGGCGAAGCTCGACGGGCGACGCAAGCTCGCCTCGATGGCGCGCAAGAAGGGGTTCGTCGTGTCGTGCGACGCCATCGACGCGCGCGCGCTGCCGGGGTGGATCGTCGAGCGCTTCGCGGCGAAGGGACACGCGGTCGACAGGGACGTGGCCGAGCTGCTCGCCGCGCTCGTCGGTCCGCAGCTCTCGTCGGTGGACGATGCCGTCGAGCGGCTCTCGCTCTACGCGGGGCCCGGGGCGCCGGTCGACGAGGCCGCGGTCGGCGCGTGCGTGGCTCGCGTGCGCACCGGAACCAACTGGGCCATGGTCGACGCCGTCGTCGAGCGCGACCTGGGCCGGGCGCTGCGCGCCCTCGCGGACGCCTACGACCACCGCGACCGCGGCCTTCCGCTGCTCGGCGCCCTGGCCTGGTCGATCCGCCAGCTCGCCCGCTTCCAGGCCGCCGCGGCGCAGGGCGCGTCCGTCGAGGAGGCCGCGCGCGTCGCCGGCGCATACCAACCCTTCAAGGCGCGCGAGCTCGCGTCCCGGGCGCGCGCCCTGCGACCGAAGGAGGTCGAGCGCTGGCTGCTCGTGCTGGCGGAGACGGACCTCGCCCTCAAAAGCTCCCGGCGCCCGGCCGACGCCATTCTCGAGGACATGCTGGTGCGCCTCTGCCGGGCCGAGCGCGCGCAACGGGAGGCCTCGCGCGTCATCGGAACCCGCAGGACGATTTGACGGCCGCCCGTCGCGTCCCTAGGTACTGACCGAAGTACCGTCGTGCCAACTGCACGACCGCCTAGGTTCTGAGCCCTGGAGTTTGAGATGCACGTCCCCCCGCGGGTGATCCGGCCTCAAGAATCGTCGTTCGAGTGCCTCGCCCGAGCCACGATTCCCACCCGTCACGGCGAGTTCGAGGCTCACGTCTTCCCCGGCGAGCACGTGGCCCTGGTGCGCGGCGCCCTGCAGGGGCGCAAGGGCGCCCTCGTGCGCGTGCACTCCGAGTGCATGACGAGCGAGGTGTTCGGCTCCCTCAAGTGCGACTGCAAGGAGCAGCTCGACGCCTCCATGGCGGCCATCGCCCGGGCCGGCGAGGGCGCGGTCCTCTACCTGCGCCAGGAAGGACGTGGCATCGGGCTCGCCAACAAGATCCGGGCGTACGCGCTGCAGGCGCACGGGCACGACACCGTCGACGCCAACCGCCTCCTCGGCCTGCCCGACGACGCCCGCCGCTACGACGTGGCGCGCGACATGCTCCGCTACCTCGGCGTCGAGGGCGTGCGACTGATGACGAACAACCCGTCGAAGGTCGAGGGGCTTCGCGAGCTCGGCGTGAAGGTCGTCGCGCGGGTGCCCGTCGTCGTGCCGCCGAACCCCCACTCGGCCGGGTATCTCGAGGCCAAGCGCCGGCGCATGGAGCACGACCTCCCCGCGGTGCTGCGGGCGGCGAGCGGCGACGCCGAGTAGCTTCGCCCTGGCGCGGCGCGGGCGACGCTGCGAGCATGAGGCCTGCTCGATGCGCATCGCCCTTACCTACAACCTCCGCGTCACCGACTCCGAGGAAGAGGCCGAGTTCGACTCGCCCGAGACCATCGCCGGCATCGAGCGGGCGCTGTCGCGCGCGGGCCACCGCGTCGAGCCCATCGACGTCACGGGGCCCGCGTCCGTGCTCGTGACGCGCCTCGAGGCGTTCGCTCCGGACATGGTCTTCAACCTCGCCGAGGGGCACCGCGGCAAGACGCGCCGCGCGTTCTACCCCGCGCTCTTCGAGGAGCTGGGCCTGCCGTCGACCGGGAGCGACGCGTACACGCTGACGGTGACGCTCGACAAGGCACTCACCAAGAAGCAGCTCGTGGGCTGGGGAGTTCCCACGCCCAAGGGGCGCTTCGTCACGCGCGCGTCGATGCGCAGCGGCGGCCTCGACGAGCTGCCGTTCCCGGTGCTCGTGAAGCCGAACTTCGAGGGCTCGAGCAAGGGCATCGGTCAGGACAGCGTGGTCGAGGAGCCCGTGGCGCTAGGAGGTGTGCTCGACGAGGTGCTCGCGAAGTACCCCGACGGCGCGCTGGTCGAGCGCTACGTCCCGGGCACCGACGTGCGCGTGGTCGTGGTCGAGGGCCTGCCCGCGCTGCCGCCCGTCGAGATGATCGTCGATTCGAGCTACGCGCGGCGGTTCGACGTGTTCGATTACAAGCTCGCCAACGTCGACACGCGGTACGTGAAGAGGCGCGCCCCCGCGCTCCTCCCGCCGGCCGTGCACGAGCGGGTGCGACAGCTGACCGAGCGCACCCTCTCGGCGTTCGCGCTGCGCGACGTCGCGTCGCTGAGCTTCCGCGTGGCCGCCGACGGCGAGGTCTGGTTCCTGAGCACGACGGCCATCCCCAGCTTCGAGCCGCCCGGGGCCCTGTGCACCGCCACGGCGGCGGTGGGCCTCGACTACGACGCGACGGTCCTCTCCGTGCTGCGGTCGGCCGCGGCGCGCCACGGCCTGCTGCCTCTGCTCGACACGACCCGCCCCCGGTCGCCGCGCGCGCGGCGCACCAGCCTGCGCGTGGGGCTGGCCTTCAACATGAAGCGCATCGACTCGGGCTCCGGCGACGACCGCGAGGCCGAGTACGACGCACCCGAGACGATCCAGGCGATCACCAGGGCCATCGAGAGCCACGGGCACGTCGTCGTGCCGCTCGAGGCCACCCCCGAGTTCCCGCGCGTACTGATGACGTCGAACGTCGACGTCGTCTTCAACGTCGCCGAGGGGATGTCGGGGCGCAGCCGCGAGGCGCAGGTCCCTAGCCTCTGCGAGCTGCGCGGCATCCCGTACACCGGCAGCGACTCCGCGACGCTCTCGCTGTGCCTCGACAAGGCGCTCACCAAGCGCCTGCTCGTCGACGTCGACACGCCCGCGTTCCAGGTGCTCACGACGGGCCGGGAGAAGCTCCGCCCGTTCAAGTACCCGGTCATCGTCAAGCCCAACGCCGAGGGGACGAGCAAGGGCATCACCAAGAAGAGCGTCTGCGACGACGAGGCGGCGCTGCGCGAGGTCGCGCGCGAGCTCATCGAGCGCTACGGGCAGCCCGCGCTCGTCGAGGAGTACGTGCGGGGGCGCGAGCTCACCGTGGGTCTCCTGGGCGAGAAGCGCCCGCGCGTGCTGCCCCCGATGGAGGTCGTGTTCCTCACCCAGGGCGACCGCCCCGTCTACGACTACGAGTGCAAGCAGCACTGGCCCGAGCACGTCCGCTACGAGTGCCCGGCCCACCTCACGAAGGACGAGTTGCGCGCGGTCGAGCGGGCTTGCCGCACGGTGTTCATGACGCTGGGCTGCCGCGACGTCGCGCGCGTCGACCTGCGCCTGACGCCCGAGGGGCGCGTGACCATCATCGAGGTCAACCCGCTGCCAGGCCTGACGCCCGACTACAGCGACCTTTGCCTCATCGCGAACGGCGCGAAGATCGACTACCGCACGCTCATCGGGGAGATCTTGAGCGGCGCCATCAAGCGGTGGCAGACCCGCCAGCGCGTGGTCGAGCGCAGCGACGAATTCCAGCCCCCCCCCGCTGTCGCCGAGAAGGACACCAGCGACGCGTCGGCGGCGAACTAGTCCGGTGCCGTCACGGCGTAGCCTTCCAGGGGAGGCGTGACATTTTCGGGTCCCGTCGCTCGAACGACACGGAAGAGACCTATGCCTGGCGCGACATGAAGCGCTTCGCCGCGGGACCTGGTTTCGGGATGCTCGCCGTGCTTGCGGCCTGCGGTAGCTCATCGACCGGTGCCACGCCGGGCACGACGGCCGACGCGGGAGTGCCGCCGCCGATCGCCGGCTGCTCGGTCATCCATCCGGGCACCGCCGGGCTCGCGCTGAAGGCGACGCTCCTCGTGCCCGGCGGACCGACGGCCGGCGAGGTGCTCGTGGATGGGACGGGCACAATCGCCTGCGTCGGCGCCAGCTGCTCAGGCAGCGCGGGCTACGCGAATGCCACACAGATCGCCTGCACGAGCGCGGTCGTCTCGCCGGGCTTCGTCAACGCCCACGATCACACGGACTACGATCACCAGCCGCCCGTCGACATCGGGAGGACGCGCTACCAGCACCGCGACGAGTGGCGCACGGGCGCCGACGGAGCGGTAGCCATCAAGTACCAGAGCTACGCCGACGACGCGAAGACGAACGCGGCCGCGGAGCTGCGTTTCCTGTTGAGCGGCGTCACGTCCGTCGTCGGCTCGGGCGGCGTCGATGGGCTCGTCCGGAATCTCGCCGTGAGCCCCTACACGAACGCCTCCATGGAGGGGCTTACGGGCAAGACGGTGCTCTTCGAGACCTTTCCGCTCGGCGACACGAACGGCACCATCCTCACGAGCGGTTGCCTCTACCCGGCCATCATCACCACGGGCTCGGCGTTCGGAGAGGGGGTCTTCGCCCCGCACTTCGCCGAGGGGATCAACCCCGGCGCGGAGAACGAGATCGTCTGCGCCGCGTCCCCCGCGGTCGGCCTGCTCACCGCGCAGACGACCATCCTGCACGCCGTCGGGACGAACGCCAGGGACGTCGCGAGCATCCAGAGCGCCGGGTCGAAGGTCGTCTGGGCCCCGCGATCGAACATCGCCCTCTACGGCAACACGATGCCGATCACCGAGATGAAGGCGGCCGGCGTTCCGATCGCGCTCGGCACCGACTGGCTGCCGAGCGGTTCGATGAACATGCTGCGCGAGCTCGCCTGCGCGGACGAGCTCAACTCCAAGTACTTCGCCCGTGCGTTCGACGACGAGGCGCTCCTCGCGATGGCGACGAGCAACTCCGCCGCGGCGATGGGCTTCGGCAACCAGATCGGGACGATCGCAACGGGCATGCAGGCGGATCTCGTGGTGTTCGCCGCGGGCAGCGACAAGGGCTGGCGCACGCCAATCGAGGCGTCGGTCGAGGACGTGATGCTCGTCCTGCGCGGGGGCAAGGTCCTCTACGGCGACGCCACGCTCGTCGCGGGCACCAACGCGACGGGCTGCGAGGCGATGGACGTCTGCGGGACGCACAAGTCCGTCTGCATCGACGTCCCGGGGGTGGCGCTGGCGGACGTCCAGTCCGTCGCGCAGTCCACCTACCCGCTCTTCTTCTGCCGCGGGCAGACCCCGACGGACGAGCCGACGTGCATTCCGTACCGTGACACGTACCCGAACGGTACGTCGGCGACCGACCAGGATGGCGACGGCGTCCCCGACGCGAAGGACGACTGCCCGACGGTGTTCAACCCGCCGCGATCGATGGACGGCGACGTCCAGTCCGATGTGGACGGCGATGGCGTGGGCGACGCCTGCGACGGCAGGCCGCTGGACCCCGGTCGGCACTGACGGCCTACCTCGCGAACTTCGACAGCAGCCGGACGTACTTCGCCTGGTAGCCGTCCGAGGGCTCGGAGACCTCCCAGGAGTCGAGGGGCCAGCCGTCGTTGAAGTCGAGGTACGCCTTCTGGTCCGGCTGCCCGCTCGGCGGCGACAGGGGGGCGGCGCCGCACGAGTGGAAGCTGCAGCGGGAGGGGCAGCACGGGTTCCACGTGTACGCCGGGTTCGGTCCGCCCGTGAGGTAGCCGGGAGGCGGCCCGTACCTCGACACGCCCACCGCATCCCACGAAGAGCCCCGCGCGAACCAGGAGTGAAAGAAGCGCGAGACCGACCGCTGCGCCCCGTGCCCGCCCATGTTGGAGAGGTAGACCAGCTGGAGCGGGTTCACGCCGTGGAGGTAGTGGAGGTAGCGCTCGGCGCCGCGCGCGGCGTCGGCGTTCGCGGGATCGACGCCGTAGGTGAGGACGTCGTGGAGCAGGTTGCCCTGATCGGCCTTCACCTGGTTGGAGCCCCACGTGTAGGCCTCGAGGGGTGCGCCGTAGGGGTCGGGGACGAGCCGGACCGCCCCGAGGTTCTCGGCGCTCTTCGCCGCGGCGAGGAAGGCGTCCTTGATCCGCTGCGCAACCGCGGGGGTGGCGCCGGGGCCGACGGCGTAGCCGAGCAGGATCTCGTTCTCGGCGGAGTGGAAGGCGTCGGCGTGGGCGCTCTGGAGGAGCATCGCCTTGTCGTAGATCGCGTCGAAGTCCGCGCGACGCGCGGCGTCGCCGGAGAGCTGGAACAGGTAGAGCGCCGCTTCCAGGTGCTTGAACCAGAGACCGTCCGGGCCGACCTCCTGCTCCCCGGCGGCGACCTTGTTCTGCGCGTTGTAGAAGAAGACGGCGTTCGCCCCGTCGTGAGCGGTCGCCCACGCGTAGGCCTTCGCGGCGCGGCCGGCGAGATCGGCCGCGAAGCCCTTGGCCGCGCTGTCCGTCCGGGCGAAGACGCTCGAGGCGTACGCGAAGGCCGCCGCGGCCGCGAACGACGCGGCCGTCGTGGCCGGGCCGTACTTGCACGGCTCCGTCGCGCGCGAGGGCAGGGTGTTGCCCGTGATCGACCGCGGGGCCACGGGCTCGTCGACGACGCTGAGCACCGAGCCGTCGGGGCTCTGCATGCGCACGAGCCAGTCGAGCTCCCACTTCACCTCGTCGAGCAGGTCCGGCACGCCGTTGCCGGACTCGGGGATGCCCGAGTCGTCGGGGAACGCGGCCGGCGTTTCCTCATGGGCGCGAAGGAGCTCGATCACGTACTCCGCGGCCCAGGACGTGTACTTGTTGAAGTCGCCCGCGTCCCACCAGCCGCCGTGCAGATCGCGGTCCGGGGTCTTCGCGGGATCGCTGTGGAGGTAGCACCGCCCCATGTGGGCGGCGTCGTCGGCCCAGCCGGCGCCCGCGTACTGCGCGGTCTTGGCGAAGCCGTCGCGCTGGTAGAAGAAGACGCGCACGGCCTGCTGGAGTACGTCGCGGTAGACGGCGTCCGAGATGGCGAAGACGTCGGAGCGGGCGTCGCGTTCCACGTCGAGGACGAAGTAGTCGCCGGGGGTCTGCACGCTGGAGAAGTCGAACCACCACGCCTTGTCCCCGGACGAGCGATCGGTGACGCCGCCGTGCCAGGCGATCGGGGCGGCCTCGAGGACCGTCTTGCCCGAGCGCGCGTCCACGAGGGCGCACCGGCCGCTCGGAGTGAACCAGGTCTTGGAGTCGAAGCCGACCTGGGGGCTTCGGAGCACCGCGATCTTCTCGTCGGCCGGGCGGTAGCCGAACTGGTCGACGACGATGTTCGGGCTGAGCGGCTGGGGGGCGCGGAGGGGGCTCGCCGGGCCGAGGCCGGCGCTGGACGGTGGGACGGCGCCGCCGCCGGGGGGAGTCGCCTTGCGGCCGCACGCGGCGAGGGCGAGCAGGCAGACGAGCGGGCCGAGGCGGAAAAGCGGCAGGGACATGAGCGACTTGTCGCGTGACGAGGATAGCGCGTGCGCGGGAAGGGACCGCGCATCGTCCCGCAGGAGGATCGGTGATGAGCCGGCCGAAAAGGACCGTTCGACCGTCCCCCCGGGGCTCGCTTACTCTGCGGAGGCCCCCTTCATGCGCGCCTCTCGTTTCGCGATCTCCATCTCCGTCGCCTCGGCCACTCTCGTTTTCCCTGCCGTCGCCGCCGCGCAGTCCGCGCCCGCCACGGGCTCGAACCTTCCGGGCATCGACGCCACCACGTGGCACCCCTCGACCGACCCGCGGGCCAGCATGGTGCTCGAGCCCGTGGCCACGCCGGGGCCGTGGCAGTGGAACGTTGGCGCGTGGCTGAGCTACGCGCACGCGCCGGTCGTCCTGCGCGACGCGAGCGGTCAGGTCGCCCTTCAGCCACTGTCGCACGTGGTCGGGGCCGATCTGGTTGCGAGCCTCGGCCTTGGCACGCGCCTGGCGGTGGGCGTCGACGTGCCCGTGTTCGTCTTCCAGGACGGGACGTCGGACCTCCCCTCGACGGTGGCGGCCACGGGTCGCGTGCCCTCGAGCGGCCTGGGCGATCTGGCGCTGCTCGCAAAGGCGAACCTCGTGCCCAACGATCACCGCGGGATCGTGCTGGGCTTCGGGCTGTCGGCCGTCGCGGCGATCACGCTGCCGACCGGCGACACCGAGAGCTTCCAGGGCGCCGGGAGCGCCACCGAGTCGCTGCGCCTGCTGGGCGAGTACGCGCTCGGCGTGGGCGCCGTGCGGGCAAGCGTTGGGTACATGCTGCGCACGGGGGAGCAGACTTGGCCGGACGCGAGCGCCGGCGGCGTGACCTTCGGCGACGCGATCCCGTGGTCGCTCGGCGTGGCGCTCCGACCCAAGGCGTTCGCGCCGAGCCTCGATGGCGAGGATCGGCAGACGTGGGAGGTGGCGCTGCACGGGGCGCTCCCCGCGAGCCCGGTGACGCCGTTCGTCGGGACGGGCGCCGCGGCGCTGTCTCCGGCGATGGTCGCGCTCGACGATCGGGTCGACGTCGGGCACTACCACGACACGTTCGTGCTCGTCGGCGTCGACGTGGGGCTCGATCAGGCCGTGGGCGTCCCCGCCTTCCGCGGCGTCGTGGGGCTCGGCTGGGCCCCGCGCGCGCACGACCGCGACGGCGACGGCGTCCCCGACGAGCACGACGAGTGCCCGGACCTGGCCGAGGACCAGGACGGCATTCAGGACGGCGACGGCTGCCCGGAGGACGACGCCGACGGCGACGGGATCCTCGACGCGCAGGATGCCTGCCCCCTGGTACCGGGCGTGTGGTGGAACGACCCGAAGAAGAACGGGTGTCCCGCGCCCGACAGCGACGGCGACGGGGTCCCCGATCCGGTCGACGCGTGCCCGTCGGTCCGCGGCTTCCGGAGCGACGACCCGAAGAAGAGCGGCTGCCCGCTCACGGCGCAGGACCGCGACAAGGACGGCGTGCCCGACGACGCCGACAAGTGCCCGGACCAGGCCGAGGACCGCGACGGCAACGAAGACTTCGACGGCTGCCCGGACCCGGACGACGACGCCGACGGCATTCCCGATCGCGAGGACGCCTGCCCCAGGCAGAAAGGGGATCCCTCCACCGATCCCACGCGCAACGGCTGCCCCAACCCCGATCGCGACGGGGACGGGTACGACGACGACGAGGATCAGTGCCCCGGTCAGGCCGAGGTCTACAACGACGTGAAGGACGACGACGGCTGCCCGGACGAGGGCGGCAAGGCGCTCGTGGTCGTCGCCCGTACGGGGGACGTCGTCGCCCTGTCGCTCGCGCACCCGATCGTCGTGACCGGCGCAGGCGATCAGGCCGAGATCGATCCGCACAGCGAGACGACGCTGCGCGCGGTCGCGCAGGAGCTCGACCGGCATCCTGACTGGACGCTCGGCGTGGGCATCCGCCCCGGCCCGGGCAAGGCCGCGGACACGGCGCGCGAGGCGCTCGGCAAGGCGCAGTTCGTCGCCACGCGCATCGCCCTGCTCACGCACCGTCCGTCGTCCACCGAGGCGGTCGCCTGGGACGCCGTGAAGCAGCAACCCGGCGCCGCGGCGAACGGCCTCGGTCTCGTCGTCCTCGTCCCGGCCCCGGAGCGCAGGTGAAGTGGCGCAGCGGGCTCGCGCTCGCGATTGCGGCGCTGCTCGCTGCACGGCTCGGCTCGGCGCAGCCCCACCCGCCGCCGAGGCCCGCGGGCACACGCGAAGCGACGACGGCGGCAGCGGTGACGGGGGGCTGCGCCCGGTTCGGGATCGACGCGGCGATCCGGCTGCTCCGCAGCCCCGATGCGGAGCAGCGCCTCCGCGGCCTGGAGCGCGCGTCGGCGATGCACACTTTCGAGGCGCGCGCGCTGCTCGAGCGGGCCGCGGGCGCCGCGCCTCCGGGCTTCGACGCGCGATCGGTCTCCGACGGGCTCGCGCGCAGGGACCCGCGCGCGCTGCTGGTCGTCACGCGCGGCCTCGCCGCCTGGACCGACAAGGAGAGCGCGCGCGACGCCTTGCGGGCGGTGCTCGACGCGCCCGCGCAGTCCATGTCGCTGCTGCTGGGGACGAGCACCGACCCCGCGGCGGACGAGGCCCTGGGAGCGGCCCGCGTGCTGCTCGCGCGGCAGGAGGCCGCGGTCGCCCTGGCGGCATCGCGCCGGCCCGAGGCGCTCGAGGCGCTCCTGACCGCCGCCCGCGCCGCGGGTCCCGGGCAGGAGGCGGCGCTGGGGGCGCTCGCGCTCGTCCCGCCGGAGACGGCGGTCTTCGGCGGCGTGGCGCTGACGACCGCCCCGACCATCGGGCTCGCCCTCGGCACGGGAGATCTTCGAGCCGCCGACGCGGTGGCCGGCATCCTGGGGGCGAGCGACGCCAGCGTTCGCGCGGAAGCGCTCGCGGGGCTCGCCGCGCTCGGCGACACGCGCGCCCTGGCCCCGGCGCGCGCCGCGCTGCGCGATAAGGATCCGCGCGTGCGTGTGGCGGCGACCGGGGCCCTCGCGCGCTTCGGCGTCGCCGAGGCGGGACCGGCGATCGAGGAGCTGATCAGGGACGACGCGACGGCTGCGGAAGGTATCGCTCTTGCCGCATGGGTCCAGACCCCGGGCGTCGTCCGGGCGGAGGCGGCGCGGGCCGCGGCGTCGCCCTTGCTGCGCGCCGAGGCGATCGCGGCGCTCGGCCGGCAGGCCGACGCCCTGGCCGTGAGCGCGCTGTCGAGCCTCTGCACCGATCCCGTCCATGGCGGCGACGCCGCGGGCGCGCTCGCCCGCTCTCCGAGCGCGGCTGCGCTGACCGCCCTCGAGGCGCTCGCGAACGCCACCTCCACGCGACGACTGGCCGCCCGCGCGTACTTCGTGCGGCGCTACGTCCGGGGCGAGCGCAGCGCGCGGCTCGATGCGCTTCTCGCGTCTTTGGCCTCGGCCCACGACG
>JAJYCT010000116.1 GCA_021778125.1 Myxococcales bacterium
CAGCACGGCCTCGAGCGCCTCGCCGCGCGTGGCGACCGACGCGGGGGCCTTGAGCGGCAGCTCGATCGGCCCGCGCACCACGCGGCACACGGTCGCGCCACCTTCGCGCGTGCTGGTGAGCGCCGCGGCCGGGGCGACGGGGAGCCGCGCGGAGCTCGCGCTCGCGAGGACGCTGGGAGCGCTCACCGTGGAGGCCGACGAGGCGGACGCGGACGCGGGCGCCACGGCGGCGGAGGCCGACGCCGAAGGGGCACCTGCCGCCTGCGGGGCGCCCTTGCAGCCGGCAAGCGCGAGGATCGCGAGCCAGGGCCACGCGCGCATCCCCCTCTTGTACTACGCTTCAACGCCAGGAGCCCCGGAGGGAGTGTCCGTGAGCCAGAACCGCCTCGCGCCAGGTCTACTGCTCGCCGCCCCCCGCGTCGGCGATCCGAACTTCGCGCACACCGTCGTGCTGCTCGGTCGCCACGAGCCCGAGGGCTCCATGGGCTGGGTCATCAACGGCCGCTCGCTCGGCCCGCTGCGCGAGCTGCTCGCGGCGTCCGGGATGCCCGGCGGCGCCGACGTCCCCACGGGCCCGGTCTTCGACCGCGACGCGCGCGTGGGCGGTCCGGTCGCGCCGTCCAACGGCTGGCTCGTCTACCGGCGTCCCCACGGCAGACTCGTCGCCGGCGAGATCGACGTGGGCCCCGACGTCGGCGTCACGCCCGACGCGACCGTGCTCGCCGGGGTGGTGCGCGGCGAGGAGCCGAGGGAGTTCTTCCTGCTGCTCGGCTACGCCGGGTGGGGCCCCGAGCAGCTCGACGCCGAGGTGCAGGCGGGCGTCTGGCTCCCGGCGTCCGTCGACGCCGCCCTCGTGTTCGAGACGCCGCACGACACGCTCTGGCACGCGGCCTACGAGCGCACCGTGGGCATCGAGCCGGGCGCGTTCACGAGCACGCGGGGTGGTTCTGCGTAAGCCGCGTCGCCTCACCCGGGCGGCGGCGGCACCGGGCGGCCGGACTCGACCCGGGGTCGACGCCATCGTAGCAGCCCGCGGGCAGGAGCAAGGGCCCCGGCCGTCAGGCGCCACCGCCGCGGAGCCAGCGCTCGACGACGGCGATGGCGGCCGCGGCCGCGGCCCGGTGGTGCACGCGCCACTCGTCGCGCGCGCCCGAGCCGACGAAGTTCGCGACACCCAGGGCGGCCCCAAACGGGACGCCGCGCGCCGCACAGGCCGTCGCGACGCCGTGCGCCTCCAGGTGCTCGGCGACGGCGTGGGTCGAGCGCGCGAGCCGGGCAGCCGCCGCGTCGTCGATCGTGATGGCGAGCGTCGAGGCGACCGCGCCTGCCTTGCCCCCGGCGCGCACGAGCGCATCGCGCGTGGCCGCGTGCGGCTCGCTGACGAGCGACATCGGCTGGGGGAACTGCGCCAGCCCGTCGACGACGCACGGCGCCGCCAGCTCCACGCGCGACGCGACGACGACGTCGCCGAGGGTGAGGCCCGATCCGGCGTAGGCGCCGCACGTCCCCACCGCGATGACCCACCGGGGCAAGAGCTCGGCGAGCTGCGTCGCCGTCCCGGCCGCGGCCAGCGGTGCGCCGATGCCCACGACGCGCGCCTCCACGCGCAGCCCGCCCACCTTGCCCCCCAGTCCGGGGCCGAGCAGCTCCCGTAGCCCCGCCACCTCGGGATGAAACGCGCCGACGACGAGGACATCACAACCCATCGCAAGCACTTATACATCAGCGCTGCCGGGGCGCGGGGCCGCGCCTTGCTTCGGCGCGCCCGTCCGACTAGCCTTAAAGGAGCAAGCGATGCGTGTATCCGCGGCCCCCCTCCTGTCCATCCTGCCGGCCCTCGTCGGCTGCGCGGGGGCCGTATCCGGCCCGGAGTCGGGCGACGCCGTGGCCCCCCGCACGAGCGCCGTGGTGACCATCGAGCGCATGGCAGACGTCCCCGGAGGCTCGCACGCCGAGGCGAGCGCGCGCTTCCTGCGCGTGACGGCCCCCGCCTCGGCCGACGACGCGCTGCGCGCCATCGGCGCCTCGCTCGACCTTCCGGCCGCCGGAAGCTGCGCCTCCATCTCCGCCCGCGCGGGCGCCGCGTCGGGAGCCTCGCTGCCGGTCGTCGAGCTCGTCGACCTGGGCGAGGTATCCGTCGAGGCTGCCGACGTCGAGACGCGCCTGTCGCCGCGCCAGCTCCCCGACGTGACCGACGTGGTGAGCGGCGTCGTCTACGCGCGCGCCACGGATCCCGCCCTGCTGCCGCCGAGCACCCGGTACGTCGTGCGCGTGTCGGGGGCCCCCGGGCTCGCCGGCTTCGGGGTGGCCGCGTGGGCGCCCGCCGATGCCGGCGACGTCCGGCTTGCCGGCGAGGACGCGACGGGCGTCCTGGTGGCGACGGGCGCCTCGATCGATCTGTCCTGGACCGCCGGGTCCGCGGACGACATGGTCTACGTCGACGTCCGCCCGAACGGCGTCCGGTGCGTCCTCGGCGACGTCGGCCACGGCGCCGTGTCGACGCTCTTCCTCGACGAGGCGGGCACGCTGGTGGTGCACCGCCTTCACCGCGAAACCTTCCGCGCTCCCGGCCTCGACTCGGGCGAGGTCCGCTTCGACTTCGCCCGTACGGTCCCCTACGTCCGTCGCTAGCCGCGCGGCCCTCGCCCACGGATGCGCCCGGCCCACGTTACCCCATCCCTGGCCTTCGCGACGATCCTGGCGATCGGCGCCGTCGCGAGCGCGCAGCCGGGCAAGGTGGCGGCGCGCGCCCGGCAGCACGCGCCCCCGCCAGCGCCCACTGTGCGACCGCAGAGCGCTGCGGCGACGGCGTACCTGTCGGGCAGGCAACCGCTCGTCGGCTGGCACGCCGCGTCGACGCGCCCGGTCGCGCGCGATACCTCGGGCCGCCCGCTGCTCGTGCTCACGACGCTCAACCGCGGCGAAACGATCGAGGTCCCGACGACGAGCGACGCGGGCGGCTTCGAGGCCGAGGATCTCGATCGCGTGGCCCACGAGCTACGCGCCGCGACGGGCGACGAGCACCCCGTCGACCCGCGCACGCTCGCCCTCGCCTACCACATCGAGACCCACTTCGGCGTACCCGAGCTGCGCGTCGTGTCCGGCTATCGCGTGCCCAAGCCGGGATCGCACTCCAACCACGGCAAGGGGCGCGCGATCGACATCATTGTGCCCGGGGTCGCCGACGAGGAGGTCGCGCGCTTCGTCCGCGAGATGGGCTTCGTCGGGGTCGGCGTCTACCCGACCAGCCAGTTCGTACACGTCGACGTCCGGCCGCGGAGCTACTTCTGGGTCGACTTCAGCGGCCCGCACATGAAAAACCGCGAGCGTGGCATCCTCGGCGATCTCGCGGCGCGCAGCGATGCCGCCGCCACCGCGCGCGGGCAGCCATCCATCGAGCCGTTCGGCGTCGGCACCGACGTCGACGCCGCGCTGCGGGCGCGCGGGGTGGCCGGCACCGGCGCGCCCCAGGTCGAAGACGACGAGGACGACGACGGCTGACGCGCGGCCCGCCGGCGCCCTCGCTCGCTCATGCCGGTCCGCCACCGCAGTTGAGTGACCTGAGCCCCCGGACTACAGTCCGCGCCGCACCGGGAGACCCAGCATGATCCGCTATACCGAAGAATGCCTGCAGACGGCCCACCACGGGGCCTGGCTGGGCGACCTACCCGAGAAGCCCCGGCGTTCGACCCAGCCCAAGACAATCCGCGTCTTCCGGAATGGCTTCCTCGAGCTCACGAGCAAGGCGCACCCCATCACCCCCGGTGTCTGGTTTGGCCCGTTCATCGTGTGGTCCTGGGTCTCCTCCCCCGACGCCATCGGCCTCGTCCGCACCGCGGTCCTGTTCGCCAGCGGCGTGCTCGTCTTCTCGTTCTTCGAGTACGCCCTGCACCGGGTCGTCTTCCACGGCCTCATCCGCGCCGCCGAGAGGAATTCCTCGATGCGCTTCGCAGCCTTCATGGCGCACGGCTACCACCACGAGTTCCCCAACGACGGCATGCGCCTGGTGATGCCGCCGATGATCAGCTGGCCTCTCGCGGTCCTGTTCTTCGGCGCGTACTGGGCGCTGCTCGGGCGCGAGCAGTGGCTGCCGATGCTCGCGGGCACGATGGCCGGCTACATCGCCTACGACTGGGTGCACTACTACACGCACCACGCGCGCCCCAAGACGCGGCTGGGAAAGTGGGTCCGCGCGTACCACCTGCGTCACCACTACCAGGACCACAACGCCTTCTTCGGCATCAGCTCGCCGCTCTGGGATCTGGCCTTCGGCACCTACAAGAGCCCGCTTCCGGTCAAGCGCGAAGCGCTCGATAGCTGAAGCGCCGTCTTCCCCCGCGCCCGCGCGCCGGGCGACAAGAGCTGCCCGCGTTCGGCCCCCTCGACGTCACGGTCATGGGCGGCGCGGTGTGCGTCTCGTCGGTGTCGACGATCATGTTCACGGCCGAGGTCTTCGGCAAGCGTGCGAGCCGCAGGTGGTGGCTCCTGCTCCTCGCGTGGGTGTTCGCCGCCATCCCCGCCCACGGGCCCTTCCGCTCGACGCGCTACCTGTCGCCGATCACGGTCTCCGCGTCGCTCCTCGCCGGCGGCTACAGCCTCTGACTCCTGGCGAGCGCGTGGCGGCGGGGACCACCGCCGCTGGCGAACATCATCGCGACGATGGGGTGGCCCCTCGTCTGCATCCTGGCGGCCGACGACTTCGCCTCCCGGCTGTGCCTCGGCGAACTCTATCACGGCGTGCGCGGCGCCTCGCTGGGCACGATGCTGATCTCCTTCACGCAGGCGGCGGGGTTGAGCGCGCAGACCGCCGACGGGCTGATGGCGAAGATCGCCGACTTCGGCCTCTCGACGCTCCTCGCCGAGGCCGCGCGTGCGTCCCGCCCGAGGGCCGTCCCCGGCAACCACCGGCTGACCCGCGCCGGGAGGGTCATGGGCACGCCGACGTACATGGCGCCCGAGCTAGCGATCGACGGGCTGCTCATCCACCCGTCGGTCGACATGTACGCGTTCGGCGTCCTCGCCCACGAGCTACTCGTCGGGCGCCCGCCGTTCCGCGATCCGCTCTTCGTGCGGCGCGTCCACGGGCGCCCGCTGCCGCCACCGCCGTCGCTGCTCGTGGCGCGCCCGCGTCTCGAGCCGGCGGTGGCCGACGTGGTCGACCGCTGCCTGGCGCTCGATCCGGCCGCGCGCCCCACCGCGCGCGAGGCGTCGCGCGTACTGAGCAGCGCGAAGGTGCCCGTCGAGCCGACCTCGGTGCAGCATGCGCCTCTGAGGAGCCCGTGCTCGGACAGCACGGGCTCAGATCGCGCGCAGCGCTAGCCGCCCAGGTATCGAACGAACGCGGGCGACATCTCGCGCAGGCGGTCCATGTCGATGCGCCCCGAGCGGGTCATGTAGCTCATCGCAAAGTCGCGCGGCGACAACTCCATGTGCTCCGGGAACCGCTCGTGCCACGCGGCGCTGGCCCCGGCGGCATGCAGCAGCTTGTCGAGCACGGGACGGCGCGTCGCCTCGTAGCGCGCGAGCCCGGCGCGCAGGTCGCCCGGCTCCGCCTCGAGCCCCTTCACCAGCGCGATGACGTCCTCCATGGCGAGGCGCGTACCCGAGCCGATGGTGAAGTGAGCGGTATGCAGCGCGTCGCCGACGAGCGCCATATTGCGGAAGGACCACCTGCGGTTCGAGAGCACGGGGAACGTACGCCAGTACGTATTGTTGGACACCAGCGCGTGGCCGCCGAGCGTGTCGGCGAACGCCGACTCACAGACGGCGCGCGTCTCGTCGGGCCCCATCCGGTCGAAGCCGACGCGCTCCCACGTCGCGCGGTCGCACTCGACGATGAAGGTGCTCATCGTCGGCGAGTACCGGTAGTGGTGCGCGGTGAACGTCCCCTGCGGCGTGCGCACGAACGTGAGGGTCAGGCTGTCGAAGCGCCGCGTGGTGCCGTACCAGGCGAACTTGTTGTCGAGGGACGAGAGCGACGTACCGAAGTCCCCCTCGAAGCCGCGGCGCACGAGCGAGTTCAGGCCGTCGGCGGCGACGACGAGGTCCGCTCCCGCGAGTTCGTCGAGGCTGCGCACGGCACGATCGAAGTGCATCGTCGCCCCCGCGGCGCGCGCGCCCTCCTGAAGGAGCAGGAGGAGCTGCAGCCGCCCTATCGCAGAGAACCCGACGCCGTCGATGCGGATGCGCTCGCCGCGGTGCACCAGCGTGATGTCGCGCCAGGCTTCCATCTTCGGGGTGATGAGGTCGTAGGTGTCCGGATCGTCGTCGCGCAGGAACTCGAGCGCGCGCTCCGAGAAGACGACGCCGAAGCCCCAGGTGACGTCGCCGGGGTTCTGCTCGAAAAGGGTAACGGTGGACTCGGGATGACGCCTTCGCCAGAGGCTCGCGAAGTAGAGCCCCGCCGGCCCGCCGCCCAGCACCGCGATGCGCATTCCGCGCTGTCTACCATGACGCCGTGGTCAGCGCGCCTGGACCGACAGCACGCCGCCGCAGGGAATGTTCAGGCGCTGCACGCTACCCGCGCTGCCGACGCGAACGTCGTGCCGGCCGCAACGAACGAGGGCATGCTCCGAGCCGTCGCCGACGACCTGCCCATCGACATAGATACGGTGCCCCGCGGCGGCGCGCGAGAAGTGCAGCTCGCCGCGATCGCTCGGGACGCTCGGCGGCTCGGCGGACGGCGGAGGCGATGCCGCGACGCTGGGCGCCGGCATGGCGACGGGCGCGGGGGTCGCGCACGGGGTCGAGGTCGCGGACGCAGGCCGCGAGGGCGACGCAGCCTCCTGCACCGGCGTCACCGCTCCCGGCTCCACGTGATGCCCCGACGAAAGCGTCACGGCGAGGATGACGGCCCCGACGAGGACCGTCGCGCCGACCCCCAGGAGCGGTCCGCGCGACGAGCGGCGCGGCAGGACGTCGACGATCGGCAGAGGCGGAGGTGCGTCGACCGCACTCGCCGGAGCCGCCTCGAAGTCGGGCGCCGAGAGCGGGGGCGGAGGCGAGATGGCGGAGGGAGCCGAGGGGGGCTCCGCGAACGGATCGACGGGCGGCGGGAGTTCCATCCGCATCGCGGCGACCTGGGAGGTCGCGGGCGGCGGTGCCGCCGCGACCGGAGGCGAAGGCGGAGGGGGCGTGCCGGCCGCGGGCACCGGACGCCGAGGAAGGGCCGGAGGCAAAGGCTCGGAGATCAGCTCGAGCGACGAGGGCGGAGGCATCGTCGGGAGCTGCGAGAGGCGCTCCCCGACGTCGGCGGGCAGCGCGCTCATTTCCGCCGCCTTCGGGAGCTCGACCGCCGCGGGCGCCGGCAGCTTCGCGGGCTCGAGCGACTCCGCCTTCGGGCGCTCCGGTGCCTTCGGGGGCTCGGGGGGCCGGATCGCAGGCGTGCGCAGAGGCGAGAGCCGGCGCGGTGGCGGGGGACGAGCCTGCGCGGGACGAGGCGCCGGGGCGGGCTCGCGCGCCTTCGCGGCGCTCACGCCCAGCGGCGAGAGCTTGCGCGGCGACGGAGGGGGCGCAGCCGGAGGCGCCGAGGACGCCGCCCCCTGCGGCTCCTCCGACACCTTTGCGAGCCCCGCCGCCTCGATCTTCGACGAGCTCCGCCCTCGTGCCGCCGGGACCTGCGCCTGGACGCTCTGGAGCACCTGGGCGAGGCGCTTCTGTTCGGCCGCCATGTCGACCGTGGCCCCGAGGACGTCGCGCAGGCGCGTCGACGTGATGACCCGATCCGCGGGCAACGGCGCGAGCCCCTTGCGCAGCGCGTCGCGGATCCGCGAGTCGACGTCCGGACGCAGCTCGTCGAGCGACGGCAGGGGCGCGGCGGGCCCCTCCCCCTGCGCGGGCGCCTTCTGTCCGGTGAGCATCTCCCAGACGACGATCGACGCGGCGTGCACGTCGGCGAGGACGCTGCCGTGCTGCGGACCGGTCCCGGGCGTCCCGACAACCTGGAAGTTGGCGAGCCGAACCGAGCCGTCGAACGCGACGAGGACGTTGGCCTGCTGGATGTCCCGGTGGATGACCGGCGCGGGTCGCCCCTTCTCGTCGCGCGCGCTGTGGGCCGCCGCGAGCGCGGCGAACACCGAGCTGCCGATGAATGCCGACGAGGCGACGTCGAGCGACGCGCCCGACCGCTTGAGGGCCATGCTCAGGACGGCGAGGCTCACCCCGTCGACGTGCTCGAGCGCGACGACGAGCCGGCCGTCGCTCGAGAAGAGATCGACCACCTTGACGAGGTTGGGGTGCGACAGGCGGGCGTAGGCGCTTGCCTGGTCGGCGACGCGCGGATCGAGCAGCCCCTTGTTGCGCTCGGGTGCGACCAGCACCTTGAGGACCACCCTGGTTCCGGCGTCGTCTTCGGCCAGCAGAGCTTCACGCACCGCCCCGGAGCGCTGACGGTCGAGGATGCGGAAGCGGCCGATCCGCTCCTGGTCTTGCGGGCTGTCGGGCATCGGCGGCGGGTCGCCCTAGCCTACCGCGACTCGGCCGCCTTCGGGCGTCGCTCGAAGCGGGGCGCACGCTATCGTTGACAGAGCGGCGACGGACATGGACCCCGATATCGACGTGCTCGTCCGTGAGGAGCGCCTGCTCGAGGCCGCGCGCCTCGCCAGCACGCGCGGCGCGCGAGGCGAGCCACCTCTTCGAGCGCGCGTGCGACTGGGCGAGCGCGTCGCGCGAGGCGCTGCGCGCCGGCAAGCCGCTCCGGGCGCTGGACCTCGCCCTGCAGGCAGGGGACGAGGCGCTGGCCGACGGCGCCGCGTCGAGCGTGTGGCTAGACGGGCCGGACGTCGTGCTGCGCATGGACCGCGCCCCGGGGCCGCTCGACACGGTCGATCGCGATCGGCTCGCGCTCGCCCACCTCGGTGTCTGACCGAGCAGCCTCGTGCGCATTGCGCCGGGCGCATCGCGAGATGGCCGCGTACCCTGGAGCCATGAGCGCACAGACCAAGCTCTCGGGCCCGGATCTCGCCGAGGGCGTGGCCGCGGGCGACGTTCCGGAGGGTGGCGTGCTGCTCGGGCACGCGCGCGGCGAGGCGGTGCTCCTCGTCCGCCGCGGCCGGGAGGTGTACGCCCTGGGGGCCACGTGCACGCACCATGGAGGCCCGCTCGCCGAGGGGCTCGTCGTCGGCGACACGATCCGCTGCCCCTGGCACCATGCCGGCTTCTCGCTGCACACGGGCGAGGCGACGCGCGGCCCCGCGCTCGCGCCCGCCGCCTGCTACGAGGTGGAGCAGCGCGCGGACGGGCGCCTCGTCGTGCTCGAGCGGCGCGAGCCGCCCACCGCCCGCAGGGCCGGCGACGGCCCCTCGTCGGTGCTCGTCGTGGGCGCCGGGACGGCGGGCAACGCGTGCGTCGAGGCGCTGCGCCGCGAGGGGTACGGGGGCCCGATCACGCTGCTCGGCGCCGAGGGCACCGGGCCCGTCGACCGCCCCAACCTGTCCAAGGACTACCTGGCCGGCACGGCGCCCGAGGAGTGGATGACGTTGCGCGGCGAGGACTTCTACCGCGAGCACGAGATCGACTTCGTGCCACGGGGCCGCGTCGTCGCGCTCGACGTGGCGGCGCGGCGCGCGTCGCTCGAGAGCGGCGCGACGCGATCCTACGGCGCGGTCGTTCTTGCCACGGGTGCGCAGCCCAACCGCCTCGCCGTCCCCGGCGCCGACGCGCCGCACGTCTTCACGCTGCGCACGCTGGCCGACAGCCGCTCGATCCTCGCGCGCGCCGCGGAGGCCAGGCGCGCCGTCGTCGTCGGCGCGAGCTTCATCGGCCTCGAGGTCGCCGCGAGCCTGCGGGCGCGCGGACTCGATGTGCACGTGGTCGGCAAGGAGAGCGTGCCGCTCGCCCGCGTGCTGGGCGACTCGCTCGGCGCGCTCGTACGGCGCGTCCACGAGGCGAACGGCGTGCGCTTTCACCTGGGCACCGGCCCGCGCGCGATCGGCCCGGCGTCGGTGACGCTCGAGGGCGGCGAGGAGCTCGCGGCCGACCTCGTCGTCACGGGCGTCGGCGTGCAGCCAGACGTCGCGCTCGCGCAGCGCGCCGGCCTCGCGGTCGATCGCGGGGTCGTCGTCGACGAGCAGCTCCGCGCGAGCGCGCCGGACGTGTGGGCCGCCGGCGACGTCGCGCGCTGGCCGGACGCGCGCACCGGCGAGCGCATCCGCGTCGAGCACTGGGTCGTCGCCGGGCGCATGGGCCAGATCGCCGCGAAGAACGTCCTGGGCGCCGGTATGCGCTGCGACATCGTGCCGTTCTTCTGGAGCGCGCACTTCGACCTCACGATCCAGTACGTCGGGCACGCCGAGCGGTGGGGCCGCATCGACGTGGCGGGCGATCCGGCGGCGCGCGACGCGGCGATCGCGTACCGGCAGGGCGACAGGACGCTGGCCGTCGCGACGATCGGCCGCGACCGCGTCTCGCTCGAGGCGGCGGCGGCGATGGAGGTCGGCGACGAGCCCGCGCTGCGCGCGATGGTGCCGCCCGCGGCCTAGCCTTCAGCGCGCGTCGTCGATCGCGTAGACGAGCTCGCGCGCCTGCCCGTCGCGCTCGTAGGCGACGCGTAGCTCGCTCGAGACGTCGAGCGACTCGAGCGCCGTCTGCGCCTGCTCGGGGCGCTCGATCGGGAAGCCGTTGACCGCTGTCACGACGTCGCCCGGCTTGAGGTCGACGCCCGCCCAGAAGTCGGCGTCGCGCAGCGCGGCGATGCGAAAGCCATGGAACCTGCCACCGGCCATCACAGGGTGGTCGTCGACGTCGACGTGCTGCAGGAAGACGCCGAGACCGTCCAGGACGGCGGCGTGCACGCGCGACCGGGCGAGGACGTGATCGAGAGCCACCGCGGGCCCGCCCTCGTGGGCCGGCGCAGCGGGTGCGACCTTCGTCGGCGCGGAGACGGCCGCGGGCGATCCGCACGCAGCGACCGCGAGCAGAGCCATGAGGGGCAGCAGGCGCATGACGGAAACCTGCCTCGCCGGGGGCCCCGGGCGCAAGTTTCCGGCGGCGCAACGCGACCGGGCGTCGGATGCTACCGCCCGCGGGCCGAATGCCATCGACCCCGCGTCGAATCCGACCGCCGTCACGTCACGGGCACTTGGTCTTGCAGGCCTTGCTTCCGATCGCCTTCTTCGCGCACTTGCCGTACGCGGTGGCCAGCTTCTTCGGCTTGGCCTTCGACGGCATCGACGCGCCCTCGACGCACGAGCCGGCGGTGCCGGTGCACGCGTGGAAGCCGTCGAGCATCGACTTGCAGGCGTCGTCCTTGCTGCAGGCCGCCGCGGGCTTGGCGCACGCGGTGTCGATGCACTTGCCGCAGTCGCTGTTGCCGAGCGCCGGAGCAGGCGGGGGCGCCGCGGGAGCCGCGGAGGCGGCGGCAGGAGCCGCGGAAGCCGCCGGCGCGCTCTCGTCGCCACCCGCCATGTCCGCGGACGACGACTCGGCGGGCGCCGCCCCGGAAGACGGAGCTTCGCTCGAGGCCTCGTCGGCGGGCGTCTCGGGGGGCTTGCCTTCGCCGCATGCGAGCGACGCGAAGGGGCCGGCGGCGAGGAGCAGGAGCGAGAGCGAGAGGTGGCGTGTGCGGCTCATGGGCTCCCAGAGGTAGCCTGAACGGCGTCCGGAGCCCAGCACGACGTGCGCGCCGCCGCAGGAGCGGCGGACGATTCCAGTCCGGCGGGAGGCCCGGCGTCAGCCCGGAAGCGCCTGGTGGTAAGCGCGGGCGATGCGCCCGTGGACCTCGTCGGCCGACGCCGCGCCGTCGATGACGACGACGCGGTCGTCGGGGAGATGCCTCGACAGGTCGCGGTAGAACGCGGCGAGCGCGCGCTGCACCTCGCTCTGATCATAGAGCTGGGCGGCGTCGCCCCGGCGAAGGCGGCGCTCGGCGGCGAGATCGGCGGGCACGTCGAGCACGATCGTCAGGTCGGGCCGGCGCACGTAGCGGTTGAGCGAGCGGATCCACTCGACGGCCTCGCGCGCCGAGGCGCCGCTGGAGACGCTCTGGTAGGCCAGGCTCGAGGCGTCGTACCGGTCGGAGAGGACCACACCGCCCTGCGCAACGACGGGCTCGATCTCGCTCTCGACGTGGTCCATGCGGTCGGCCGCGAAGAGCAGCGCCATCGTCGCCCACCCGGGCGCGCGACCGCCGGGCACCACGATGCGGCCGGAGAGCACCTGGCGCACGAGCGTGCCGACGGGGCCGTCGCTCGGCTCGCGCGTCACGCGCACGTGGCGGCCCTGCACGCGCAAGCGCTCGGCCAGGCGCGCCGCCTGCGTCGTCGTCCCCGATCCGTCGATCCCCTCGAGCACCACGAAGCGTCCGGCGTCCGACATGGCGGCATGCCGATAGCCCAGGTTGTCCCCGGCGGAAACCCCCGGGGCGAGGGTCACGCGACGGGCACGGGATCTTCCCCGAGCACGAGGTTGTCGATGAGGCGCGTGGTCCCCACGCGGCACGCAACCAGCAGCGCCGCGGGCGCTCCCACCGAGTCGCCCAGCGCGGCAAGCGTGTCGCCGTCGCGCGCCTCGACGTAGTCGATCGACGTAGCGATCGGCTCCACCGACGCTCGCACGGCGCCCTCGAGCGCGACGCGCGAGCGCTCTCCGCCCGCAAACAGGCGCCCCGCGGCGGCCAGGCCCCGCACAATGCCGAGCGCGCGCGCGCGCTCCTCGGGCGACAGGTACGCGTTGCGCGAGCTCATCGCGAGGCCGTCGGGCTCGCGCACGATCGGGTGCCCGACGATCTCGACCGGCAGGAAAAGATCGCGCGTCATCGCGCGCACCACGAGCAACTGCTGGTAGTCCTTGCGCCCGAAGACGGCCGCGCAGGGCCCCACGATTGCAAAGAGCTTGGCCACGACCGTGGCGACGCCCTCGAAGTGCCCGGGCCGGTGGGTCCCCTCGAGCGGCGCGGCCACTGCGCCGACGCGCACGCGCGTGTCGTCGCCCGGCGGATACATGTCGCCGGGCGAGGGCGCGAACACGGCGTCCACGCCCGCGGCGGCGAGCTTGTTCACGTCGCCGTCGAGATCGCGGGGGTAGCGCGTGAAGTCGTCGCTCGGGCCGAACTGGGTCGGGTTGACGAACACCGACGCCACGACGAACCCGGCGCGCCGCCGCGCCTCGCGCGCGAGCGACAGGTGCCCCTCGTGCAGGGCACCCATCGTCGGCACGAGCGCGACGGTGCGCGACGAGCCCGACGCGCGGGCGGCGTCGCAGGCGGCGCGGAGCTCGGCAGGGGTGCGCAGAAGGCGGGGGCTCATCGGCGGGTGGGGCAGGACCCTATCGCGAATCGCGGGCCGAGTTGATAGGCTGCCGCCGCCTCGCTCGCCAAGGAGCTCGTCATGGCCTCTTTCTTCCTCGTGCGCCGCGCGCTCGTCGCTACGTCGCTCGCCGCCGCCGCCCTCGTCTGCGCCTGCGGCGCCCGCGGCCCCCTCGACGTGACCATCGTCGAAGAGGTGCCCGACGCCGGGGCCGACGTCGCGGCGAAGCTCGATGCGAACGCGGATCGCGTGGACGCGCTCGTCGAGGCCGCACCCGACGTCCTCGAGGCCGCCGCCCCCGAGGCGTCGATGGGCTTCGACGGAGGCCCGCTCCTCAACTGCGGCTCCTGCCTCATCAACTCGTGCGGCACGCAGCTCTTCACCTGCCTGACATCGCCCGGCTGCGGCACCGCGCTGCAGTGCGTGGTGACCAACTGCGTGACCGGCGGCACGCCGAACATCGGGTGCCTGGGCAACTGCACCGGCGGCAGCGCCACGACGCAGCAGCAGCTGCTCGCGGTCTTCGGGTGCGTCATCGGCAACTGCGGATCGCAGTGCACGAGCGTCCTCGGAGGATTCGGGGGCGGCGGCGGGGGTGGAGGCGGTGGCTGATCGTCCCCTCCGTGCGGTAACCGTCGCGGCGCTCGCTGCGGGGCTGTTCGCGGCGACTGGGGCGACGGCAGCCCCCTCCCCGACGGAGCTCGCGGCCGCGCGCAAGCTCTTTGCCGAGGCCGAGAAGGACGAGGACGCGGGCCGCTGGGCCGACGCGCTCGACAAGCTCCGCCGCGTGGCGGAGGTCCGCACGACCGCCGGCGTGCGCTACCACGTGGCGCTCTGCGAGGAGGCGCTCGGGCATCTGGGCGCCGCGCTCGACGACTTCACGGCCGCGCAGGCCCAGGCGCGCGCGGACCGGGCAACCGACGTGCTCGCGATGGTCAGCCCGAAGATCGACGAGGTGACCGCGCGGGTCCCACGCGTCGCGGTGCGCGTGCTGCCCGCCGGCGTCGCGGCGACGGTGACGCTCGACGACGCGCCCGTGCTTGCGAGCGACCTGGCCACGCCGCTGCGCGTCGATCCGGGCGTGCACCACCTTCACGCCACCGCGCCGGACCGGACCCCGGCCGACCTGACGCTGACCGTGCGCGAACGCGACGTCACGTCGGCCGATCTCGCGCTCGGCGAGTTGCCCCTCGCCCCGCCGCCGCCGCCGCCGCCGCCGCCACCGCCGCCGCCGGCGCCGGCGC
>JAJYCT010000117.1 GCA_021778125.1 Myxococcales bacterium
GGCCCCGCGTCGCGCGAGGCGCGCACGGCCGGCAGCGTCGCCGGGATCGCGTCGAACCCGCGCACGCGCGCGACCTCCTCGACCAGATCGATCTCGCGCGAGACGTCCGGCCGGAAGGTCGGGACCTCCCAGGTGTCCTGCCCGGGCTCGGAGGCGCGCAGCGCGAAGCCGAGGCGGTCGAGGATGGCGTGGGCGTCGCCGTGCGGGACGTCGACGCCGAGGGCCGCACCGACGCGCGCGTGGCGCAGCGTGACCGCGCGGGTCGGGAGGGCGCGCCCCTCGAAGACGCGCCGCTCCTTGACGGGGCGCGCCCCGGAGAGCTTGGCGACGAGCTCGGTCGCGCGCGCCAGGGCCCACGCCGTGTCGCCGGGATCGACGCCGCGCTCGAAGCGGTGGCTCGACTCGGTGTGCAGGCCGTGGCGGCGCGAAGCGCGCCTCACGCCGCGCGGATCGAAGTACGCGCACTCGAGCAGCACGCGCGTCGTACCCTCGGCGATCTCGCTGTTGCCGCCGCCCATGACGCCGGCCAGGGCGACGGGCCCCTCGCCGTCGCAGATGACCAGATCGTCGGCCGAGAGCGTCCGCGCGACGCCGTCGAGGGTCACGAGCGCCTCGCCCTCGGCGGCGCGCCGCACGACGATCTTGCCGCCGCGGACGTGGTCGAGATCGAACGCGTGCATCGGGTGCCCGGCCTCGAGCATCACGAGGTTGGTCACGTCGACGACGTTGGAGATGGGGCGCACGCCGAGCGACGCGAGGCGCCATCGCACCTCGGGCGGCGACGGCGCGACGCGCGCGCCGAGCAAGACGGCCGCCCCGTAGTGCGGGCAGCGCTCGGCGTCCTCGATCGAGACACCGACCAGCGGCGCGAGCGCCTCGTCGGCGCCGGCCTCCGGCACCTCGGGCGCGCGCAGGACGAACGGCACCTCGAAGAGCGCCGCGGCCTCGCGCGCGAGGCCCACGTGCCCCAGGCCGTCGGGGCGGTTGGGCGTGAGCCCGATCTCGAGGATCGTATCGCGCACGGCGGGCAGCGCCTGCGGCAGCGCCATGCCGGGCGCGCCGACGCCGGCCGGCAGGACGAGCAGGCCGCTTCCGTCGTCGCTCAGGCCGAGCTCCGACTCGCTGCAGAGCATGCCCTCGCTCGGGACGCCGGCGATCGTGCGTCGCTCGATCGTCATCTCCTTGGCGGGCAGGTACGCGCCGAGCGGGGCCAGGACGACCTTGCCGCCCGGCTCGGGGACGTTGGGGGCACCGCAGACGACCTCCTGGGTGGCGCCGCCGAGATCGACGGTGACGAGGCGCAGGCCGCTGCGCGACGGGTGGGGCCGGGCCGACACGACGACGGCCACCACGCACGCCTCGGTGCCGAGCCCGAACTCGGACGACGCCTCCACCTCGAGGCCCGCGGCGGTCAGGCGCGCGGCGATGGCGCGCGCGTCGTCGGGCAGCTGGGGACAGAGCTCGCGCAGCCAGCGGACGGAGGCCTTCATCGCGCAAGGGAGTAGCTCACCCCCCGGGCGAGTGTCGAGACGCTCAGGCGCTCGCCGAGGGCCCAGACCCGCCGTTGACCGCGAGGACCTCCTGGGCGAGCTCGTCGAACGACATCGCGCGCGCGCGCGCCGGGCGACGGCCGCGGGCGCAGGCGCAGCCTCTCGGCGTAGGCGTCGGACGCGCCCGACATCGGCCGGGGGCGCTGCGACCAGTCCAGGTCGCTCGGGTCCCACTGCAGCGCGACGCACTTGTCGAGCATGCGGGCGAGGTCCATGGCTCGGTCCGAATTGTGACACGCGGGACGCGGGCCGGGAGATCTTCCGGCAGCGGATGGCAAGGTGCAGGCGCGGTGACGCTCCGGCACGGGGGCGGCGCTGAAGGCGCCAGGCCGCAGCCTGCTGCCGGGCGCCATCACACCGCCTGCGGGCGCGTTTCCCCCCCGACCGGCGCCCCCCTCGTGTCGTCCACGACGGCGGCTTGCCGCGCTCGCGCGCGAAATCCAGCACAGCCACGGCCTCTACCCGTGCGAGGTCGGCATCCGATGCGTCGCCGCGCACCCGCCGTTCCTCGGCCCGGTACGTGGCGTGCTTCAAGCTCGCCGACGTGGTTCCTTCCCCTCGCCACGAGAGCACGGCGCACATGGTGGGCGGGGCCCCGCGATGACTCCCCTCCAGTCTCGCGTCGTTGCCCTGCTGCGCAAGCGCTCGACCGTCCCGGGGCAGATCGTCGTGGCGTCGTGCGCCGAGCTCGCCGAAGGACTCGGTCACGGATTCACGGCGGCCGACGTGCGGGCGGCCCTCGCGGAGCTCGTGCGCGAGGAGTTCTTCCTGGGCTGCCCGCACCTCGGCCACCAAGACTTCCGGGGACGCTTGCCGGGGTAGGCGCTCGCTCGCGCAGCGCGGGAGCTCGTCGCTTGGACGTTGCTGCCACACCCGGGTCGAAATGCCACGCGAGGGCGGTCTACCTCGGCCCGACGCCCTCGTGGCCGCCCGGGGTCCCCAGGCCGCTGGTCGGATCGCCCGGCACGTCGTCGAGCGACCTGGACCGGATCGATTCGGGCGACGCGAGCGGGTCCGCGCGGCACGTCGCGTTCTCGCACCGGCGCGAGCAACAGTCGTCGTTCGTGGCGCAGGGCACGCCGCCTCGGAGGCACACGCCGGGGGCCTGCTGGCTGGTGATCCCGGTGCGCGCCTGGTCCTGCGTGGCGCACGCGACCAGGGCGGCGACGAGGACGAGCGCAGCTCGTCCCGGACGGAGGGGCTTCATGCCGTGCTCCCGTGCAAGCCGGGGGCCCGCCCCTGACGTCGCGCCCTGCCTCGGCCGCAGACGGCCGCGCGGCGCACGGCCGAGGCGCTCAGAACTGCGCGAGAAACCGCGGATCGTTCTCGAACAGCAGCCGGATGTCGGGGATGCCGTACTTGACGATCGCGACGCGCTCGACGCCCATGCCGAACGCAAAGCCCGTCCACTGCTCGGGATCGATCCCGCAGCTCTCGAACACCGTCGGGTGAATGAGGCCGCAGCCGAGGATCTCGATCCACCCGGTGCGCTTGCAGACGCTGCAGCCGGCGCGCGTACCGTCGGGGCGCTTGCAGAACGGGCAGCCGACGTCGACCTCGGCGCCCGGCTCGACGAACGGGAAGTAGCTCGGGCGCAACCGCACCGGCGTGCCCGCGCCGAAGAAGCGCTCGGCGAACTCGGCGAGCACGCCGCGCAGGTGCGCCAGGGTCACCTGGCGGTCGACCAGGAAGCACTCGATCTGGTGAAACATCGGCGAGTGCGTCGCGTCGTCGTCGCGCCGGTAGACGACGCCCGGCGCGATGAACGCCATCGGCGGCGCGTGCGTCGTCATCGCGCGCACCTGGATGTTGCTCGTGTGCGTCCGCAGCAGCATGCCCCCGGTGGTCCAGAAGCTGTCCTGCATGTCGGTCGCCGGGTGGTCCGGCGGGAACCCGAGCTTGGTGAAGTTGTTCTCCTCGAGCTCGACCTCGGGGCCGTCGTGCACGGCGAACCCCAGGCTTACCAGCACGTCGACGATCTCGTCGCGGACCCTGGAGATGGGGTGCGCGTGGCCGAGCTGCGCCGGCAGGCGCGCGGGCAGCGTCAGGTCGAAGGGCGGCGCGTCGAGCTCGGCCTGACGCGCGGCGCGAGCGATCGTCGCGAGGCGCTCGGCGAACGCCGCCTCGACCTCCTGCTTGAGCGTGTTGACGACCTCGCCGATCGCCTTGCGCGCGTCGGCCGGTACGCCGCCCATCTGCTTCAAGATGGCGGTGAGCTCGCCCTTCTTGCCGAGGATCTTGGCGTTCTCGTCGCGCAGCGACTGCTCGGTCGACGCCGCCTCGAAGCGGCCGCGGAACGTCGCGCGCAGCGTGGACAGCGATCGCTCGATGGATTGCGCCTGCTCGGACATGGGCCTCCGACGGTGTAGCGCGCGTCGCGCCGCGAGGCTCCGATTTCCCCTCTCCCTTCATGGGAGAGGGGACGCGAGGTTCGTCTGCGCCGCGTGGGGGTGAGGGACGCGGGAAGGGCTACTCGGGGGGCTACTTGGCCTGGGCGGCCTTGACGATCTGCCCGAACGTCGCCGCGTCGGTCGCCGCGAGATCGGCGAGGATCTTGCGGTCGAGGCCGATGTTGTTCTGCTTGAGCGCGTGCATCAGGCGCGAGTACGTCGTGCCGTTCTGGCGCGCGCCGGCGTTGATGCGGGCGATCCAGAGGCGGCGGAAGTCGCGCTTGCGCAGCTTGCGGTGGGCGTACGCGTACACCCACGACTTCATGACGACTTCCTTCGCGTACGCGAAGAGGCGCGACCGGGCGCTGTGGAAGCCCTTGGCGGCCTTCAGGATGCGGTTGTGGCGGCGGCGAGCCTTGAATCCTCGTTTTGCGCGGGGCATGGGCGGTTCCTCAGGAGTAAGGGAGCAGGCGCTTGACGTGCTTCTGCATCGTCGAGTCGACCATGTCGTTCTTGCGCAGGCGACGCAGCCGCTTGCGCGACTTCTCCTGCATCCCGTGGTTGCCGCCCGCCTTGGGGCGCTTCACCCGGCCCGAGCCGGTCACGCGGAAGCGCTTCGCGGCGGCCTTGTTCGTCTTCATCTTCGGCATGACGCCCACCTTGCTGCCGCTCCGGACGGGCCGACGCGCAAATGGGGAGGCGCGACGGTTGTGAATGCCAGCCGGAAACGGGCCGCGGAAGATGAAGGCAAACCACCGGATTGTCAAGCCAGCGGGGGGGGCCGACTCGCCCTTGACCCCTCCCTTCACCCCTGGCCGGCACGCGGGTCACCCCGGCCGCCTCCGGGGGGGCGCGGCGAACACCGCTCAGGAGGCCGGCTCGCCGATCCGGGCCCGGACGGCGGCCTCCAGCCGGTGCTGGGAAGCGGTCGCACGCGCCGTGGCGGCCGCGACCGGCTCGCCCTCGCCCACGGCCTCGCGGACGTCGAAGTAGAACTTGGCCTTGGGCTCGGTGCCGCTCGGGCGGGCGATGACGCGGCTGCCCGAGGCCAGCTCGAAGGCCAGGACGTTGCTCCGGGGCAGGCCGAGGGGCGCGCTGGCGCCCGTGCGCCGGTCGGTGCGCGTCCGGGCGTCGTAGTCGGAGACGGAGACCACGGCGTCGCCGGCGAGGTCCCTGGGCGGGTCGGCGCGCAGCTTGTCCATCATGGCCCGGAGCGCCGCGGCGCCCTCGGCGCCCTTGCGAGTGACGTTGATCTGCGAGCTCGTGAAGAGGCCGTAGCGGCGGGCGATGGCGTCGAGCGCGTCCTGGACGGTCTGGCCGCGCTCGCGCAGCACCGCGCAGAGCTCGGCGAAGACGACGGCGGCCGAGATGCCGTCCTTGTCGCGCACGACGTCGCCGACGCAGTAGCCGAGCGCCTCCTCGAAGCCGAACACGAACTCCAGCCCCTCGCGCTCGAGCTCCATGGCGCGGTTGGCGACCCACTTGAAGCCGGTGAGCGTCTCGTCGTAGCGCACGCCCAGCGCCGCCGCGATGTGCCCGAGCAGCGGCGACGAGACGAGCGACGCGATGACGGCGCGCGGGCGCGACGCCGGCCGCTCGGTGAGCAGGTAGTGCCCGAGCAGCGCCCCCACCTGGTTGCCCGTGAGCTGCCGGAAGCCGTCGCCCTCGGGCACGGCCACCGCGAGGCGATCGGCGTCCGGATCGTTGGCGAGCACCAGATGCGCGCCGGTCTTCTTCGCGAGCGCGAAGGAGAGGTCCATGGCGCCCTTCTCCTCCGGGTTGGGGAACGCGACGGTGGGGAACGCGGCGTCGGGCTGCTGCTGCTCGGGGACGCTCGTGACGTCGGTGAAGCCCGCCTCGGCGAGCGCCTTGCGCGCGAGCACGTCGCCCACGCCGTGCATCGGCGTGTAGACGATGCGCAGCGCGCGGTCGCCGCGGCCCGGGTGCACCGCGAGGCCGCGCAGCGCGTCGAGGTAGGCGCGCTCGAGCTCCGGCGAGGCGTCGGTGACGAGGCCGCGCGCGTAGAGCTCGTCGAGCGACGGCCGCGGCACCTCGCGCGCGGCGGGCGCTCTCCCGATGCGCGCGGCGATGCGCGCGTCGATCGGCGGGACGATCTGCGCGGCGTTGTCCCAGTAGACCTTGTAGCCGTTGTACTCGGGCGGGTTGTGGCTCGCCGTGACGACCACGCCCGCCGCCGCGCCCAGGCGCTTGACGGCGAAGCCGACGAGCGGCGTCGGCACCGGGTGGCGGAAGAGCACGACGCGCAGACCCGCCGCGGCGAGGATGGCCGCAGTGTCCTCGCTGAGCTCGCGGCTGAGGCGCCGCGCGTCGCCGCCGACGATGACGCCGCGCTCGGCGGCGCGCGGGACGCCGGCGAGCAGCTCCCCCGCGAGGCCGGAGGTCGCGCGCGCCACGACCGCACGGTTCATGCGGTTGGGGCCCGCGCCGAGCACGCCGCGCAGCCCCGCCGTCCCGAACTCGAGCGCACCCGCGAAGCGATCGGCGAGATCGGTCTTGCCCGGATCGGGCTGCGCCAGCAGCGCCGCGAGCTCTGCGCGCGTGGCCGGGTCGGGGTCGTCTTGCATCCAGCGCTCGGCGCGGCGGCGTAGCTCGGCGAGATCCATCAGGCCTTCCGGCCTATGGGAAGAGCGCGCGCGGCGCAAGGGGGCACGGCGGAGGCGGACGTGCCCTATAGTGCGGGGCGGCGATGCTCCGCTACGCGATCCGCCGCCTGCTCTGGGCGATCCCGACGCTCATCGCGACCAGCCTGGTGCTCTTTCTGGTCACGACGCTGGCCCCTGCGCCGCCGCCCACGGGCGACCCGCTGCTCGACGAGCCTCGACGCGCGCGCTTCGCCGATCTGCCGCGCTTCTTCAACGGGGCCCCCGAGGACGTCCAGACGCGCGCGGCCGAGGCCGTGCGGCACGTGGCGGCCGAGGACGCGCGCCACGAGGACGCCGCGCGCGACCTGGTGCGCCTGGGCGGCGCCGCGCTGCCGTACGTGCTGCCGTCGTTCGAGGCGCTGGCGCCCGACGCGCGCGGGCGGGTGGCGGTCGCGCTGGCGCCCGTGGCCGAGCGCATGCGCCTCGAGGGCCGCGGCGATCTCACGCAGCCCGCGGCCGCCGTCTCGTTCTGGACGGAGTTCTGGTACGACCGGGCGCTCGACTTCACGCCCCTCGCGCTCGAGCGCGCGGTCGACCGGCTGGTCAACCACGGCAGCGATCTGCGCGAGTCCGACCTCGTGGCGCTCGACACGTACGCGCTGTCCGCGGTGATGCCCGCGCTCGCGTCGACGACCGACCGGGTCGCCCTCGAGCGCCTCTCGCGCCTCGCGCAGCACGCGACGGAGCGGGGACCGGTGATCTCGCCCGACGCCTCGCCGCGACAGCTGCGCCTTGCGCGCGCGGACTGGAGCGAGTGGTGGTTCGTGCACGACGACGACTTCGTGGCGCTGGTGGGCGCCGATCGCGGGCTCGCGATGGTCACCGAGACGCGCTACGCGCGCTGGCTCGAGCGCGCCGCGTACGGGCAGCTCGGCCTGAGCCTGGTCGACGGCGAGCCGATCGCCGACAAGCTGCGGGCCCGGGCGCCCCTGACGGCGCTGATCTGCGCGCTCGCGATGCTCCTGTCCTGGATGGCGGCGGTGCCGCTCGGCGCCCTCGCGGCGTGGCGGCACGGCCGGGCGTTCGACCTCGCGAGCTCCGCGGTGCTGTTCGTGCTGTACGCCACGCCGACGTTCGCGGTCGCCGAGGTGCTCCGCCGGGCGGCGACCGGGACGTCGGTCAGCGGGTCCCGCGTCGCGCTCGCGGTCGCCGCGCTCGTCGTCGGCTCAATGGCGACGCTCGCGCGCTGGCAGCGCACGGCGATGCTCGACGTCGTGCGGGCGGACTTCGTGCGCACCGCGCGCGCCAAGGGCTTGCCGGAGTGGCGCGTCGCCGTGCTGCACGCGCTCCGCAACGCGCTGATGCCGACGGTCACGCTCGCGGGGCTGCACCTGCCCGTGCTGCTCGGCGGGACGTTCGTCGTCGAGGAGGTGTTCGGGCTGCCGGGCGTGGGCTTCGAGACGCTGCGCGCGATCGAGGGGCACGACACGGCGTGGCTGATGGCGGTGGTGCTCGCGTCCGCGGTGGCCGTGACGGCGGGCCTCGTGCTCAGCGACGTCGCCTACAGCGGGCTCGATCCGCGCGTCCGCGAGGTGCTCGCGCGCCGGCAGGGGGGGCGCACGTCGTGAAGAGCGATCCCCCGCCGCACGATGCGAGCGTCACGATCGATCTCGCGCGCCGCAAGCGCGTGACGCGGCCCGATCTCGGCGCGCCGCTCGGCGTGGCGACGCGCGTGGCGGCGCCGTACGTCACGATGACCCGCATTGCGATCGGACGCCTGGCCCGCCACCGCTTCGCGCGCGCCGGGGCGCTCGTGCTGGCCTGCCTGGCGCTCATCGCGATCTTTGCGGACCTGACGGCGAGCGATCTGCCGATCGTGTGCCGGTGGCGCGGCAGCGTCTACGTCCTGCCGAACGTCGTGCGCCCGGCGGCCCTCGCGGGCCTCGACGTCGACGCGATGCGGAGGGAGGCGGGTCCGGACGACTGGCTCGTGTCCGCGCTCGTGGCACACGGGCCGCTGGAGAAGGGTGCGCCGGACGAGGCGCTCCGTCCGCCGCTGTCGGCGGGCCACCCGCTCGGCACCGACACGCTGGGGCGCGACGTGCTCGCCCGCGTCGTGTACGGGGCGCGGACGGCGCTCGTCGGCGGCCTGTCGGCCTCGGCGGTGATCGTCTTCATCGGCGTCGTGCTGGGGGCGCTCGCCGGCTTCGCGGGAGGCGTCGTCGACTCGCTCGTCACGCGCGCCGTGGAGGCGCTCACGGCGATTCCGACGCTCATCCTCGTGCTGGTCGTGGTCGCGACGTCTCCCCACCCGACGACCGGGACGCTGCTCTGGACGATCGCGCTGACACGCTGGACGGAACTCGCGCGCCTGGTGCGCGCCGAGGTGCTCGCGGCGCTCGGCACCGAGTACGTCGCCGCGGCGCGGGCGCTCGGGACCTCGCCGGTGCGCATCCTGTGGCGCCACGTCATGCCCAACGCCGTCGGGCCGGCGATCGTCGCGGCGGCGTTCGGCGTGGCGTCGGTGGTGCTGCTCGAGGCGGCGGTGAACTTTCTGCACGTCGGCCTGCCCGACACGACGGCGTCGTGGGGCGAGGCGATGGGGGAGGCGCGCGCGCACCCCGAGGCGTGGTGGCTCGTCGCATTCCCGGGGGCCGCGCTGCTCGCGGCGCTCGTCGCGCTCAACCTCGTGGGCGACGCCGCGCGCGACGCGCTCGATCCCCGGCTCTCCGGGGTGGTGGACACGAGCGTCAGGGAGTGACGGCGGGCGGCCGTCGGCTGCGCACGTTCGCGTCAGCCGCGACGGCGCCGGCGGCCGAGCCGCAGCAGGCCGAGGCCCGCGAGCGCCAGCGAGGCCGGACCGGAGCCGGACGGGCCGGAGACCGCAAAGCACCCGCAGCCCGTGGTCGTCGTCGTCCTGGTGACGGCGTTGCCGGTGGTCGCGTCGGCGGCGGCCTCGAGGCCGCCGTCGTCGCCGACCGGCACGCTCGCGTCGTCGACCGCGACGCTCGCGTCGCCGCCGGAGCTCGAGCCGCTCCCGGAGCCGCTTCCCGAGCTCGACCCGCTGCTCGAGCCGGCGCTGCTGCCCGAGCTGCTCCCGCTGCTCGACCCGCTGCCCGAGCTGCTTCCGCTGCTCGACCCGCTGCCCGAGCTGCTTCCGCTGCTCGACCCACTGCCCGAGCTGCTTCCGCTGCTCGACCCACTGCTCGACGGCACGCACGCGACCGTGCTCGACGCGGTCTGCGACAGCAGCGCGACGCCGTCGGGCGTGCCGACGCCGGTCGGCCCATCCCAGTTACAGTCCGACGTGCACGTGACGTCCTTGCAGACGCCCGTCACGTCGTTGGTGCCGGCGGTCACGTCGTAGAAGGACTTGGCGTTCGTGTAGACCCAGCTCGGATCGGCGCCGACGGTGGTGGCGAGGCCGACGCGCGCGAACACCCCGGCGACCAGCGGCGCCGACGCGCTCGTGCCGACGATGGGCTGGCTGGTCGGCGTCGTGCTCCCCGCGCACGCCCCGCAGTACTCGATGATGCCCCCGCCGCCCGTGATGATGTAGTCGGCCGCGGCGGAGACGTCGTTCGCCGCGCGCATCGTGCAGGGCCCTGCGAGACCGGCCTGGTACGATGGCTGCGCGAACTCGGTGCTGCACCCGCCGCCGGTCCCCTCGGCCTGCGAGCCCTGGGGCGTGTTGATGACGCCGACGTTCCACACGACCTCGACGTACTTGCGGCCGAAGGTCACCGGCTTGACGCTCGTGCCGCCGATCGACAGCACGTGCGGCGACGACGCGGGGAAGCTCGGGGCGATGTTGGCCGCGGGGCTGTTGAGGCCCTGGTCCAGGTAGTCCTGGTCGCCGGCCGAGGCGACGACGAGGATGCCGGGGTGGGTGTAGGGCGCGTCGTCGTCGCCGCCGGACTCGGGCGAGCCGTAGCTGTTGCTGATGGCGACGACGCCGGGGATGGTGGCCGCGTAGCTGACCGCGGCGTCGAGATCGCCGGGCGACGAGGAGTTGGCCTCGACGAGCACGATGTTGCAGTCGGGGCAGGCGGCGCTCACCATCTCGATGTCGAGCGACGACTCGCCGGCCCACCCGGGATCGTCGGCCGGCAGGCTCGCGCCACCGGACTGGTTGACGACGGCGAGGCACGGGCCGGCCCCGGCGTCGGAGGGCGCCGGCAGGCCGCTGCACGCGGTGATGGGGCCGAGGTTGTACTGCGCGCGGTACGCCTGCACGTCGGTCAGGGCGGTGCTGTCGCCGTACGCGTCGATGAGGGCGACGATGGCCCCGCCGCTCCTGGCGGTCGAAGGCAGGTTGTAGAGCGGTGCGATCTGGTCGCCGGTGAGCTGCGCGCCCACCAGCGGGTGCGGGTCGACGATCCACTGACCGAGGCAGCGGCGGTGTCCCGGCGAGGGCGGGCACATGGCCTGGAGCGTGCGGCCGTAGCGGTCGACGTGGCGCGCCGCGTGGGGCGCCTGGTCCCAGGGGGCCCCGGCGGCGCTCGCCGGGGAGGCGGCCAGGAGCGCGACGGGTGCAGCGAGCAACGCGGCCCACGAACGGCGAGGGAGGGACATGACCGAACGGTAGCCGAAGAGGACGGTACCGTCGTGCCGGCGGAGCGGGGGGGGATGCGATGGGTCAAGGCCGGCGGCCGGAGCAGCCTGCGGGGCGTCATAGCTGGGTCCAGAAGTGCGCAATCAGCCGGCTGCGCGAGTCGCACCGGGCCTTGCGCAGCAGCGACGTGAGGTGGCGCTCGACCGTCCCCTCGTGGCACGCGAGCTTGAGGGCGATCTCCTTGTTGGCGTCGCCGCCGACGACCAGGCGCAGGACGGCCGCCTCGCGCGCGGTGACGCCCCACTGCCGCTTCGCCTCGGCGAGCCTCGCCTCGAGCACGGCCTCGTCGTCGCGCAGGATGACGACGAAGCGCGCCGACGGCCCGGCTGCGTCGAGGCGACCGACGAGGCTCGCGGAGTCGTGGCCGGCGACGGCGTCGCGCACGCGCGCGAGCGCGTCGGCCGCCGAGCGCTCGACGAGGACGCAACCGGCGGCGTTGGCGTGATCCACGGAGCCGTCGGGGCGGGCGATGAACGCGGGCGCCGCCACGGCCTCGAGCACGCGCGCGATGTCGGCCGACGCCAGCCCCGCGTCGGCGAGGCGCCGGTGCAGCCCGAGCGCGCGCCGCACGAACGGGAGCAGGTCGGTGAAGATGCGGCGCTCCTCCTCGGTGAACGGCCGGTGGCGAAGGCCACCGACCCACGCGAGCAGCACCGGGCCGTCGCACGCGAGCGCGCGGAGCTGGTCGCTGCCGCCGAGGCCGACGTCGGGCCAGACGTCCTCGATGATGCACGTCTCGTCGGAGCCGTGGCGGTGGATCTCGCGGAGCATCTGCACCGTGTTCCTCTGGTCGAGGGCGGGGCGGAGCGGGTCGTAGAGGAAGGTGCGCTGGGTGTGCGCCATCGCGACGTCGTACCGGGCGAGCAGCTCGGGATCGGTCCCCACGAGGGCCCCGAGGTGCCAGACGCCCTCGGCGTCGCGCGTGGGGCGGTAGACGGCGAAGGTGTCGCAGGCGAGCCGCTGGCACATCGACTCGACGAGCCACGCGGGCGCAGGCCCGCCCCCCGCCGAGGGCGCCTCGACGAGCTCCTGGATGATGTCGCGCGATCTACCCCCCGGTGCGATCACAACCCTCTCAGCATACCGGGAGAGGCTGGGAAAGGCCACCCGCGCGAGGCGGGCAGGTCAGGACGCGGCCACGACCCCGAGCGCCGCGAGCCTGGGGAGCTTCTGCACGCGGAACCGCTCCACTTCCTCGGCGATGACGCGGGCCTGCTCCTGCGGATCGGTGATCGGCCGATCGCGGACGTGCAGGCGCACGGGCTGGCGCTCGACGAAGGCCCGGATCGACGCCGGTCGATCGGGCGCGTCGACGAGGGTGAGGAGCCGCAGGCAGACCGCCTGGAGGCCGGGCACGGCGATCCCGGTCCCTGCCACCGGCGAGGCGAGCACGACGGGGCGCCCCTCCAAGAGCGGCTGCTGCAGGACCGCGCGGTTGTAGCGATCCGCGACGTGCGCATCGTTCGAGGCGGGCGCCATGGGGGTGACCTGATCGCCGGCGAGCAGATCGATGAGCGCCTCGCGCAGCCGGCCGACGGCGAACGGGGCCAGGGAGGCGCCCGCAGACAGCTCGCGCAGCGTGGCCGGGCGCGCGCAGAGGACGGCCAGCAGCGAGTCGAACGGCTCTCCGGGCATGTGGATCTCGCGTTGCGGCAGGCGCACGTCGCGGTGGATCTTGTCCGCGCTCACCAGGGCCCCGAAGCGGGTGCCGTCGAGCAGCTCCGCGGCGGCCTCCGGATCGGGCGGGAGACCGCTCTTCACGTAGACGTCCTGGCGGAGGAACATGTTGATGGCGAAATCGCGGAGGTGCGCGGCCTCGATCCGGTCGCGCGGCGCCTCGAAGAAGGCCTCGAGCCCGGCCGGGATCGTCAGGCGCTGCACGTTGCGATAGAGCGGCAGCTCCCCCGCGAAGCGAAGACCGGCGGCTGCCATCTGCGCGGCGACGTCCGCGAAGTACATCGGGCGCCAGTGTTCCTGGAAGTACTCGTGCACCGTGTAGGCCGGGCCGACGCGCTCCATCGCGTCGAGCATCTCGCCGGCCGCCGCGCTGTCCACGAAGTACTTGGCCCCGCCGTCGCGCAGGACGCGCGCGAGCTCCAGCGCGCGCCGCGCGCGGTCGAGCGGGTTGGCCGCCGTGCCCGCGGCGTCCTGCAGCAGGCGCCTCAGAGGCTGGATCGCCGCCCAGCCCGGCAGGGCGTTGTAGCTCACGTAGAGCAGCCCCCCCGGCTTCAGCCTCGAGGCGGCGAGCTCGATGAGCGCGCGCTGCTTGTCCGGCGCGATCCAGGAGAGCACGCCGTGAGCGCCGACGAAGTCGAGCGGGGGCAGCTGCTCGTCGCCCAGCTCCGCGAAGTCTCGCTGGAGGAAGCGCACGTTCTCGAGCCCGCCGCGCTCGGCCATCTCGCGCGCGAAGGTGACGTGCGCCGGGTTGAGGTCGACGCCCACGAAGCGCGCGCGCGGGTAGGCGGCGGCCAGGGTGCAGGTCGAGTCCCCGGGGCCGGCGCCGAGCTCGCAGTAGTCGAACTCGTCGCGGTCCTCGACGCGGAACCCGCCCAGGGCGGCGGCCGCACGCAGGAGCGTGGGGCTGAGCTCGCGACAGAACTGCCGGACATACGGGACCTCGCTGGGATCGGGCGTCGTGCTCACGGGGGCGACCCGAGAGCCTACCTCAGCGCGTATACCGTGATGCCCTTGTGCCACCCGCTGGGCGCGCCCACGAACCCCGGCGGGTGATAGTGCCACTCGACCCGCAGCACGTAGCGGCGACCTGCGATCGTCGCCTCCTCTTCGGCCCCCACGGGCGCGTGCGCGTGCATCGCCTCGGCGAGGTAGTCCTCGGCCACGCGCACGATCTCGGGCGTCACGAACTTGAGCTTCACGCGCTCGCCGGTGGGCTCCGGAGGCGTCTCGCTCGTCTCCGGCGTGGCCTGCGACGCCAGCGCCTGCCCTGCCGCGCCGGCCGCCATCGGAGCGGGGAACCACACCAGCCACCACGCGAACGCCATCGAAGACACCGGCATGACGACCTCCCTTTCGAGTGCGCGACGGAGCGCCTCCACCGCCGTCGAGAGCGCCGGTGTATGGTCGAACCGTGCCAGGCGCCCGGGCGCGCCGGGAAGCCCAGCGATTCCGGAGCCTCGCACGACGCGCGCCAGCGCGGGGATCGCGCCGCGAGCTGCGGACTGATGCCGGCAGGCATCAGCCGGCCAGCCATCACCCCGGCGCCCGGACCCGGGCCAGCGTGCCGTTGCAGTCCCCCGTGCTCCGGAGCATGATGGGCGCGCGTTCGCCCCCGGTGGGGCCGCGGCGGGACT
>JAJYCT010000538.1 GCA_021778125.1 Myxococcales bacterium
CGCCCCCCCGACGAACGCGGCCCGCGCGAGCAGCGGTACCCCGCCGGGCCGGTGCGCGCCGTGGGCGCCGCGCTCGACGAGCTCGGCCCCGCCCGAGGCCAGGCCCATGCGGGCGAAGCGCGTGGCCACGAGCGTCGCGTCGGTGAGGGAGGCCGTCACGAGGCTGCCGACGAGCTGCGCCTGCCAGTACGGCCCCTCGACGGTGAGCACGGCCTCCCCGGGGAAGACCACCGATCCCTCCGGGGCCGCGTCGACGTCGCACGCGAACGACGCGCCCGCGACCAGGCGCCGCGTGGGCACGTCGATCGCGCCCATCGCCAGCAGCCACTGCGCCTCGTCGGCGCGCACCTTCAGGCGCTCGAGCGCCTCGACGAGCGGCTCGACGCCCGCCAGCACGAGGAAGCCCCAGTCGCTCGAGGGCGCCGCGAGCGTCAGCTCGAACGACGCGCGCGCCTCCGCGACGCCGGCCGCCACCGCCGCGCGCACGGACACCAGGGCGTCGAGGTCCAGCCCCAGCGCGCTCGTCGTCGGCATCAGCGGCGGCGGGGTCGCGGGCATCTCCCCGGAATCATACCCGCTTGGCGAGCAGGCGGATGGCCGACGGCTGCGCGGCGTCCTCCATCAGCAGGGGCAAGAACGCCGGCGGCACGGGCAGCTCCCTGGCCAGGCGCGCCAGGCTCTCGGCCTGCACGCGCTCGCGCGTGGCCCGGTCGCGCGCCGCGACGAGCGCGGTCTCCCCCGGGGCCGCCGGATCGCCCGGCGCGTCGTGCAGCAGGGCCGCCCGCTCGTCGCGCGAGAAGAGCGGCGGCAGCACGCCGTTGACCACGACGCGCCCGATGGGCAGGCCCATCTCCGTCAGCGCGTGCGCCAGCTCGATCGTCTCGGTCGTCGGCATCTCCTCGGGGAGCGTGACGAGCACCAGGGCGCACGTCGTCGGATCGCGGAACATCGCCCACGCCCGCTCGGCGTCGCGCCGCAGGAGGCCCGGCGGCACGACGTCGAGGATCACCTTGGGGACCCGCAGCATGTCGAGGCCGTGGCCGGTCGCCGGGGCGTCGAGGATGACGACGTCGTACCTGAACGAGCCGTCCGCGCGCGTCTCGGTCGTGTGCCACCAGGCCTTGCCGAGCATGGCCCACTCCTGCATGCCCGGCACCGCGCGCAGGAACGTGCGCACGTAGCGGTTGTCGAAGAGCGTCTTGTAGAGCGCCCGGCTGTGCAGCACGAGCGTGCCGTACTCCTCGAGCGCGCGCTCGGGGTCGATGTTCACCGCCCACACGCCGTCGGCGACCGCCGACACCTCGGAGCCCAGCGGCGGCACGCCGAACATCGCGCTCAGCCGCTCCTTCGCGTTGCACATCGCGACGAGCACGCGCTTGCCCCGGGCCGCGAGCGCGAGCGCCTCGGCGGCGCAGACCGTGGTCTTGCCCACGCCGCCCTTTCCGGTGATGAGCACGAACCGCTTGTCGGCGAGCGTCGACATCCGAGAGGGGGGGAAGGAGGGCCCCCGTCCATAGCACAGCGCCGCGGCCCGGCTCGCCCTCGCCCCGCGCGTTCCGGGCGGCGCCGCGCGGTGGGGGGTGGTAAGCCGGGGGCGCGATGAGCCCCTTGCGCCTGCTCCCGCTCGGCGGCCTCGGCGAGGTCGGGATGAACTGCCTGGCGCTCGAGCAGCGCGGCGAGGTCCTGCTCGTCGACTGCGGCGTCACCTTCGACGACCGCGGCCTCGGCGTCGACGTCGTGCACCCGGACTTCTCGGCGCTCGACGGCAAGCGCATGGTCGGCCTCTTCCTCACCCACGGCCACGAGGACCACATCGGCGGCATCCCGTACCTCTTGCGCCGCTTCGACGTGCCCGTCTACGGCCCGCGCTACGCGCTCGGCCTGGTGCGCGAGCGCGCGGCCGAGCACGAGATCCTCGACCACGCGCGCCTGCACGAGGTCGCCCCGCGCGAGCGCGTCCAGGTGGGCTCCTTCGCGATCGAGCCGGTGCGCGTCACCCACTCGATCGCCGACGCCACGTCGCTCGCGATCCGCACCGACGCGGGGCTCGTCGTGCACACGGGGGACTTCAAGTTCGACGCCGCGCCGCCCGACGGCGAGGCCTTCGACGTGGCGCGCTTCGAGGAGCTCGGCCGCGAGGGCGTGCGCCTGCTGCTCAGCGACTCGACCAACATCGACGCGCGCGGCCCCACCGGCGGCGAGCAGGGCGTGGGCGACGCGCTCGACGCCGTCGTGGCCGGCGCCGAGCAGGCCGTCGTCGTCGGCATCTTCGCCTCGAACGTGCACCGCCTGCGCATGCTGGGCGACGTCGCGCGCCGCCACGGGCGCAAGATCCTCATGCTCGGCCGCAGCGTGCGCACGCACGCGCACGTCGCGCGCAGCACGCGCTACCTCGACTGGCCGAGCGATCTGGTGTGGCCCGTCGACCGCGCCGGCGAGCTGCCGCGCCGGGCCGTCCTGGGCATCGCCACGGGCACGCAGGGCGAGGAGACCGCCGCGCTCGGGCGCCTGGGCCGCGGGGAGCACCCGTCGTTCGACCTCGCCGCCGGCGACGTCGTCGTCCTGTCGAGCCGCGTCATCCCGGGCAACGAGGCGGCCGTGATGCGCGTCATGGCCGATCTGCTGCGCCGGGGCGTCGAGCTGCGCACGTGGTGGTCGGACCGCGCCGTGCACGTGAGCGGCCACGCCCACCGCGACGAGCAGCGCCGCATGCTCGAGCTCGTGCGCCCGCGCGCGTTCGTGCCCGTGCACGGGACGCTGCACCACCTCACGCGCCACGCCAAGCTCGCGCGCGAGGTGGGCGTCGCCGACACGTGCGTCCTGGAGAACGGCGACGTCGCCGAGCTCTCCGGCGAGGGGCCCGTGCGCAAGGTGGGCCGCGCGCACGCCGGCCGCGTGCACGTCTACGCCGCCCGGCCCCTGCCCGCCAACGTGCTCGCCGAGCGCGCCGCGCTGGCCGCGCACGGCGCGGCGCACGTGGTCGTGGCGCTCGACGCGCAGGGGCGGCTGG
>JAJYCT010000539.1 GCA_021778125.1 Myxococcales bacterium
GCCGGGAGCACGAAGGCGAGCGGGACGTGGAAGCTGTTGCGCACGAGCCATGCGAGCCCCGCGGCCTTCCCGCCGACGCGGCGGGGGTCGTCGCCGCCGCGCCGCTCGGCCAGCGCCTCGAGGGGGACGAGCCACCCGGGCCCGGCCTTCGGCGACGCGAAGCCCAGGGTCATGGCGCCGATGGTAGCCCCGCCGGCGCCTCAATCCACGGGCTTGTACGCCCGGCCCTTGAGCTCGACCTTCAGCTTCTTGGTGAGCGGGATGGGCGCGCCCGTGTTCTCGTCGATCGTGACGAGCGACGCCCCGAGGGCCGCGGCCTTGTTGCGCAGGTCGTTCTTGGCCACCTCGGTGGCCGAGTCGACGTCGGTGCCCGCGCCGACGCCCACCACCCGCCCGACCTCCTTGTAGGCGTCGGGGCTCGGCGGCTCGCTCAGGGTGTCGACGTTCTGCGCCTCGGGCGTGAGCTCGACGTGGTCGGGGAACTGGCCTGCGCACGCGATCAGCACGGGGAGGAAGGCAAGCAGGAAACGCCTCATGGCGTCATCGTAGCAAGGGCGCCCCGCGAGGCCGCATTCCCGGCGCCCCCGGGGGGGGCCGTCAGGCGCGGGCGAGCGCGCGATCGTGAAACGCCAGCAGCTCGATCGAGCCGGGCCCGCGGTTGAAGGCGTAGTCGTGGGGGCCGGGCACGTCGGCAAAGTCGTGGCCGATGCCCGCGGCGCGCCAGGCGCGCGAGATGCCGGTGATGCCGTCGTGGAAGTAGTCGTCGTGGCTGGTGAGCAGGCGCAGGGCCATGCCCGGGCGGCGCGCGCGGGCCGCCTGCGCGAGCGCGGTCCACTCGGCGTTCTGCCCCTCCTGGACGGCCGGCTGCAGGCCCCCGACGGCGCCGAACACGTCGGGGCTCGACAGGCCGATGCGCAGCGCGATGACGCCGCCGAGCGAGACGCCGTCGAGCCCCGTGGACTCGGGCGCAGGCAGGGCCGGGGTCTCGGCGCGCACGCGCGGCAGGAGCGTCTCGCGCAGCAAGCGGCTGTACGCGGCGACGTCGCCGGTCGTGGCCGGGCGGATGTCGGGCAGGTGGGGGCATGCGACGATCAGGCCGCCGAACGGGCGCGCCGCCAGCGCGGCGTTGAGGGCCACCATGCGCGCGGCGTCGACGAAGCCCTCGTAGTCCGGGGCGGACAGCGGCGGCGCGCGCATCCGGTCGATCGCGCGCACCATCGCGTAGTCGCGCGGCCAGCCCCACGCGCCCTCCGCCGGCGCCTTCACGGCTTCGCCGCGGCCGTGCAGCGCGACCAGGACGGGGAAGCGCGCGCCGTCGCCGCCCCAGGTCGGGACGACGACGACCGCGCGCCCCGGACCCCAGGGCTGCGGCCCGATGTCCCACTCGAGGAGCCGGACGTTCGGCGATGCCGGGCGCGGCGACGGGGGAGCGCTGCCGGCCGCGCGCTCGCTGCGAGAGCACGCGGCCGCCGCGGCCGCGAGGCCCGTGAGCAGCGCGCGACGACCGAGCACGCCGCGCCCTCAGTCGTCGTGCGGGACCGCGGGCGGCGTCGCGCCCGTCGCGGTCCGGACCAGATCGACGAGGGTGGGATCGCTCGCGACGCGCTCGCGCAGGGCGGCGCGGATCTCGGCGAGGCGCGCCGGCGGCAGGGCCGACAGGTGCGCGGTGGCCTCGTCGACCTTGGCGTCGACGTACGCGCCGACGTCGAGCTCGCCCGCCTTGAGCCGATCGAGCGCGGCGCCCGTCGCCGCGGCGGCCGAGGCCGGGGCGGACCGCTGCGCCTCGAAGGGCCGCCCCGCCTCGGACGCGCGCGCGGGGCCGGTCGCCGGCGCGGGTGCGCCCGGCGGGAGGGGGCCTTTGCTGCCGATGCCGTCGATGCCCATGGCGTCCTCGTGGCAAAGGGTAGGGTCGGACGCGTCCGGCCGCTACCGGTTCGTGGCGGGTTCATCGGGGCGCGGGAGGCAGGCCGACGCCGGTGCCAGGCGCCTCAGTGGATGTTACCGATCGCCGTCTTGGCGGTGTTGTGCTCCACCTCGAGCACGTTCGACAGCGTGCTGAAGGTGCGGTTCTGCTCGTTAACCTGCTCCTGGATCTGCAGGTAGTAGAGGTTCATCTCCTGCGACTGCGCCAGCGCGCTGCCGATGCCGGCGTCGCCCCCGGCCGCATTCGGGTCGCCCGCGACTCCCACGGGGGACAGGCCCGTCGAGTCGATGGGCGCGCCGACGGGGAACGTCGGCCCCAGGAGCGACCCGCCGGCCACCGGGCCGATCGGGCTCGCGCCGATGGGACCGGGGCCGAGCGCGGGCGAGAAGCCCTCGCGCAGCGCGACGGCCATGAGCGGCGAGCCGGGCAGAGTGCGCGCGGCGGCCGTGGCGCCGCGGACCAGGACGCGGGCGCCGCGGGCGAGCACCTCGTCGAAGGGGGGGCCGACGGGGCGCGGGGTGGGGCGGGGCGCGGTCGGGACGCCGACCACATCGGAGCGGACGGCGGGCGGGGGAGCGATCGTGTTGTCCATGGGTTCCTCGTTCGGAGAGCGGCGGGTGCTTCGCCTTCTTGTTCCCCCTTTCGGCCGCCCCGGGCGCCGGTTGCGCGGGAATCGCAGGGGCGCGCGTCAGCGGCGCCAGACGAACGAGGCGCGGCGCACCCTGTGGGCCGACGCGGTGGCGCCGACGTCGTCGAAGTACACGACGTCGCCCGAGGCGGCGAGCGCGACGTCGAACGACGCCGGGGCGTCGAGGTCGAGCAGGCGGAAGGGCGAGCCCGCGGCGGAGCCGTCGGCGCGCAGGGCGACGGCGTCTAGCGTCACCTCCTCGCGGTGCGACCGCGCGACGAACGCGCGCACGCCGTCGGCGATGGGAGCCAGCGCGAGCGTGGTCGGGTTGCCCGCGTCCGACAGCGGCAGCGGCAGCGGCAGGCCCACCACGCGCGCGGACCCGTCGAGGCGCGCGACCATCGCGGCGCCGCGCGCGTCGAGGCCCTGGGGGGCCTCCTCGACCCACGCCA
>JAJYCT010000118.1 GCA_021778125.1 Myxococcales bacterium
GGGGCTCGCGGCCCTGGGGCGGGGCGAGCGCCCCGGGACGCGCGCGCTCGCGGCCGCGGCCAGCCTCGCGTCGGGCACGCCGACGGGCGAGGACGTCGCCTTCCGCTTCGCCCCACGCATCAACGCCCCCGGCCGCCTGGACAGGCCCGATCCGGCCCTCGCGCTGCTGCTCGCGACGAGCGACGACGAGGCGCGACGGCTGGCCGGCGAGCTCGAGGCGTACAGCGTGAAGCGCAAGGAGGTCGAGCGCGCGGTGCTCGCCGAGGCGCTCGAGGAGATGGCCGATCCGGCGATGGCGGCCCTGCCCGGCATCGTCCTGGCGCGTCAGGGCTGGCACCCGGGCGTCGTCGGCATCGTGGCGGGGCGCCTCTGCGCGCGGTTCGGCAAGCCCGCGGTCGTCATCGCGCTCGACGGCGCCATGGGGCGCGGGTCGGCGCGCGCGCCGGCGGGGTTCTCGGTGCACGACGCGCTCGCGCGCTGCCGGGACGCGCTCGTCGGCTTCGGCGGCCACCACGCCGCGGCCGGCGTCGAGGTCGAGGCGGCCCGGGTCGACGCGCTCCGCACGCGCTTCGCCGAGGCGTGCGCCGCGCTCGGGGTGCCCGCGCGCGCCGTTGCCCACGACGCCGACGCTCGGCTCGAGGAGGGCGACAAGCCGTCGCGCGTCGTCGCGGATCTGGCGCGCTTCGAGCCCTGCGGGCACGGCAACCCCGCCCCGCGCGTCGGCATCGACGGCGCCCGCGTGCTGTCGGCCCGGGAGGTCCGCGGCGGCCACCTCAAGGCGACCCTCGACGTCGCCGGCGCGCCCCTGTCGTGCTTCGGGCCCGAGATGGGCGCGCTGGCGAGTTCGCTGGGCGCCCGCGCGCGCGTCGTCGGCCTGCTCCGGCCCGACACGTGGGCGGGCGGCGGCGCGGTCGAGCTGCGCCTGCTCGCCGCCGAGCCCGCGTGACTCCGGGTGCGCTACCCTTCGGCCCGTGCCTCCGGGCCCGCCCCTCATCCGCTTCGAGCACGTACGCAAGTCGTTCGGGTCCAAGGTCATCTACACCGACCTGACGCTCGACCTGTACCGCGGCGAGACCGTGACGGTCATGGGGGCGAGCGGCTCGGGCAAGAGCGTGCTGCTCAAGATGCTCATCGGCCTGCTGCACGCCGACGGCGGCCGCATCGTCTTCGACGGCCGCGACGTGACGTCGATGGACGACGAGCAGCTCACGCAGGTGCGGCGGCGCATCGCGTACCTGTTCCAGGGCGCGGCGCTCTTCGACTCCCTGAACGTCGGCGAGAACGTCGCCTACGGTCTGCGCGAGCAGTTCTGGAGAACGATGCACGAGGCCGACATCCTGGCGCGCGTCGCGCAGTCGCTCGCGCTCGTCGGCCTGCCGGGCATCGAGGGCATGCGCCCGAGCGACCTGTCGGGCGGCATGAAGAAGCGCGTCGGCCTGGCGCGCACCCTCGCCCTGCAGCCCGAGGTCCTGCTCTACGACGAGCCGACCACGGGCCTCGACCCCGTCAACACGGCGCGCATCAACCACCTCATCAACGGCATCCAGCGGGCCCTGCACCTCACGAGCGTCGTCGTCACCCACGACATGGGCACCGCGTTCAGCGTGTCCGACCGCCTGGCGATGCTTGGCAAGGGTCGTATCCTCCTGGTGGGGACCAAGGACGATTTCCGCAACACGGACGACCAGGTGGTCCGTGACTTCATCGAAGGCCGCGCGCCCGAGACCGAGGACGTGGCCGCCTTGCTCGCTTCCTCCTAGCGCACCGCGCAGGCTCTTGAGGACCGCATGACTCGCCAGTTCAAGGTTGGCATCTTCGTCGTCGCCGGAATCATCCTCACGATGGTGTCGATCGTGCTCATCGGCAACACGCGGCAGCTCTGGGAGCCACGCAGCGAGTACCGCACCGCCTTCTATGACGTCGAGGGCCTCAAGAAGGGCGCCCCGGTGCGCACGGGCGGCATGGACATCGGCCAGGTCACCGACCTCGGCCACGGGCCCGACCAGGCCGACTCGCGCATCTTCGTAACCCTCTCCATCACGCGCAAGGAGGCGGCGCGCGTCCGGACCGACACGGTCGCCCATGTCGTGAACAAGGGTCTGCTTGGCGACAAGATGATCGAGCTCACGATGGGCTCGACCGACGCCGCCATGCTGCCCCTCTCGACCCTCATTCCCTCCGAGGAGCCCGCCGACATGTTCGCCGCCGCCAACAAGCTGGCGGCCGAGACCCAGCGGACGATCCAGAAGCTCGGCCCACTGGCCCAGGCTCTGGGCGATCCCAAGTTCGCCGAGGACCTCAAGGGCACGGCGGCGGACATCCACGCCCTGCTCGACGCGATGGTCACGGGCAACGGGACCGCGCACCGCCTCTTCTACGACCGCACCGCCGCCGACAGGGTCGATGCGCTGCTCGCGAGCCTCACGCGCGCCTCGGATCGCCTCGACGCGACGCTCGCCAGCGTGGACGACATCACCGAGCACGTGAAGCAGGGGCCGGGCATCGCGCACGCCATCGTCTACGACGGCGAGATATCGAAGGACGCCGCCGGCGCCCTCTCCGAGGTGCACAGGGACCTCGCGGCCATCCGCGAGGGCAACGGCGTCGCCCACGCGCTCCTCTACGGCGACGAGGGGTCGAGCCGCGTGATGACCAATCTTGACGCCATGAGCGACGACCTTCGGGCGATCGTCTCCGGCGTGCGACAGGGCAAGGGCACGCTCGGCGCGCTGCTCGTCGACCCGACGGTCTACGAGGACATTCGCAGCGCGATCGGCAACGTGGAGCGCAACGAGGTCCTGCGCGCGCTGGTCCGCTACTCGATCAAGGCCGACGAGAAGAGCGCGCCCCCGCCCGCGGTCAACGCGAAGCCCTGAGCGTTCACTCCATCTGCGAGAGCGCAAACACGGCGCAAACACATACTCGTCGACGATCTTCTCGACGGCCGCCTTCAGGCTGCATAGTCACGACCGCGACGGATGAAGCCTTGGCGATCGGGCCGTGTACGCGACCTTCTCGCCGTCCCACGACGGCTCCCACTCGGCGAGCGACAGGCTGCCGTCGGACGCCCAGGCGGTCGGGTCGAGCAGGACGCGATCGCGCGCCGCCGCGGGCTCGCGCACGTAGACGAGCTTTCCGGCGTCGCGCTTTGCATAGAAGAGGCGGCCCCCGCGGCGCACGGGCGGCTTGACGCGCTCGACGCAGAGAAGCTCCCGCATGCGGGCCGCCATGGCGTCGCGCCCCGGCAGCTTCGCCAGGACGTCTCGCGCGAGGCGATCCTCGGCGTCGACCCACGCCTGGACCTCGGGGCTCTTGCCGTCCTCGAGCCAGCGGTAGGGGTCGGGCAGGCGCACGCCGTGCAGCTCGTCCGCAACGTCCACGCGGCGCGCCTTCGGGTACGCGTACGGCACCGACGACGACGCGGCCGCCACCGGCGCGCTCGGGGTCGCGATGGGAGCCGGAGCGATCGACGGGGGTCCCGCGGCCTCGGCCGCGCACCCGGCCGACACGAACGCGAGCAGCGTGGCGGTTCGTTTCACGGGCAGGACGATACTCGCGCGGTAGACTCGCCGCACCTATCCGGAGACCCGAGAAGACCGTTGCACGGCCCGCCGAACGTCAAGCGCGCGCACGAGACGCCCCCCGAGCGGGACCCGCGCGCCGCGTGGGCCCGGAGCGTGGCGCGCGCGCGCGCCTTCCTCGACGCCCACGGCCGCAAGCTCTGGTGGCTGCACTCCGCGTACGCCCTGCTCCTGGGCGTGGGGGTCGTCGCGTTCGCCCGCAAGGGCTTCGAGCGCGCCCGGTGGATGGCCGCCGTGCTCGGCGTCTCGTGGCTGCTCGTCGTGCTGGTCTTCCGCGTCTTCGCGTCGAGCCGTGGGGCACACACGCTCGACGTGGCCGGCACGCGCACGCGCATCGGCTTCTACGTGACGACCTACGCCCTCAAGAACTCGTACCAGGCGATGCTGTTCTTTCTCCTGCCCTTCTACTGGAAGTCCGCCACGCTCGACGCCCTCAACGTGTGGTTCGTGCTCCTGCTCGGCGCCTGCGCCGTGGTCTCGACCCTCGACATCGTCTTCGACCGCGTCCTCATGCGCTGGCGCTGGGTCGGCTCGTCGTTCCATGGGTTCACGCTGTTCGCCTGCCTGAACCTTGTCATCCCCGCGCTCTTCCCCGACACGCGCGCGCTCACGTCGCTCCTGGCCGCGGCGGCGATCGCCGTCGTGAGCTTCTGGACCCTCCACGTCACGCGGCGCGCCCTCAAGAAGCGCATCTACGCCGGCGTGTTCGCCGTCACCCTGGCCGCCGGGGTGGACCTTGCATACGCGCTGCGCGCCGCGGTGCCCCCGGTACCGATGTACGTGTCGTCGGCGGGCGTTGGCCCCGAGCAGCTCGAAGACGGGCGTCTCGCGATGGAGGTCAAGACGCTGCACCCGTCGGTCATCCGGCAGCTCATCGCCGTCACCGACGTCGTCGTACCCGGGGGCAAGGGCGACCGCCTGCGCCACGTGTGGCGCCGCGCCGGCGTTGAGGTGCACCGCACGACCGAGGAGACCTCGCGCGTCGCCGGACCGCGCGGCGTCGTGCGCCTGCGCTCGTCGCTCACGGAGCGCGATCTGCCGGCCAACCTCACGGGGCGCTGGTCGATCGACGTGGAGACCGACGACGACCAGCTGGTGGGCCGCACCGAGTTCGACGTCGCCGAGTAAGGGACGCGCGGGCGGGCCCATCCGACGTGCACGCGTGAAGCTCAGACGTTCAGCGGTTAAGGACGGCGTGCCTTGCATCCGCACCAAGGCCGGCGTCGACTGTGGACGCTCGCTCCTGGCCCGCCGCTCGAGCGCTACGACCTTTCCACCGGATTCTCCGGGTGCCGGCGCCCTTCTTGCGGAGAACGACGATGCCCGATCTGGTCACCTACCTCATGAGCGCGATGGCCGCGTGGGTGCCGCTCCACGCCCACGCCGAACCCGGCGACGAAACACGCGCCCGCTACGAAGCCATCGCGCGCGACGCGCTCGCCGTCGCCACCGACGAGGCCGAGGCCCCGATCTTCCCCGGCCCCCAGGGCCGCGCGCAGACCGCGCTGCTCATGCTCGCCGTTGCGTCGCTCGAGAGCGCGTACCGCAAGGCGGTCGACGATGGCACGCGCCTGGGCGACCACGGGCGCTCGTACTGTCTCATGCAGATCCGCGTCGGCGACGGCGTGACGCGCGAGGGGTGGAGCGGCCACGACCTCGTGGGCGACCGGACACGCTGCTTCCGCGCCGGCCTCCACGTTCTACGCGGCTCGTTCAACGCGTGCCGCAAGCTTCCGCTGACCGATCGCATGAGCGCGTACGCCACGGGCCGCTGCATCGAGGGCCTGGAGAGCTCGCGTCGGCGCGTCGGGCGTGCGCTCGCCTGGTGGGACACGCACGCGCCACCGCGCGAGAGCTGAGGCTCTCCGCGAGTGTCGTCGCGCGCTCTCCGAGACGACCGGGCTGAAACCGGCCGCAACGAGCGCTACGCTCGCGCTGGCCGATGTCGTCCGTGACCACTCCCCAGGAGCCGCCCTCCGCGCTGGCCCTCGCGCCTCGGCCCACGAGGCCGACGGCACACCGGGGAGCGTCCGTCAGCGCCTGGAGGTTCGTCCGCGCGTACACGACGACGTTCGCGGTCATCGCGAGCTATGTGTGGCTGGGCCTGCGCGCGCGCGTGCTCGGGCGGGCGTGGCGCGACGCGAACATCGGCGACGTCCACACCCGAAACGCGCGCAAGGTCTACGCGACGATCCTCCGGCTGCAGGGCCTGTTCATCAAGGTCGGCCAGCTCCTGTCGATCATGGCGAACTTCCTGCCACCCGAGTTCCGGGCGGAGCTCGAGGGCCTGCAGGACCAGGTCCCGCCGCGACCGTTCGACGAGATCGAGGAGCGCGTCGCTCGCGAACTCGGCGAGTCGCGCAAGCTGATCGCGGCGCTCGACCGCGAGCCGATGGCGAGCGCGTCGCTCGGGCAGGTGCACGCGGCGCGCCTCGCCGACGGGCGGCGCGTGGCGGTGAAGGTCCAGCACCGCGACATCGACCGCATCGTGCGCCTCGACCTGCACACCATCCGGCGCATCATGGCCATCGTCCAGTGGTTCGTCCCGGTGCAGGGTCTGGACGCCTACTACCACCAGATCAAGGAGCTACTCTCGCAGGAGCTCGACTTCGTCCTCGAGGCCGATCATATCGAGCGCATCGCGAAGAACTTCGTCGGCAACCCGCGCGTGGTCTTCGCGCAGCCCGTGCGCGAGCTGTGCACCCGGCGCGTGCTCACGACGACGTGGGTCGACGGGGTGAAGGTCAGCGACGTCGGCGCGCTCTCGGCGCTCGGCGTCGACAAGCGCGACGTCGCCACGCGCCTCGTGCGCCTCTACTGCCAGATGATCTTCGTCGACGGCGTCTACCACGCCGATCCGCACCCGGGGAACGTGCTCGTCCAGAAGGACGGCGCGATCGTCCTGCTCGACTTCGGCGCCGTCGCGGAGCTCAGCCCCCAGATGCGCGAGGGCATCCCGGAGTTCCTCGAGGGCGTGCTGCGCCGCGACACCGACCGCCTCTTCAAGGCGCTGCGCAAGATGGGCTTCATCTCGCGCGCGAGCGACGAGGCCGTGAGCGGCAAGATCATCGAGTACTTCCACCGGCGGTTCCAGGAGGAGGTGCGCCTCGAGAGCTTCAACCTCAAGGACATCAAGATCGACCCGCAGCGCGGCTTCGAGAACCTGCTCGACCTGCGCAAGATGAACATCGGGCTGCGCGAGCTTTCGGGCACGTTCCACGTCCCGAAGGACTGGGTGCTGCTCGAGCGGACGATCCTCCTGCTCTACGGATGCTGCACGCTGCTCGATCCCGAGCTCAACCCCGTGGCGATCATCCAGCCGTACCTGCGCGAGTTCGTGCTCGGCAACCGGGACTTCACCCAGATCGCGATGGAGGCCATCCGCGACATGGCGATGAGCGCCATGACGCTGCCCGAAGACATGCGCCGGTACCTGGTGCGAGCCAACCGCGGCGAGATGGAGGTGCGCGTGCGCGGCGTCCAGGAGGGGGCGCGCACAGTGTACGCGGCGGGGCGCCAGCTCGTCTACACGGCGATCGGCCTGTTCACGGCGTACGAGGCCGTCGAGGCGTGGCGCCGCGGCGAGTCCGCGCTCGTGCGGGGGTTCGGCGGTGCGGCCTGCGCCATGGGCGTGCTGCTCGTGCTCTCGAGCGTGCTGGCGCGGCCGCGACGAGGCGGGTGAGCGCGATGCGCGGCCTTCTCGTGGCGTCGGCGCTCGTCGCGGCGGCCGGCTGCGCTCCCGCAGGCCCGACGACACGCGGCGCCGCCGGCGCGCGTACGGACACGGGGCCGGCCCTCTGCCACGCCTCCGGTCGTCCGTCCTCCCGTCTCGAGCTCGCCGTCCTCGGCTCGGGGGGACCACGAGGCTTCGGCCGGGCGGCGTCGAGCTACGTCGTCTTCATCGACGGGACCGCTCGTATCCTCGTCGACGTGGGCCCCGGGGCGTTCGTACGCCTCGGCGAGATGGGCGTCGACTTCCGGGCGCTCGACACGCTGCTGCTCACCCACCTCCACATCGACCACACGGGGGATGTCCCGGGGTTCGTGAAGTCGCGCGACCTCACGTTCGACGAGCCGCTGTCGCTGCGCATCTTCGGTCCACGCGGCGGCGGCGAGTATCCCAGCACGACGACCTTCGTCGATCGCCTCTTCGGCGCCCGGGGCGCGTTCGCCTATCTGCCGACGTTCCGCAACGAGCTTCGCCTCGGGGTCACGGACCTGCCGACGCAGCCGGACGCACCGGCGCACGAGGTCCTTCGCGAAGGCGATCTCCGCATCTCGTCGATCGCCGTGGATCACGACGACGTCCCCGCCCTCGCGTTTCGCATCGAGCACGCGGGCCACGCCGTCGTCGTCTCCGGAGATCTCGCTTCCCGGAACGACAACCTGGCGCGCCTCGCGGGGGGCGCCGACCTGCTCGTCTACGACACGGCCGTCCTCGATCCGCCCGGCTCGCCGAAGAGACTCTACGATCTGCACACCTCCCCGCGCCGGATCGGCGAGGTCGCGGCGGCGGCGCACGTGAAGTCGCTCCTGCTCAGCCACCTGCCCCCTGCCGTCGACAGGGCGCGGGACGAGGTCCTGAAGTCAGTGCGCTCGACCTTCCAGGGTCCTGCGCGCTTCGCCGAGGACTGCCTGCGGATCGACGTCACGGCGCCGTGAGCCCGCCCGGCTCGCACCGGCTCCAGGGACGCCGCGAGCCTCCTTGACGCGCCCCTCCCCGCGCCCGACCCTCTCTCCATGCCTCCCCACCTGCTTGCCATCGATCAGGGCACGACCGGCTCGACGGCCCTCGTCCTCGGCCTCGACGGGCGTACCCTCGGTCGCGCGACGAGCGAGCTCCCTCAGCACTTTCCCAAGCCCGGGTGGGTGTCCCACGACCCGCGCGAGGTCTGGTCGAGCGTCGGCGCGAGCGTCAGCGGCGCGCTCCACGCGGCAGGGATCGAGGGCAGGGACGTCGCCGCCGTCGGCATCACCAACCAGCGCGAGACGACCGTGGTCTGGGACCGCAAGACGCGCGCGCCCATCGACCTGGCGATCGTGTGGCAATGTCGCCGGACGGCGGACGTGTGCGACGAGATCAAGAGGGACGCCCACGTCGTCGCCCGGGTCCGCGAGAAGACCGGCCTCGTCATCGATGCCTACTTCAGCGCGACCAAGATCGGGTGGCTGCTCGATCACGTGCCGGGCGCGCGCGCCCGCGCCTCCGCCGGGGAGCTCGCCTTCGGGACGATCGATTCCTTCCTCGTGAGCGAGCTCACGTCGGGCGCCGTGCACGCCATCGACGTCACCAACGCCTCGCGCACGCTGCTGATGAACCTCGCCCGCTGCGAGTGGGACCCGGAGCTGCTCACGACGTTCGACGTGCCGGCCGGCATCCTGCCGACGATCGTCAGCAGCGCCGGGATCGTGGGGCGCACGCGCGGCGCGGGCTTCCTGCCCGACGGCATCCCTATCGCGGGCATCGCAGGCGACCAGCAGGCGGCACTCTTCGGGCAAGCGTGCTTCGACGAGGGGGACGCGAAGTGCACGTACGGCACGGGTGCCTTCGCGCTCATGAACATCGGCGACCGCCCGCTGCTCAGCGACCACGGCCTGGTCACGACCGCCGCCTGGCGCATCGGTGACCGCACGACGTACGCCCTCGAGGGCAGCGCCTTCGTCGCGGGCGCGGCGGTGCAGTGGCTGCGCGACGGCCTTGGCATCATCCAGCGAGCGTCCGACATCGAGGCCCTGGCCCGCAGCGTCCCGTCGAGCGAGGGCGTGGCGTTCGTCCCGGCCCTGGCGGGCCTCGGCGCCCCGCACTGGGACCAGGCTGCGCGCGGCACCATCACGGGCCTGACGCGCGGGACGCACGCCGCCCACATCGCCCGCGCCACGCTCGAGGGGATCGCCTTCGAGGTGCGCGACCTGCTCGACGCCATGGCGAAGGACGCCGGGCGTCCCATTGGCCGCCTTCGCGTCGACGGCGGCGCGGCCGCCAACGACCTGCTCATGCAGTTCCAGGCCGACGTGGCGGACGTGACGGTCGAGCGCCCCACGGACGTCGAGTCCACCGGCCGCGGCGCGGCCATGCTCGCCGGCATCGGCGCCGGCCTGTTCGACCTCGCTGGCGTGAGACGAGCTTACGGCGTGGCCTCTCGCTTTGCACCGAGCATGGACAGCGCGGAGCGCGCGGCTCACCTGGCGCGCTGGGACGACGCCCTGCGCCGGACGCGCAGCGGTCCCTGAGGGGCCCCGTCCACGAAGGTCGGCGTGGCCGCCCTCCGGCTGACGTACGGCACGGACCGGCGCCCTTCCCGTTCCCAAGCGCGCTCCGGCCGTGGCATCCTAGAGGGTACGCCTCGCGATCCAGCCCATGCCAGAGGACGCCTCAGCCCAGGCGCTTCCGAGGCCGCGCGGCGCGCACTTGGAACTTGAGAGGAAGGGAATCATGAGCAGCGACAGCGCGGACGAGCGTCCCGGAACCCCCGGGGCGAGCGGACCTCTCCGTGAAGTGCCCGTGGACTGGGAGGCGCTCGAGGACGCCTTCGAGAACAACGCCCCCGAGGTCCACAGCTATCTGCACCTGACCACCGGCGAGGTACTGAGGGTCGTCGACGGCGTCGCCGACCCTCAGATGCACGTGCGCATCGCGTCGGACGGCAACTACCTGCGCATCGATCCGGTGAGCTCGCGCGAGCAGTACCGCTGGATGGAGCGCTTCATACCGATGGTCGACGACGCCGACCTGCGCGGCAAGCTCACGCAGGCCATCGACGGCAAGGGCGCGTTCCGGCGCTTCAAGGACGTGCTCATGTCGTACGGCCCCGAGCGGGAGCGCTGGTTCTCGTTCCGCAGCGAGCGTCTGAGGACGTTCATGGAGGCCTGGCTCGCGGCCCACGCCGTGAAGGCCACGGCGCGCCCCGCCTGGGAGGGCACGCCCGCCCCCGAGAGCGAGGGGCCGGAGTCGACCGACGAGTCGCCCAAGTCGCAGAGCGGCCGGCGCGCGCGCAACGCCGAGGCTCTGCGCACCAACCTGAAGGAGCTCGCCGACGCCCTCGGACCGCGCGACCTGGACATGATCGTCGGGTTCGCCGAGTTCCTGAAGGCCCGGCGGGCGGCGCGCGGCTTTGCGCACCACCACGAGCACATGCTGCACGAGCGCGCGGCAGGAGCGCCTCCGTCCACGACGACGGAGGGCGGCGGCGAGGACGCGGACTGATGCGCCTCGCCCCGGCGGCGGCGGCGCTCGCCCTCGCCTGCGCCGTGGCCCGCCCCGCGGCCGGCGACGTTCCAGAGCGCCCTGTCGAGCGCACGGTCATCCGATTTCTCGCCCCCGAGACCGGAGGCAACGAGCACCCGCGGTTCGTGTTCGAGCGCCTCCTGGCCTTCGAGGCGCGCCTGGCGGTCATGGGGGCGTCGGCCGGGGGCATCGGCGACGGGTACCAGGAGCGCGAGGTGAAGAGCGCGCTCGAGCACGACGTCGCGCAGCAGATGCTCGCAAGCCTCGGCGACAAGCTCCTCGCCGACACGCCGGCGGAGCAGCGGCCGCGCCCCACCGACCTCGAGGCGACCCTGCGGACGGTCACGGCCGCGGTCGTCGCGCGCCTGGGCGGACGGGCGCGCATCGACGCCGCGGCGCAGGCCGAGCACGTGGAGCCTTACGAAGTCGACGGGCTCCTGAAGCGGGCGGCGTTCGCCGCGTGGTACCTCGACCGCGTCGTCGCCCCGCTCCTGCACCCGACCGACGAGCAGCTGCACGAGGTCCAGCACACGGCAGAGACCCCGTTCCGCGGCGCGCCGTTCGAGCAGGTTCGCGACCGGCTGGCGCAGTGGTTCGTGGCCGACCGCATCCAGGTCGCCGAGAGCGCCTACTTGCAGTCGACGCGGTCGCACGTGCGCATCATCGTCACCCGATGAAGCGCGCGATCTCGTCGGCGACGCGCGCCATCGTCCCCTCGAGGGACCCGCCCGAGCTCTTGGGGCGCACGAACGAGTGATCGCCCCCCTCCACGACGAACAGCCGCGTGCCAGGGGCGAGACCGCGCACGATGGGCTCCAGCTCCGCGGGCGTCCCGAAGGGGTCGCGCGATCCCTGGACGAAGAGCATGGGCGCGCGTACGGCGGGCAGGTGGCCCGCCCGGAGCTGCCCGGGCTTGCCGGGCGGGTGCAGCGGGTAGCCGAGCAGGACGAGGCCCGCGACCTCGGCGCCCGCGGCGGCCACCTGCGTCGCAATGCGCCCGCCCATCGACTTGCCGCCGATGAAGGTCCGCGCTGGCGCGGCGGGCCGCAGCGCCTCGAGCGCCGCGCGCCATGTCGCCTCCAGGACGTCGTTGCGGTCGGGCGCGCGCCGCTTCGCCTCGGCGTAGGCGAAGTTGAACGTCATGACCTCGACGCCCCGCGCGGCGACGGCCTCGGCCATCGCGACGATCCACGGGTGGATCTGCGGCGCCCCGGCCCCGTGCGCGAGGACGAGCGCCGCCCTCGCGCCCCTCGCCCCGAAGCGCCGGGCGCTCGTGCGACCGCTGCCTGCCAGGTCGATGGAGAAGGGCGAGACCATCGCGTTTTGATTAGCAGGAAGCGACCAGACCGGGGACACTGGCGCCCCCCGTCCACGCTCCGTTCTCGACATGTCCGCCGATAGCCGAAAGGTCGTGCTCGCCGCCCTCGCGGGCAACGTCGCCATCGCCGCTTGCAAGCTCGCCGCCGCCGGCCTCTCTCACTCCAGCGCCACCCTCGCCGAGGGCGTGCACTCGCTCGCCGATTCAGGCAATCAGGCCCTGCTCCTCATCGGCATGCGCCTGGCCATGCGCCCGGCCAGCGAACGGTTCCCCTTCGGGCGCGCGAGCGAGCGGTACTTCTGGCCCTTCGTCGTGTCCCTGCTGCTCTTCAGCGTCGGCGGGGCGTTCGCGATCTTCGACGGCATTCACGCTCTGCTAAACCAGGGTGGGGCGCCGCAGTCGCTTGTCTGGAGCTACGCGGTGCTCGGCGTGTCGCTTGTGCTCGAAGGCGCGAGCTTCCGCGTTGCGCTGGGCGAGTTTCGCAAGGTCGCGGTCGGCCGCTCGATGCGCCGCACCCTCGTCGAGACGCGCGATCCGACGATCCTCCTCGTCCTCGCGGAGGACGCGACGGCCCTGGTCGGCCTCGTGCTCGCGCTCGTCGCCGTCGGCGCGACCGGCCTGACGGGCATGAGCGTCTGGGACCCGCTCGGCAGCATCCTCATCGGCCTGCTCCTCTGCTGCGTGGCGCTCTTCTTGGCGTGGGTCACCCACGGGCTCCTCATCGGCGAAAGCGCGACGCCGACCGACCGGAAGCGGGCGCTCGAGCTCGCGCGCACCGTTCCGGGCGTCGAGGACGTGACGCAGCTGCTCACGATGCACCTCGGGCCCGACGTGATCATCCTCGCCCTCAAGGTGGCCTTCGACCCAGCGCTCACGGTCCCGCAGGTCGAGGACGTGACCAACCGCATCGAGATCGCCATCCGCGGGGCCATGCCCCAGATGCGCAAGATCTTCGTCGAGGCCGATTCGCGAGGCGACAAGCGCGGCGTGGAGCCTCGGGCATGACAGGGCCTGCCCGGTGGACGGCAGCGCTCGTCGGCGCGGCGCTGCTCGCCACGGTGGGCCTTCCGCGACGACGCCCGGCGGCGCCGGACGCGCAGCACGCCGCGGCGCGCGGGCGGCTCGGCCTCGTCTTCGACGTGGGAGGCCGGGGCGACAAGAGCTTCAACGACGCCGCGTACGCGGGCTTGCTGCGGGCCCAGCGCGAGCTCGGCTTGGAGGTCGCGTTCCTCGAGCCCGCGAGCAGCGAGGACCGCGAGGCGGCGATGCGCCTCTTCGCGGCGCAGGGCATGGACCTGGTCATCGGGGTGGGCTTCATCTTCTCGAGCGACGTCGACCGGGTCGCGCGCGACTTCCCCCGCGTCCGCTTCGCGTGCGTCGACTACGCGCCGCCGCCGGGCGGCGCGCCGCCCAACGTCGCCGGCCTCGCGTTCCACGAGGAAGAGGGCTCGTATCTGGTCGGCGCGGTCGCGGGACTGCTCAGCAAGACCCGCCACGTCGGCTTCGTCGGCGGCATGCGCGGGCCCCTCATCCGCAAGTTCGAGGTCGGCTACGAGGCGGGCGTCCACGCGACGTGCTCCGCGTGCATGGTGCACTCCGTCTACGTTGGCTCGACGCCCGACGCCTTCCGCGATCCCGCCAAGGGCAAGGCCGTGGCCATCGCCGAGATGGCCGAGGGCGCCGACGTCCTCTACCACGCGGCCGGGGCCACCGGGCACGGCGTGTTCGAGGCGGCGCACGACGCGGAGCGCCTGGCCATCGGCGTCGATTCGGACCAGTGGGCCGAGATGCCCGGCACCGTCGTCACGAGCATGGTCAAGCGCGCCGACGTGTCGGTGTTCGACACGATCCGCGCGACCGTCGACGGGCACTTCGAGGGAGGCATGCACCTCTTCGGCGTCAAGGACGGCGCGGTCGACTACGTGCACGAGGGGCCGCACGCGGCCCTGCTGCCGGCGGACGTCGTGGCCCGGGTCGAGGCGCTGCGGGCCGACGTGGCCTCGGGACGGATCGTGGTGCCGCGCGAGTAGTGGTGCGCGCGGCGCTCACACGTTGAGCACCCGGACGTTCGGCCGGCTCTCCTTCTCGCTCTCCAGCACGGCGCGCACGTAGGTCTCGAGCCTGGCCATCGAGAAGGGCTTCTGCAGGTATGCGTCCGCGCCGGCCTCCTCGGCCTGCGCCATCTCGAGCGGGGACGCGGTCTCGCTCACGAGCACGACGGCGACGTGGCAGCGCTCCGGCGCGCTGCGCACGTGCTCGCAGAAGGTGTAGCCGGAGCCATCGGGCAGGCCCAGCTCCACG
>JAJYCT010000119.1 GCA_021778125.1 Myxococcales bacterium
CGGGCGCGCGTGCCCCGCGGGCCGGCGGTCGCGGCGGCGGCGGCGCTCGCCGCCCTGGCCGTGCAGTACTCCCGCTCGACGCTCGTGATGGGGTACCTGTACCGCTTCCAGGTGCACGGGCTGTTCCTGGCGCTCCCCTTCGCGGGCGTCTTGCTCGCGTCGGCGGCGCACACGGGCGAGCTGCCGCGCCGCTACGGCGCGACGCGGGGCGGGGTCCTGGCCCTGACGATCGCCGCGTGCCTCGTGGCGTGGCCGGTGGAGTCGATTGCCGCGCAGCGCGCGACGCGCGCGCAGGCGCGGCGCTACCTCGACATCGAGACCGAGCAGCACGCGCGCGTCGGCGCATGGCTGCGCGACCACCTGCCGCCGTCGGAGGCCATCGCGTGCTGGGTGGACGCGGGGCTCATCCCGTGGGTCGCCGAGCCGCGCGTCGCGATCGATTTCGGGGGCCTGAACGACGAGACGCTCGCGCGCCCGGGCCTGCCGCGGCAGGCCGTCGCCGACTATTTCTTCGCCCGTAGCCCCGGGGCGCTCGTCGTCACGAGCGACAGCCCGACGCGCCTCGCGCCGCAGCACGACGGCGACATGGTCACGAGCGATCCGCGCTTCGCGGCCTACGAGCCCAGGCTCGCGCTCTGCAGCCCCGAGTACCCGACGGCGCCGTGCGAGGTGGTCTTCGTGCGGCGGGGGGTGGTGCTGCGATGACGGCGGGGACCGCCCGTCCGGCCCGCGCGCGCGAGGTCTTCCTCGGGGCGCTCGTCGGCCTGTTCGGGGGCGTCGTGCTCGCGGCGGCGCTGGTCGCGGGGGGCGTCGCCACGCTCGACGATACCCGCGGAGCCCTGGTTCACGGCGGCGCGGCGCTCGCCCTCGCGGCGGCGCTCGGCACGCCCCCGCGGTGGAGGGCCGCGGCCCGCCCGTGGCGCGCGACGCTGCTCGCGGCGCTGCTCACGGCGCTCGCGCTGCGCCGCTGGTTCACGCCGTGGGTCGCGCTCGACGCCGTCGGGTGGGGCTCGGGTCCCGCGGGCCACGTGACCGCGGTGGTGCTGCCGCTGCAGGGGCTCGTCGCAGGCCTCATCGCCGGAAGCGGACGCGCGACCCCGCGCGCCCGGTACCTGCCGAAGAGGGCGCTTCGTTCGCCACCTCGTCGCCCTTGCGGCGCGTGCCGGCACGAGCGAGCATCGCCTCTCGTCGAAACGTGCCATGGACCGGCGCCCCGCGGTCGAGCAAGGAACCGACGCGCCCACGAACGAAGGAGCTGACGATGCGAACCTCGCGAAGGAACTGGCGAACGGGAGCCAGCACGCTGTTCGGAGCGGCCGTCCTCGGCCTCGCCGTCGTGGCCTACGCCGACCCGCCCGGCCGCGCGCCGGCCGATCACGGCGGCGCCTCCGATCGCCCGGACCATCCCGATCGCCCGAACCATCCGGAGCATCCGGACCACCCGGACCACCCGGACCACCCGGACCACCCGGACCACCCGGACCATCCGGACCACCCGGAGCACCCCGATCATCCGGAGCACCCCGATCACGCCGACGCCGGGGGGCGCGAAGGGGAGCAGCAGACGCCCGAGCAGCGCACCTCGCGAATCGCTGCGCGCCACGCGCTCGAGCGCAAGATCTGGGACGCGGTGCACAAGGACGGCAAGGCGACGACCGAGCAGGAGCGGGAGCTCGTCCGGGCGCAGTGGCGACGCCACGCCCGCCTCTGGAAGATCCGCGACCTCGCCGAGGCCGCGAAGGACACGGCCGCCACCCAGGAGTGCGATCGCTTGCTCGCCCGCTCGGACGAGTGGCTCGTCACGAAGCTCCAGGAGCTGAACACCAAGGCGCCGGCGGGAGGTGCGAAATGAACCGCGGATGGATCCTGGTCGTGGCGGCGTCCGCGCTCGTCGCCTGCAACAAGCCCGACTCCAGCGGCGCGAACCCCGCGGCGAGCACCCCGGCGTCGTCCGCGGCTCCCTCTGCCGCGGCCCTCGCGATGCAGCCCCCCGTCAACGCGCAGGGGGACGTGGTCGATCCGACGCTGCCTTCGGCGGCCGAAGCCCAGAGACCGAACGACATCACCGCGAGCACGTACAAGAAGGATCTGGACGGGCTCGACAAGGAGATCGCAGGCTTGAAGTGACCGAGGTGGCGCGCGCCGCGCCCCGCGGGCGACCCGTGCGTCACCGGGCCTAGCCAGACGCGCCCGGCGTGGGGTGGACCGATATGTCCGGCGCCCCCGCCCCGATCTGTCTCCGCCGCCGTATCGGCCTCGTCGTTCGAGGACGCGCCGGGCGGTCATGCCTGTCGCACGACCGCACGTCGGCTTGCGCCTAGTCCCGGGAGCCCAAAGTTGCTAATCCCTCCGGCGCCGCCCATGGCCGACACCAAGAGCAGCGAGCACGCCAAGCCGTTCCCGCTCGGGGCCACGAGGCGTGCGCTCACCTGGCTCGGCGGCGGTCTCGTCGTCGTCAACGTGGTGCTGCTCGCCTCCGGACGGGGCGCCGGCCCCTTTCTCCCGGCGCTGCTCTGGGGCGTCGCCGCGGTCTGCTTTCTCGGAGCTTTCGTCGCCTACATGATGGAGCCTGTCACCAAGCGCGAGGCCGTCCCTGCGGCGCCCTCCGCCAGTCCGGAGCCCACGCCCGAGGAGGGCACCTCCCCCCGGTCCGAAGACGCGGCCGCGCCCGAGTCGCCTCGCCCCCTGCTCCGTCGCGGCAACCCGCTGCGGTGGACGCGCGGCGGGCTGACGGCGCTCCTCGGCGCCCTGTTCACCCTGCTGCTCATGGCCAAGCCCGGCCAGTGGCGCTGGGGCGTCCCGCTCGGCGCGGTCTTCGCGGCCATCGCGTCGTGGGGGGTCATGGACCTGCTCGGCACGTTCGATGACGCCGACGACCGGGTCGAGCGCTCGCTCACGCTCTCCGGGCTCGGCTCGCCGCTCGCGGGCTTCGTCGTCACGGGCGTCGCCTTCTGCTTCGCGCTCGGCGGCGCGCAGGCCGGCGCCGTCCTGCCCCAGGCTGCCTGGGGCATCGTCGTCGCGCTCGCCTTCATCGCCTGGGCGGCGGCCTTCTTCGCGCTCGGCCGCAAGCTCGGGCCCCTGGCCGTCGACGAGAGCGGCGAGGAGCGCCCGCTCTTCAAGCGCCACGGGTTCTGGGTCATCGTCACTTCGGCGGCGCTGCTCTTCCCGGTGATGGGCATCTACGCCCTGTGGGATCCGTGGGAGACGCACTACGGCGAGGTGTCGCGCGAGATGCTCGCGCGCGACGACTGGATCAGCCTCTGGTGGGCACAGGACGGCTGGTTCTGGAGCAAGCCGGTCGCCGACATGTGGATGCAGGCCGTGTCGATGGCCACGCTCGGCGTGCACTACCAGCCCGGCAAGATGCTCATCGGCGACGGGACGCAGCCCGTCATGCACCCGGAGTGGGCCGTGCGCGCGCCCGTCGTGCTGCTGACGATCCTCGCCACGTACCTGCTCTACAAGGGCGTCGCGCGGACGTTCGGCCGGCGCGCGGGCCTGCTCGGGGCGATCGTGCTGTCGACGATGCCCGACTGGTTCTTCATCGCCCACCAGACGATGACCGACATGCCGTTCGTCGGCGCGATGACGGCAGCGATGGGCCTGGTGCTCGTCGGGCTACGCGTCCCGGAGGAGACCGAGGTACGCGCCTACGAGGTCAAGGTCGGCGCCGCGCGCTTCCGCCTGACGGCGTGGCACCTGGTGTTCGGCGCGATGCTCATCTGCGCCATCCCGCAGATCCTCTACCTCGTGTCGCGCAACTTCGAGTTCGTCTGGCACGACGGCGCCCACGGATTCCGGCCGCACTGGGACGAGTTTCGCAGCGGGTCGGGTATGGGCAACTGCGGCCTGCCCGGCAACGAGGAGTGCCGCTCGACGTTCGCGGCGAGCGTGCCTCGCTCGACGGGCAATACGCCCGACGGCTTCGGCCCGTCGGTGTGGCGCACGGTCGCCGCGTTCGAGCCGGCGCTGCAGGGGCTGCTCTGGGCCGTCGTGCTGGGCTCCGTGCTCTACATGAGCTGGGGTGAGCGACGCACCCGGCGCCTCTACTACCTCGCCGCCTGGTTGTTCGCGGCCCTCTCGACGCTCGCCAAGGGCCCCGCGGGCTTCGGCCTGCCGATGCTGATGACGTTCACGTACCTGTGCGCGTCGCGCCCGGGCGAGGGGCTCTTCCTGCGCCTGCAGCGCATCGTCCGCGAGCTCACGCAGTTCGAGATCGTCGGGGGACTGCTCATCATCCTCGCCGTGGCGATGCCCTGGTACGTCGCGATGTACGTGCGCCACGGCAGCCCCTTCACCGACCGGCTCATCTTCCACGACATGTTCAACCGCGCGTTCCACCACGTTCACGACACGAACGAGGGGGACGACACGAGCTTCCGCTTCTACGCATGGCAGCTCGGCTACGCCCTGTTCCCCTGGACGGGGCTCGCGCCTCTGGGCCTTCTCTGGTGGCTGCGGCGCGGGACATCGAAGGAAGACGCAGAGCGCGCGGACACGTCCGTGCTGCTCTGCATGTGGTTCATCTTCGCCTTCTCCCTGTTCTCGTTCATGGGGACGAAGTTCCACCACTACATCTTCCCGGCGGTGCCGCCGGTCGCGATGCTGGTGGGGATCGTGCTCGACGAGATGCTGGGCGACGGCGCTCCCGCGCGCCGCGGCAGCCTCCCTTCCTACCTGGTCGGGGTCGCTGCCGGCATCACGGCGATGGTGCTGGGGATCTCGGCGATGCTGCCGGGATCGTTCCTGGGGACCAAGCCGGGCGGCTCGCTGCCCGGCGCATCGGTGGGCCTGGGTGTCGCGCTGCTGCTCGGCGGCGCCGCGGTGCTCGCCTTCGCCGTCCGCACGTTCGGCGCCAGCGATCCCGGCGCGGGCGCCGACGCGGACGAGAGCACGGCAAACACCTGGCGCATGCTCGCCGCCGGCACGGTGGCCGGCACGCTGGTGCTGGTGCTCGTCGCCCGCGACCTCGTCATCAGGCCCGAGAACTCCGACCAGCCGGGCGCCATCCGGCTGCTGCAGCTCTTCACGTACAACTACCGCCGCGCGTGGCCCGAGTCGCTCGACTTCTCCGCGCCGCTGGCGGCGTTCTCGGCGGTGGCCGTGCTGGCCTCGCTGGCGCTGGTCGTGCGGCGCTTCCGCAGGCACGCCGTCGTGGCCCTCGCCGCCCTCGGCATCGTCTGGGGCGCCTGGGGACTCGACGTCTACATGGAGAAGACGGCGCAGCACTGGGGGCAGCACGAGATGATCGCGGCCTACTACTCCGACCGCGCCTCGCCGAGCGAGCTCCTGGTCGCCTACCAGATGAACTGGAAGGGCGAGAACTTCTACACGGGCAACCAGATCCCGGCGTTCGTCTCGACCGGCTCGACCTTCACGACCTGGCTCAAGAAGAAGAAGGAAGAGGGGGTGAAGGTCATGTACTTCATCACCGAGCACGGGCGTATTGGCGGCCTGAAGAGCGAGGTGGCGGCCAAGGCGTACCGCGAGGTCACCGACAAGGCGCTCTGCAACAAGTTCATCCTCGTCCGCGCCGAGTTCTGACGCGGCCGGTAGGGCCCCGGCGCCCTGCCCTGGCCCGTCCCCCTGATCCCCGTCAGGACCCTCTGGCGCGGCGCGGCATGGGGCCCTAGACTGAATGGCGGTTCATTCAGGACGTCCCCTGCCCAGGAGAACGACGCCGTGTCATCCCCCAAGCCCATCCAAGCGATCAACCGCTACAAGGCTGACCTTCGCGAGCTGCAGTTCCTGCTGTTCGAGCAGTTCCGCCTGCAGGAGCTGCTCGGCAAGGCCCCGTTCGAGAACTGGGGCGAGGAGGAGATCCGCTCCACCCTGAGCGAGTGTTACCGCTGGGTGCGCGAGGTCATCGGGCCGCTCAACGCCCCCGCAGACGCGCAGGGCTGTCGCATCGACGACGGGCGCGTCAAGACGCCGACCGGCTTCCAGGACGCGTGGAAGAAGCTCTACGAGGCCGGGTGGAAGGCGATCGCGGTCGATCCGGAGTACGGCGGCGCCGGCGCGCCCCACGCGCTCCAGGTCCTGATCGAGGAGATGATCTCGGGCGCGAACACGGCGTTCGCGATGTACCCGGGGCTGGCCTTCGGCGCCGCCGAGGTCATCGAGTCGTTCGGTACGCCGGAGCAGAAGCACCTGTACTGCGGGCGCATGTTCGGCGGGCAGTGGGGCGGCACCATGTGCCTGACCGAGCCGCAGGCCGGCAGCGACGTGGGCAGCGCCAAGACCACGGCGTCGCGCAACCCCGACGGGTCGTACGTCATCCGCGGCACGAAGCTCTTCATCAGCGGCGGCGACCACGACCTCGCCGAGAACATCATCCACCTCGTGCTCGCGCGCGTCGACGGCGCGCCCGCCGGCACCAAGGGCCTCACGCTCTTCATCGTGCCGCGCATCCGGCCCAGCGCCGACGGCTCGCTCGGCGAGTTCAACGACGTGGACGTCGCCAACATCGAGCACAAGATGGGCATCAACGGGTCGGCGACCTGCATGCTCAACTTCGGCGACAACGGCGCCTGCCTCGGGTGGCCCGTGGGCGGTGAGGCGAAGATCAATCAGGGGATGCCGCAGATGTTCAAGCTGATGAACAGCGCGCGCATCGCCGTGGGCGTGCAGGGCCTGAGCGTCGCCTCGAGCGCGTTCTTGAACGCCCTCGAGTACTCCAAGGAGCGCAAGCAGGGGTCCGCGATCACGCACTGGAAGGATGCGACCGCGCCTCGCGTGCCCATCCTCGAGCACGCCGACGTCCGCCGGATGCTGCTCGACATGAAGTCGCGCGTGGAGGGCATCCGCGCCCTCGCCGTCAAGCTCGCGCACCACCAGGACCAGGTGCGCGCCCTGACCGGCAAGGACGAGCAGAAGGCCGCCTACCACCAGGGCCAGGTCGACCTGCTCGTGCCGCTCGTGAAGGCGTACGGCAGCGATCAGGGCTTCCGCGTCTGCGAGACCGCCATCCAGACCTACGGCGGCGTCGGCTACACGAAGGACTTCCCCGTCGAGCAGTACTGCCGCGACGCGAAGATTTTCAGCATCTACGAGGGCACCAACGGCATCCAGGCCATGGACCTCGTGGGGCGCAAGCTGGGCCAGGCCGGCGGCGCGAACCTGCAGGCGTATCTGGCCGACGTGGCGCAGTTCGTCCAGAAGTACTCGGGCGACGCGACGCTCGGCGGCGCGGCCAAGGCGCTCGGCCTCGCGCAGGAGGCCCTCGGCGGCAGCGCGATGCGGATGCTCATGTGGTTCCAGACCGGCAACGTCGGGATGGTGCCGCTGCAGGGCAACCGGTTCCTCGAGATGATGGCCGAGACGACCGTGGGCTGGATGCTGCTGCAGGGCGCGGCCATCGCGCTCGAGAAGAAGAAGAGCGTCGCGGCGGGTCACCCCGACGCCGCGTTCTACGACGGCAAGGTCGCCGCGGCGCTCTACTACGCGCGCAACGTCCTGCCGGGCGTCGAGTTCAAGGCGCGCCTGATGGGCGACGAGGACAAGTCGCCGCTGGACATCGCCGACGCCTCGTTTGCCACGGTCTGAGCCCGACGACGTACCGTTGGTGTGTGCGGCAGGGCGCCGGGTATCTTCGCCAGCGCCCCGCCGCCTCGTCCGGTGTACGTTACCGACCCGTGCTTCGACCCATGACCCTCTGGGCGTGCTGCGCGCCGCTCTTCGCCCTCCTGATGTGCGCCTGCGAGGACAGCCGTCCTCCGAGCGCTCCGCACGCGGAGTCCGGCCGCTCCGCGGTCGTGCAGCGGTGGAACTCGCTCGAGGCGCGCCTCGAGGCCGACAACGAGAGCCGGGTGCGCGCGCGCCTCACGCCGGAGAAGAACGTCGAGCTCGACGCCGCCGTCGCGCGGGCGAGCGATCGGCTCCACGAGGCACACCGGGTGCTCGAGACGCTGCGCCTCGGGCTGCCGGAGCAGGCGCGCGACGAAGCCATCGAGCGCGCGCACGCGACGCTCGACGAGGCCGAGAGCTCCATCGAGCGGGCGGACGCGCTGCGGGAGGCCACCGAGGAGACCGACGCGGGGGCCGCTGCGATCGACGCGGCGAAGGCGCCCGACGGGGCGTAGCGCGGCCATCGCGCGTGTCACCGCGCCGCCGTCGCCCCGCCCCGCAGCAGGCTCGCGAAGAAGCAGGCCGCCGCGACGAGGACCACCAGCGGGCCCGCCTCGCGGTGCAGGACCATCGACGCATACGTGCCCGCCGTCGTCGACAGGACCGCGACCACGACCGAGGTGACGAGCATCCCGCTCAGGCTGTGGGCGAGGCGCTTCGCCGTCGCCGCGGGGACGATCACGAGCGAGCCGATGAGCAGCACGCCGAGCGTGCGCAGGCCGAGAGCGATCGTCAGCGCGAAGACGAGCAGGAAGCGCAGATCGAGGCGCGCGACGTCGACGCCCGCGGTCCGCGCGATCTCGGGCGACACGAGCGCGAGCACGAGCCGGTGCCGCTCGCGGAGGACGAAGCCGACGATGACCGCGGCCACCGCGAGGCCCAGGCCCGTCTCGAGCGCCGTCAGGCGGGGCGCTTCCCCGAAGAGCGCGTCGATGAGCTCCTCGCCCGACGTGATCAGGCTGCCCACGGCGAGGGCGGTGGAGAACAGGACGCCGATGATCGTCTCGGTGGCGATCCGGGTCCGGGTCTCGATGCCCCAGAGCACGACCGTCCCGATGAGGAGCATGGCCGCGGCGCCGAGCACGGGGTGCAGGTGCAGGACGATCGCGAGGCCGATCCCGGGGAGTGCGACGTGCGAGATCGCGTCGGCCGCGAGCGTCATGCGGCGCATGACCGCGAAGCAGCCGACCAGCCCCGCCGCCGCGCCGACGGCCACCGAGAGCACGAGCGCGTCAGGGTCGAGGGCCATGGTCGTGGACGTGAAAGCCGACGGGCGCGCCGTAGATTTCCTGGAGCCGCTCGGGCGTGAGGACGGCCGTGGGGACGCCGAAGCAGCCGCGCTTGCGCGCGAGGCACAGGACGCGGCCGGCGTAGCGGTACACGACGCTCAGATCGTGCGAGATGAGCAGCGTCGTCATCCCCCGCTCCTGACGCAGCCGGTCGATGAGTTCGTTGAGCGTCTGCTGCCCCTGCTCGTCGACCCCCGCGGTGGGCTCGTCGAGCAGCAGGACCGTCGGGGAGCCGACGAGCGCGGCGGCGACGAGCAGGCGCTGGAACTGACCGCCCGACAGCGCACCGATCGGCATCGCCGACAGACGCGCGGAGAGCCCCACGACCGCGAGCGCGCGGACCGCCTCCTCGTCCGAGGCGCGGGCGACCCTGGCCTTCGCGCGCAGCAGGTCGTCGCCGGTGAGCGGGAGGTCGCGCTCGATGTCGAGCTTCTGCGGGACGTAGCCGAGTCGCGTCTCCGGTGCCCAGCGGATGCGTCCCTCGCTGGGGAGGGCACCGATGAGCGCCTTGAAGAGCACCGTCTTGCCCGACCCGTTGGGCCCGATGATCGCGAGCGACGTCGCGCGCGGCACCTCGAACGAAAGGCGATCGAGGACCAGCGTCGCGCCGAAGCGGACCGAGAGGTCCTCTACCTCGAGCGCGTTACCGTCATGGGTCGCGGTCGGAGGAGACGGAGGGGTCGACACGGCCGGGTCCGGCCAGGATACGCCGATGCTGCGCGCATCACCTGGGTGTGCTGCGCTGGCGTTGGGCCCTCACGAGCGCCCGACCGCCGCCAGGCTCCCTACGTCACGCCTCCTCCTCCGTCGCCCGCGCACGCGATGCCACCACGCGAACATGCGCTCGGCTTCCTCCAGGAGCAGACGCCCGATGCGGCGCGAGGCGGCGATCGTCAGGAGCGCGGCACCGATCGTCGGGCACGGGGCAGGGACCGAGAGGAGCGCAGACGGGATCCAGGGTGAGCGCGGCCACGTAGACCGGTGGATCTGAGGCCCGCGGCGGCCACGAATTTCGATGGACGACGCGCCGCGCTCCTCGGGATCGTCGCGGGGCGGCTCGCGATCCGGGGCGCCCCGGTCTTCCGTCGGCAGCGGACCGGCGCCCGCAAGTGCGCTGACGGCGCCGACCCGCGGCCTGTCGCGCCGGGGCGGAGGCACGAGACATCGGAGACGTCTTGGGTGGCGCACCTCACCCTCGCGGGCTTGCCGCAGACGTTGCAGGCGAGGGCGACGGGGTGGGTCAGACGAGCTTGACGTGCTCCGCCCTCGGCCCCTTCGGCCCCTGGCCCTCGGTGAACGAGACGCGCTGGCCCTGCCGCAGCTCCTCGAACCGGGCGCCCTCGACGGCAGACCGATGGAAGAAGAGTTCCTTCCCCCCCGCGTCGATGAACCCGAAGCCCTTGTCGGTCAGCGTCTTGATCGTGCCTTCGGCCATGTGCGTTCGTCCTTCCCGAGGTTACGGGAGCATAGGCCGGCGCGGAGGGCCGCGCTCGTTGATCGATGCGTCCATCCCCGGGGAATCGCGCTCGCGTCCTCGATGGCGAACGCTCGGACCCTCGCGGTAGGCCCCGCTGGACGTGCCCGGCGATGCCTCCCCTCCCGGCGAAGGAGCCCCCGGCTCCTGCCCGATCGACATCTCCTTCCCCGCGCAGCAATGGTTGCGCTGGTGCGCAGAGGGGTTCCGGGTCACTGTCCCGGGTCACCTCGTCGCCCTGGACACGAAGAACTCGTCCATCGGCGTCACGTCCGCGGTCGCCGGCAGGCGGGCGATGCCGACGATGTCCTCGACGGTGGCGACGTACGAGCTGTGGCCGAACCGGGTGTTGCTCGTCATCGGGGTGCGAGCGAGCCGCCCCCCCGGCGACCTCGAGCCACCCGCTGCCGAGGCTACGGGGCGTAGACGCGCACGTAGTCGACGATCATCTGCTGCGGCCACGCGGCGGTGCCGTCGGGGGTGCCCGGCCAGTTGCCGCCCACCGCGAAGTTGAGCAGCAGGAAGAACGGGTGATCCCACACCCACGTCGCGCCGGCCGGCAGGCTCGAGGGCGTCACGGTCCAGTACAGGTTGCCGTCGACGTAGAACTGCACCGATCCGGCCGTCCACTCGGCGGCGTAGACGTGGAAGTCGTCGCCCATCGGCGCGCCGCCGGAGCTGAAGGCGCCCGACAGGCCGGCGCCCGGGTAGTTGCCCGGACCCGGGCCGTGCGTCGTGCCGTACGTTGTGGACGGCGTGCGCCCGATGTTCTCCATGACGTCGATTTCGCCGCAGCCCGGCCAGCCGACGCTGCCGATGTCGTCGCCCAGCATCCAGAACGCCGGCCACACGCCGCTGCCCTCGGGGATCCTGATGCGCGCCTCGAACCGCCCGTACTGCTGGCTGAACTTGCCCGCCGTGTGCAGGCGCGCCGACGTGTACTGGCAGGGCCCGTACCAGCACGAGTACTGGCCCGCGCCGCTCGGCGTCGCGGTGATGACGAGCGCGCCGCCCTGGATGACCGCGTTCGCGGCGCCGCTCGTGTAGTACTCGAGCTCCTGGTTGCCCCAGCCCCCGCCGCCGGTGTCGAAGCTCCACTTCGAGGGATCGACGCCCGAGCCGTCGGGCGCGCTGAACTCGTCCGACCACGTGAGCTGGCGCGTCGTCCCCCCGCCCGAGCCGCCCGACGACCCCGAGCCGCCTCCGCTCGATCCGCCCGAGGCGATGACCGTCGGGTTCCAGCGCTGCGCGTCGGTGCCGTTGCAGTCGTAGAGCTGCACCACGGTGCCGTCGGCCGGGTTGTCGCCCTGCACGTCGAGGCACTTGCCGCTGCTGGTGTTGACGAACGACACGAAGCCGCCGCCCGCGTCGACGACCCAGAAGGTCTGCGCCGGTGTGCCGTTGCAGTCGTAGAGCTGGATCTTGGTGCCGTTCGCGGTGCCGCGCGCCTGCACGTCGACGCACCGGTTCGCGTTCGTGTTGACGATCGTGAACATGCCGTTGCCCGCGCCGTCGAGCCGGTACGACTGCGCGCCGGTCCCGTTGCACCACCACTCCTGGATCTGCGTGCCGTCGTCCGTGCCGGCGGCGCGCGCGTCCATGCACGCCCCGGGGTGCGCGAGGGCGCCGAAGTTGAAGAGGTCACCCGCGGTCACCGACTGGTGGCTCGAGGCGTTGCCTTCGTCGGTGACCGAGGCGGTGCATCCCGTGACGACGGCGGCGATCGCGACGACGGCGGCGAGGAGGGCGGTGGTTCTCATGTACGCCTGCCTCAGCAACGCGGATGCCAGCGCGCGGGACCGCGACGTTCACCGGGGCTTCTGCGATCGTCGCCGTGCCGCGACGGGCGGCCACGTGGATCGGCGCCCCGCGACCACTCCGGTCACCCGTGCGACCGAGCCAGGACGGCCGCGAGCGTCTCGACGTCCGGCCCCCGCCGTGGCCAGACAGGCCGCCACCGTGACTCTACGCGCGCGCGCCTTTGGTCGGCGCTCACGCGCCGGCTCGGCATCGAACCTCACATGACGACCCTCGGACTCATCGGCGCAGGCCACATCGGCAGTCAGGTCGCACGTCTCGCCGTGGCGAACGGCTACGACGTCGTGCTCAGCAACTCGCGCGGGCCCGAGACGCTCGCCGGGCTCGTCGCGGAGCTCGGCCCGAGGGCGCGCGCGGCCACGCCGATCGAGGCCGCGAAGGCCGGCGACCTCGTCGTCGTGACCATCCCCCTCAAGCACTACCGGAGCGTTCCGGTCGAGCCGCTCGAGGGCAAGATCGTCATCGACACCAACAACTACTACCCGCAGCGAGACGGGCACGTCGCCGAGCTCGACGACGAGTCGACGACGACCTCCGAGCTCCTGCAGGCGCACCTGCCGAAGTCGAAGGTGGTCAAGGCGTTCAACCATATCTACGCGGCCGACCTCACGACCCACGGCCAGCCGGCGGGCACCCGGAGCCGTCGCGCGCTGGTCATCGCCGGCGACGACCTCGCCGCGAAGGCGACGGTCACCAAGATGCTCGACGCCTTCGGCTTCGACACGGTCGACGCGGGGCCGCTCGCAGAGGGCTGGCGCATCCAGCGCGACACGCCGGGCTACGGACCGCGGCGCAACGCCCAGCAGCTCAGTGAAGACCTCGCGGCGGCGAAGCGGTACCGGGACAGGTAGCCTCGCGTCAGCCCTGGCAGCGGTCCTGGGCGCCGGGCGCGACCGGCGCGAGCGTCAGCGAAAGTCGATCACCCCGCGCTCGGCCAGCTCGAGCAGCAGCGACGCGCCCTCGTCCATCGACAGGCTCGCGCGCGCGGCGATGGCTTCGAGCGAGGAGATCCCGTTGACGAGCGCGAGCAGCGCCTTTGCCCCGGCGGGCAGATCGAGCCGGGCGAGCGCCTCGCGCGACACGGTCAGCACGGGGACGGCGTCGCTGCCGAGGACCTCCCCTGCGCCGCTGACGGTCTCGACCTGCTGCATCTCGGGGACCGAGTCGGCAGGGGGCATAGCCTCGCGGCGCGAGATCGAGGCCGCTGCCTCGGTGACCGCGCGGATCTTCTCGTCCGATTCGCGAGCGAACGCGGACGGATCGTACGGAGGGCGCGCCGTCGTGATCGCGCCCTTCCCGAGCGGCGGGCCCTCGACCTCCCCGCGCGGCTCGGGGCGCGCGTCCGCCGCGCTGCGGTAGCGGTCCAGCCCGTCGCGGTCGACCCTTCTCAGACCGAGGCAGCACTCGCACTGCCTGCGCACCCACGTCCCCGACGGAAGCTGCACGAGCATCTCGCCGGTGGGCTCGCCGCGATCGTCCACGCACGCCGGACAGGGCATCAGCGTGATCTCCGTGGAGGAGTCGGGCCGGGAGAGTCTGGAGGTGGGCACGCGAGCCCAAGCGTAGCGCATGGCGAAGGCCGAGGCTTCCACGCATGCGGGGAGCCGCTCCGTCGCGGAGATCCTCGCCGAGACGCGCCCCCCCGGCTACGTCCGCTCGTGACCTACCCGCACAGCCCCTGCATCTGGCACTCCCAGCGCCCCGTCGAGGTCGAGTACGCGCAGACCTGCGGGCCCTGCGACGACGGGCAGTCGGTGTCGTCGATGCACTGGTCGGCGGCGGTGTGGCAGTAGTAGCCGCCCAGAGCGCCGCACGACATCGGGGCGTCCGAGGGCGAGCAGTAGCCTCCCGAGCCGCAGTCGGCGTCGACGCGGCAGTTGCCAGGCACGCACGTGTTGCCGGCGCCGTGGGTGTACGGCGATCCGTGGCAGGCGCACGTCAGGCCGGTCGCGCAGTCGGTGTCGTGCATGCACGTGTCGTAGGTGCAGCCGCAGCTGAGGACTCCGCCGCCCTGCTCGATGCAGCGGCCGTCGGTCCCCGCGGTGCACTGGGGGTCGGCGTCGCAGGTCCCGTACGGCGTGCCGCCGCCGCTCGGGCAGTCGCCGGGGGGCGGGGTCGTGGAGCACGCGCTGTCGTCCGGACGGTGGTTGAGCGGTATACGCCCGCCGTCGACGCCGCCGC
>JAJYCT010000540.1 GCA_021778125.1 Myxococcales bacterium
GCCGCGCGCGCGCGTCAGGCGCCGCGAGCCGTGGCGTGGCTCGTCGCGACGGGCGTGGCGGTGGGCGCGGCGATCCTGGTGCGCCCGCAATCGCTCCTGCTCGCTCCCGTGCTGGGCGCGCTGGCCGCGACGGAAGAGGCGCCGCAGCGGGCCCGGGCCGTGCGCGCGGCGGCGGTCACCGCCGTCGCGCTCCTGTGCGTCGCTCCGTGGACGGTGCGCAACTGCGCGCGGATGCACCGCTGCGCGCTCGTGAGCGTCAACGGCGGCTGGAACCTGCTCATCGGGGCGCAGTCGCAGCGCGGCGGGTGGGAGCCGGTCGAGGTGCCCGCCGAGTGCCGCACGGTCTGGAACGAGGCGGGCAAGGACGCGTGCTTCGAGCGGGCCGCGCGGCGCGCGATCGCCGCGGATCCGGCCTCGTGGCTCGCGCGCGCGCCGGGCAAGCTCGCCGCGACGCTCGACTATCTGGGCGCGGCGCCGTGGTACCTGCACGCCAGCAACCCGGCCGCCTTCGACGACGCGGCGAAGCTGCGCCTCGGCGCGCTCGAAACCGCAGCGTGTCGGCTGCTCCTGCTCGGGGCGCTCGTGGCGACCGGGCGCCTTCCTGGGCCGCGCCTGGGCGCGCGGCGTGTCGTAGCGCTGGCGGGGGCCGTGGCCGCCGCGACGGTGCATGGATGGCTCGGCTACCTCGGCCTCGCCGTGGCCGCGCTGCTGCTCGGTCCACGCGCGCTCGCCCGCGCGCCGATCGCGGTCGCCGGGGGCGCTGCGATCGTCGCGCTCACGCTCGCCGTGCACGCGACGTTCTTCGGCTCCGGGCGCTATGGCCTCGTGGTCGTGCCGTGGGTGGCGGCGATGGCGTTCGCGAGCGGGGCGCGCGCCGCGGCTACCGCTTCGTCCGGCACAGCCCGATCCCCTGGCTCGCCAGCACGTCCCCCAGAAACTCCTTGAGCAGGGGCAGGTCCTCCTTGTCGGCTCCCGCGCGCAGCTGCACGAGCGCTGGCGCCGTCCCCAGGCGCGCCAGAGCCTTGTACTGCACGAAGCGCACGCCCGGATCTTCGTCGAGCTGCAGGTTCGTCCCTCCGGGCCACCCGTCGCACGGGCTGACCATCATGGCCACGACGTTCCAGCCGGCCGCGCGCAAGGACGGCGTCGGATCCGACGTTGCGTGCATCGCGGCGGTCAGGTCGCCGCCCGCCTCCTGGAGGGCCGCCGCGCCGAACGGCGTGTCGTCGAGGCCTCCGCTCGTGCGCTCCTGGTCCTGGTCCTTGAAGACGCGCGCGCTCGGCTCGGCCGCGAGGCCGAGGGCGCGCACCGCCAGGTCGCTCGCCAGCTCGCGCGTCGCGTCGGCGAGCGCGCGGTCGAGCAGGCGCTGCGTCGTGCTCGCGTCGCTCCCGAGCACGTTCGGCTCCTCGCTGCACGTTCGCGCGCGCAGCTCTCCGCGCCAGACGGGCGCCCCGTCGCTCGTCCGCTTCGCCTCGCACGCGAGGTCCGCGTAGAGCGCGAGCAGCTCCCGCGACTCGGTCATGCTCGCGTGGGCGCGCGTGGCGAAGCGATCGAGCGTGCAGCGCACGGTGTAGCCGCCCGGTTCGCCGCCCTGCAGCGCCCGGCCGCGCAGCTCCGACGCCATCGCCGCCGTCAGCACCGACGCGGCGCCCGGCGGCGCATACTCGCCCACCACGGCCGCACCCGTCGCGATGGGCTCGAACTCCACGGGGGTCGGCGCGCGCGCCGCGCTCGGCGAGAGGTTGGGCGCGCGCAGCTCGAGCGGACCTCCGACGCAGGCGGGCAGCAGCAGCGCGAGGGCCGCGAGGGGCGAGCCGAGGGGCAAACCTTGGAGGCCGCGGGGCATGGCCGCAGTCTCACACGTTGCGCAAGTCGTCTCCAAGGTGCACATTGCGCTCGTCGACGCCGCTCGGGCGGTCGCCGGCCTTGCGCTCCCTCGTGGAGCGCAAGGCGGGAGGAAAGTCCGAGCTCCACGGAGCACGATGCCGGGTAACGCCCGGTGGCGGAAACGCCGAGGAGAGTGCCACAGAGAGCAGACCGCCGTCGCTCGTTCGCGACTCGACGGCAAGGGTGAAAGGGCGGGGTAAGAGCCCACCGCGTCCGCGGCAACGCGGACGGCACGGCAAACCCCATCGGGAGCAAGGCCATGTAGGCAGGCGCTATCAGAGCTGCTCGCTCGAGCCTGCGGGTAGGCTGCTCGAGGCGGCGGGTAACCGCCGCCCTAGAGGAATGATCGCCTCCGCGCGAAGGGTGACCGGCGCGCGAGACAGAACTCGGCTTACAGAGCGACGTCGACCGCGAACGCCCGGGCCTCACGGCTCGGGCATTCGTGTTTGTGGCGCCCGCTGCGGCGGGCGAGATCGCCTCAGGCGCTGAAGCTCGATCCGCAGCCGCAGGAGCCCTTCGAGTTGGGGTTGTTGAACTTGAAGCCGGCGCCGTGGAGGCCCTCGACGTAGTCGATCTCGGTGCCCTCGAGGTACTGGTAGCTCATCGGGTCGATGTAGAGCTTCACGCCGTTCGACTCGAACTGCTCGTCCATCTCGCCGATCTTGTCCTCGAAGTAGAGATCGTACGAGAAGCCAGCGCAGCCGCCGCCGACGACACGGAGGCGCAGCCCCTGACCGAGGAGGCTCTCCGCCTCGGCGATTTCCTTCACCTTGCTTGCAGCCTTGTCAGTGATCGTAATCATCGATGAGCCTTCCACCGGTCACTATAGGCGCGGCGCCGAGCGCTCGCCAGTGGACGCGGCGGCTCGGACCGCTACCAGCGAGCCGTCGTGGCAGGCGGCGACGAAGGCGCCGGGGCCCAGCGGCGCGAGCCCGGCGACGAGCGACGGCGGGTGACCCGCGCCGTGCGGGGAGGGCGGGCACACGTCGGGGACCGTCTCGACGGTCCCACCGTGGGCGACGCCCAGGGCGCCCTCGATCGTCGCGAACGCGAGCGTGCCGGCCGCGTCGACCAGCAGCGGGGCGTGGGGCA
>JAJYCT010000120.1 GCA_021778125.1 Myxococcales bacterium
GGGCCGCGCCGAGGGACGCCGGCCCGCGCCGCCCGCCGCCGCCGGTCGTGCCTGCCCTCAAGAAGGTCAAGGGACAGATCGCGAAGAAGAAGGAGCGCTGAGGCGTGGCCGGAGGCGCACGCGGCCGGCTCCTCGATCTCCTGCGCGAACGCGCCTTCGAGCGCAAGCGGGTCGTCCTCGCGTCGGGCAAGGAGAGCGACTTCTTCATCGACTGCAAACAGGCCGTGCTGACAGCCGAGGGTCACGCGCTCGTCGGCGAGGTCATGCTCGACGCGCTCGGCTCCCTTTCACCCTGCGGCGCGGTCGCAGGGGTCGAGCTGGGCGGGTGCCCGCTTGCCAGCGCCGTCTCCCTGACCAGCTTCCAGCGCGGCCGCCCGCTCGACGCGATCTACGTCCGCAAAGACGCCAAGGACCACGGCTCGCGGCGCCTGCTCGAGGGCAACACGCGCCTGCCCGCGGCCACCGGGGTGACGCTCCTCGAGGACGTGGTCACCACCGGTGGCTCGACGCTCAAGGCGGCCGCCAAGCTGCGCGACGCGGGCTACGTCACCGTCGGCGTCGTGGCGCTGGTCGACCGGCTCGAGGGCGGCCGCGAGGCCATCGAGGCCGAGGGGCTGCGCCTGCTCTCCGTCTTCACGCGTCACGATTTCATCGCCCCGGCGTGAGGGGTCGCGCTTGCAACTGAGCGCGGTTCGTCAATGATCAGCCCCGAGGTGCCTGGCTTGGAAGCTCGACGCATCGAAATCCTCAGCGATTCCACGGGGGAGACGGCCGAGAAGGTCGTCCGGGCTGCGATGCTGCAGTTTCCCCACTCCGGCGCGGCCATCCGTCTGCACACCCGCGTGCGGACGCGCGACGCTGCCCGCCCCATCCTCGAGGGGGCAGCGAAGGACGGCGCGCTCGTCGTCTTCACGGTCGTGAGCCCCGAGCTGCGCGAGTTCATCCACCAGCAGAGCTACGAGCTGAAGGTCGAGGCGCTCGACCTCATCGGCTCGCTCATCGGCAAGCTGTCGACGTTCCTCGAGCGGCAGCCGATCAACATGCCGAGCGGCATGCTCCCGCTCACCGAGGAGTACTTCCGGCGGATCGAGGCCGTGGAGTTCGCGGTCAAGAGCGACGACGGCAAGGAGCCGCGCAACTTCAAGAAGGCCGACCTCGTGCTCTGCGGCGTCAGCCGGACGAGCAAGACGCCGCTCTCGACGCTCCTCGCGCAGCGCGGGCTCAAGGTCGCCAACCAGCCGATCGTCCTCGGCGTGGCCCTCCCGCCCGAGCTCGACGAGGCGCCGCCCGACCGGGTCGTGGGCCTCACGATCGCGATCGACCAGCTCGTCGAGATCCGCAAGGCACGCCTCAAGCAGCTCGGCATGCCGACGGACGCAAGCTACGGCCTCCACGATCAGGTGAAGGCCGAGCTCGACTACGCCCGCCAGATCTTCTCGGCGCACCCGCAGTGGCCCGTCATCGACGTCACGGGGCGCGCGATCGAAGAGACCGCGGTGATCATCCTCGAGTCGCTCAAGGAGCGCGACGAGGCCGCGAGGAACGTGCGCGCCGCGCTCGTCTCGGGCTGAGCCCTCAGCACTTCGCGGTGAAGCGAGCGGCGGAGGCTCGCACCGCCGCTCACCCTCGCAGTACGATGGGCGGGACGCGGCGACGGGGCCCGGCGCGTTTCCGGGGAGATGACCATGAAACGTCGGAGGCTGGCAATCGCGGCGTTGGGGCTGTCGGCCCTCGCGTGTCAGCGCGCGCCGCGCGACGCCGCTCCCTCCCCGCCGTCGCCCGTGCCCCTCGCGGCGGCGGCGGTTCCGCCCAGCGCATCGGTCGCCCCGATCGCCCCCTCGGCATCCGGGGCACCGCGGGCCGTGTCCCCCGCGTGCGGGGACGCGGGGGACGCGCTGGTGTTCATCAGCCCCGAGCGCCCCGCGCGGGGGCAGCCGGTCCGCGCGATCGCCGTGACCGATCACCTCGTCGACGGGCAGCTCGTCGTGACGTCGGGCGAGGGCGCCACCCTCGCGACCGTGCGCGACCGCGAGGGCGGACCGCCGTACGCCTGGGTGGCCACGATGGACGCGCCCCCGGCCGGGATCCTCCACGCGGCGCTCACGCGCGATCCGGCCTGCGGCGGAGCGCCCGTCGCGACACGGGACGTGGGCGTCGGCGCGCACGCCGGGCCCACCCCGGCGACGCCGCGGACGGCGCTCTGGTTCACGCGGGCGCAGTGGTCTCCCTCGCTCGAGAACCTCTACGCGGCGTGGATCGAGCACCTGTTCGCCGCACCGCTCGACGCGCAGCCGAGCTGGAACGCCCTTCACGAGGTGCTCCGCGATCCGGCACGCAACTTCCTCGTCGATCACCTCGGCGCCTCCGAGGACGAGCAGGGCGTCGTCGTCCGGCCGGACTGCGCCGACCTGCCCTACTTCCTGCGCGCGTACTTCTCCTTCAAGCTGGGGCTGCCCTTCGGCTGGTCGCACTGCTCGCGCGGCGAAACCGGCGTACCTCCGACCTGCACGGACTTCGCGACCAGCAGCGATCCGTTCCCCCCCGAGCCCGACGGGGGAGCGCGGCCGCCGCTGCCGGAGTGGGCCGATCCCGCGCGGGAGCGCAAGGGCGCCTGGGAGGTCAACGTCAAGCGCCTCGGGGAGTTCTTCCGCACGACGCTCGCCGACGCGGCGCAGTCGGGTGCAGGGCGCACGCCCGCAGACGACGAGACCGGCGACTACTACCCGGTGGCCCTCTCCGCCGAGAGCTTGCGCCCCGGGACGATCTTCGCGGACCCGTACGGTCACGTCCTCGTCGTGGCGTACCGGGTGCCGCAGACCGCGGCCTCCGGAGGCATCCTGTACGCCGTGGACGGGCAGCCCGACGGCACCGTCGCGCGCAAGCGCTTCTGGCGCGGCAACTTCCTCTTCGCCGTCGACCCTGCGCTGGGCGCCGCCGGCTTCAAGCGGTTCCGCCCGCTCCTCCGCGACCGGATCACGGGCAAGTGGCGCCACCTCGCCAACGCGGAGCTGGCCGACTACTCGGTCGAGCAGTACGCGGGCGGTGTCGAGGGCTTCTACGACCGGATGGACGACGTGCTCTCGCCCTCGCCGCTCGATCCGACGCGGGCGCTGCTCGAGACCATCGACGCGCTCGAGGAGCAGGTGAAGACGCGCGTGCGCTCGGTCGACAACGGACGCAAGTTCCTCGCGAGCGGGAAGGTCGTGGCCGAGATGCCCGAGGGCGCGAAGATCTTCGAGACGACGGGGGACTGGGAGGACTTCTCCACGCCCTCGCGCGACCTGCGCCTGCTCATCGCCGTGGACGTCGCGCGCGGTTTCCCGGGGCGCGTCGCGCGGCGGTCGGAGCGCTACGCCATGCCGGCGGGCCAGGCGCCGGAGGGCGTCCGCGCCGGCCTCGCCGCGCGCCTCGAGGCGGAGCTTCGTACGCGCAAGTTCTCGTACACGCGCACCGACGGCTCGGACTGGACGCTCTCGCTGCAGGACGTGGTCGACCGCGCCGAGGCGCTCGAGATGGCCTACAACCCCAACGACTGCGTGGAGCAGCGCTGGGGGGCGGCGGCAGGCAGCGACGAGGCCTCGACCTGCCAGGCGCGCGCGCCCGCGCCGCAGGCCGCGAAGATGCAGAGCTACCGGAGCTGGTTTCACGAGCGCCGCCGTCCGCCGCGCTGACCTCCCCGCGGGGCCGCGCGTCCGCCCCGCGCCGCGCCCCGTGCTACGACTGGCACCGCATGTACTTCCAGGAAGTCATCCTCGCCCTCCAGGAGTTCTGGTCCAAGCGCGGCTGCCTCATCGTGCAGCCCTACAACTCCGAGGTCGGCGCCGGCACCTTCAACCCCGCCACCTTCCTGCGATCGCTCGGCCCGGAGCCCTGGAACGTCGCGTACATCGAGCCTTCGCGACGCCCTACCGACGGTCGCTACGGCGACAACCCCAACCGCCTGCAGCAGTTCCACCAGTATCAGGTCATCCTCAAGCCCTCGCCGCTCGACATCCAGGACCTCTACCTGGCCTCGCTCGTCGCGCTCGGCACCCGGCCCGAGGAGCACGACGTGCGCTTCGTCGAGGACGACTGGGAGTCGCCGACGCTCGGCGCGTGGGGCCTCGGCTGGCAGGTCTGGCTCGACGGGCTCGAGATCTCGCAGTTCACGTACTTCCAGCAGGTGGGGGGGATCGACTGTAAGCCCGTCAGCGGAGAGCTGACGTACGGTCTGGAGCGCATCTGCATGTACCTGCAGGACGTCGCCAGCGTGTACGACGTCATGTGGGCGCCGGGTATCCGCTACGGAGAGATCTGCAAGCACGCCGAGTGGGAGTGGTCGACCTACAACTTCGAGCAGGCCGACACTGCGGCGCACTTCGCGGCGTTCGATCACGCGGAGAAGGAGTGCAAGCGCTTGCTCTCGCTCGGCGGCGACGATCCGATGAAGCGCCTCGTGCTGCCGGCGTACGACTTCGTCGTGAAGGGGGCGCACGCCTTCAACGTGCTCGACGCGCGCGGCGCGATCGGAGTGACCGAACGGCAGCGCTTCGTCGGGCGTGTGCGCGGCATGGCCAAGGGCGTCGCCGAGGCGTGGCTCGCGCAGCGCGAGGCGATGGGCTTCCCGCTGCTCACGAGGCACGCGGCGGCGGCGGAGTAGGGGGAGAGTGTCGTGAGGCGGCGCTTCCTCCCGATGGCGTTGGCGCTCGTGTGGGGGTGCAGCGGCGCGGCCGGGCGCCACGCGCACCACGCGGACTACCCGCCGCGCGATCGCGGCTGCGCCGTGCGGGTCCTCACCGACCCCGGGCCCACGCAGAACATCGGCACGGTCACGGCGCTCTGCACGACCGAGGACACCCGCGACGTGTGCCAGCGCGAGCTGCTCGACCAGGTGTGCCTGCTCGGTGGCGACGCCGTGTGGGAGGTGGAGGGGCCGGCACTGGTGGACACGCAGAATGGGCCGCGCCAGCGCATGCGCGGGCGCGCCGTTCACACGAGATAGGACCCGTGCTCGCCGCGGCGCGGGCTCGGCGCCAGGCGCCTACTCGAGGCATTTCTCGAACGCGTCTGCCGTCGCGGCGTGCATCGCGCACTCGTACTCGGTGCGGCTGACCTCGGAGCTGCAGTTCTTGAACGCGTCGTCGCCGCGCGCCTCGGCGCGTTCGCGGTCCTGCTCGGCCTTGACGCGCTCGGGGCCGGCGTCCGGAAAGCGCTCGGTGACGATCATGCGCGCGTAGCGCTCGATGAGCGCGTCGCACTGCGCGGCGCTCGCCTTGGGCTTGCAGCCGACGAGCGTCGCCAGAGAGGCCAGCGCGAGCAGGGGCCAGGCTCTCAGCGCAGGCATGCGTCGAGCTCCCCCCGCGTGTGCGCCGTCCGCACGCACGCCATCGTACGGTCCGTCACGCGGCGCGACTCGCAGGCCACGATCTCGCCCTCGAGGGCGGACCGGATCTTCGCCTCGCTCTTCCGGATCGCCTCCGGGTCGGTCTCGCTCATGTCCTGGAGCTGAAGCTCGACGCTCTTGTCGACGATGAGCTGGCAGTCCGCCGCGGTCGCGCGCCGGCCGCACCCCAGGACGGGCAGGGACGCGGCGGCGAGAGCGAGGCCGACGAGATGGCGAGAGCTCACGGGGGTGCCGACGCGTAGCACGTCTTGGCCCCTCGCGGAGACGGCAATGCTACGTTGCCCGGGTGTCGGGAAGCAGCGGAAGCAGGCGCGCCGCGGCGCGTCCCTCGGCGCCTACCCCGGAGGAGCTGCTCCAGAAGGCGATGGCGGCCACGACTCCGGAGTCGCGCGGACGGTGGGCGCGCCGCGGCCTGTCGACGCGCGCCGGGCTCGATCGCACGACGCAGGCCATGCTCCTGCGTCAGCTCTACCTCGCGCACTACGAGGTCCGGAGGTTCGCCCACGCCCGGCGGGTCGCCGAGCAGGCGATCGAGCTCGACGTGCTCGCCGACGTGGCGCATCAAGATGCCGCCCGGGCGGCGCTCGCGGAAGGGGACCTGGACGGCGGCGTGTCCCACCTGCGCCTCGCGGCGCGGCGCGGGCCGGCTTCGCGGCGCCCCTTCCACTGGTGGACGCTCGGGAGCGTCCTCTTCCTGGCTCATCGGTACGCCGAGGCGAGCGCCGCGCTCGAGCGCGCGGTGCGCTGGGGCACGACCGACAAGCCGCTCTACCGGGCGCACCTGGCGCTCGTGCGCATCGCGGCGGGCGAGCGCGTCTCGGGGCTGCAGGAGGTCATCGACGACCTGGCCATCGCCCCTTGCGGACAGGGCTACGGCCGCTTCGTGCTCGGGCACCTCGCGTACGCGGCCGGGGCGTGGCCCGCGGCGCGCCGGTACCTGCAGGCCTTCGTCCAGCGGACCGAGCGTGGCCGGCCGGCGATGGCTCTGGCGCTCGATGGCGAGCTGACGCTGGCTCGCTCGACGCTGCTCAAGATGTCGAACGATTGAGCCTGCGCGGAACTTTGCGACGACGACGCACGAGACCTCGCCGAGAGGGCGCAAGCGGCAGTCTTGGCTATAGTCGCCTCGGGCAACCGAGAACGATCGAGATCCCCCCGGGGAATACCCGCGGTACGGAGGAATACCCGTGAGAGCGCGCAGCAAACTGCTCATTGCCACCCTGGTGGGTCTCGTCATCGCCCTCTTCCCGCTGCTGGCGTGTGCCGACGAAGGGGGCTCCGACACGGGCGCGTTCCAGCGCTACCTCGCCAAGGGCGCCTTCGTGGCGCTGGGCGCCTGCTACGTGGGCGGGCTGGCCACCAGCCTCACCCCGTGCGTCTACCCGATGATCGCCATCACCGTCTCGGTGTTCGGCGCGAGGGAGGCCAAGAGCCGCGTGCAGGGGGCCCTGCTGTCGCTCACGTTCGTGCTCGGGATCGTCACGCTGTTCGCCCCGATGGGCGTCGCGTCGGCCATGACGGGCAAGGGCTTCGGCTCCGCGCTCGGCAACCCCTGGGTCGTCGGCGTCATCGCGCTCGTGTTCGGGACGCTCGCCGCGTCCCTCTTCGGTGCGTTCGAGATCGCGTTGCCCGCGAGCCTCAACAACCGCCTGTCGAACGTCGGGGGCACCGGCTACCGCGGCGCCTACCTGCTCGGTCTCGTCTGCGGACTGGTCGCAGCGCCCTGCGTCGGACCGTTCCTCTTCGGCCTGCTGGGCTGGATCGCCACCACGCGCAACGTCGCCCTCGGCTCCGCGGCCATGACGTTCTACGGCCTCGGCCTCGGCACGCTCTTCTTCGTCGTCGGCACCTTCGCCGTGAGCCTGCCCAAGGCGGGGGCCTGGATGATGGGCGTGAAGTGGGTGGGCGGCGTGTGCCTCGCGTACATGGCTCTGGCCTACATCCGTGACGCGCTCCCCAGGGAGGCGCTGCACGCGATCGCGCGCGCCGGGCTCGGCTACGGGATCGCGGGCATGGTCGCGCTGGCCCTCGGCCTCGGGCTCGGCGCGACCCACGTCGCGGCCGAGCGCCGCAAGTCGCCGATCGCGCACCTCTCGAAGCCGACCAAGCTGGCCTCGATCCTCCCGGCGATCACGGGGATGTTCATGGTCCTCAGCTGGTACCAGGCGTCGTCGGCCAGCGCCGCGAGCGCCGGCGTGCTGCAGTGGGAGACCAACGAGACGGCGGGGATCACGAGGGCGAACCAGGAGCACAAGCCAGTCCTCATCGACTTCGGCGCGACCTGGTGCGGCGCCTGCAAGGAGCTCGACGAGAAGACGTTTGCCGATCCCAAGGTCCGCGCCGAGGGCGAGCGGTTCGTGGCGATCCACGTCGACGCGACCGACGACGACGATCCGAACGTGGCGAAGGTGCGCGAGAAGTATCACGCGACCGAGGGCTTGCCCGTCGTGCTGCTCCTCGACAGCCAGGGGCACGAGGCCAAGCGCTTCACCGAGTTCGTCCCGCCGGATCGGCTCGCGGCCGCCCTCGCCACCGTGCAGTGACCTCGCCTCGCGGGGCGCGCGCCGCCCCGGCGGCCGCGCGCTGGTTCGTCTACGTCGTGCGGTGCGCGGACGAGACGCTCTACGTGGGGATCGCCCGCGACGTGGCTGCCCGCCTCGCCGCCCACGAGGCGGGCCGCGGGGCGCGCTACACGCGCGGTCGGGGGCCGCTGCGTCTCCTGGCCACACGCCGGTGCGCCTCGCAGGGTGACGCCCTGCGCCTGGAACTCGCCCTCAAGGCCCTCCCGCGCGCCGACAAGCTGCGCCTCCTCGCGTCGCCGTCCGGGTTCGCTCGCTTCGCGCGCGCAATCCGGTCCCGCGGCGAATGAGCCGCGGCCTGCGTCGCGAGCTCGTGCCACGGTGACACTCCATCTCGACGCGGCGTCGACGCCGACGCGGCCTCGGATGCCCGTGGGAGGCGGCGCGCGCCTCACCCCCCCTGCCTCACCGGCGCGCCGGGCGCATCGACGCGCGCGTCTTGCGCGCGCTGCGCGCGAGCACCCGCGTCACCTCCTCGAGATCGCGCGCCGCGACGAGCTCGTCGCGCGCCTCCTGCTCGATGGTGGCGCGGGCGATGGACGCCAGGATGCGCACCTCTTCATCGTGCGTGCGCGGCGGCATGAGCAGCAGAAAGACCAGCCGCGCCGGGCGCCCGTCGCCGGCGCCGAAGTCGAGGCCGCCCGGCGCACGTCCGAGGGCGAGCAGAGGGCGCGTCAGCCCCGGCACCGCGGCGTGCGGGATGGCCACCTCGTCGCCGACGCCGGTGCTGGCGAGCAGCTCGCGCTCGAGCACCGCGGCGCGCGCGGTGCGCTTGCGGCCGGTCAGCAGGGACCCGAGCGCGCGTACGAGCTCGGCGATCACGCCTGCCGGGGTCTCGGCGTGTAGCTCGTTGACGAAGGCGCCCCGCCGTAGCAGCGCGACGACATCCTCTTCGACGTCGTCGCTTCTCCGGACGGCCCACACCGCGATCGCGGCGACGAGTACCGAGATCACGAGGCCGGCGACGAGGAGCCAGGGGGTCATCGAGATCCACAGCATGCCGGAGGCGCCGCTCCGAGGGGAGCCATGATACGAATGGGGCCCCCGTGCTGGGTCTGCTCGTCGCCGCGCTCTGCGTCGCGCTCAACGGCTTCTTCGTCGCTGCGGAGTTCGCGCTCGTCAAGGTGCGGGCGACCACACTGCGCTCGCGCGCGCGCAAGGGCGACCGCAAGGCACGCCTGGCGGAAGGGATCGTCGGCCGGCTCGACCGGTACCTCTCCGTGACGCAGTTTGGCATCACGCTCGCCAGCCTCGGCCTGGGATGGGTCGGAGAGCCGGCGGTGGCCGCCCTGCTGGACCGCGCCGCGATGGCCTATACCGGGACCCACGCGCCACGCGTCGTCCACATCGCCGTCGACGCCGTGGCCTTCACCATCCTGACGTTCGGCCACGTCTTGCTCGGGGAGCTCGTGCCGAAGCTGATCGCGATCCAGCGGTCCGAGGGGACGGCGGTCGCCGCGGCCATCCCTCTCCGGGTCGTCTACGTCACCTTCTTCCCGCTGCTCTGGTTGCTCGAGAGGTCGTCGCGCGTCATCCTCCGTGCCGTCGGGCTATCGTCCGACGTGGCCAGCGTCGAGGGACGCTTCAGCGAGGACGAGATCCTCGCCATTCTGGCGGCGAGCGCGGCTCGCTCCCCTCGCGGCAAGACGCTCGGCGAGCTGTTCGAGCGGGTCATGCGCTTCTCGCAGCGCGCCGCGAGGCACTCGATGGTCCCGCGCGTGGACGTCGTGTCCCTGCCGATCGAGACGAGCGGCGCCGACGCCCACGCGTTCGTCACCGCGCACCAGTTCTCGCGCTTCTTGCTCACGAACGGCCGCTCGCTCGACGAGGTGGTCGGCTACCTGTACGCGAAGGACTTTCTCCTGCACCCGGACGCCCGGACGATGCCGGACCTCAAGGGACTGCGGCGAGACGTCCTCTTCGTCTCCGAGGTCCAGAGCGGCGTCGATGTCATGCGCGACATGCAGCGCAGGCAGGTGCCCATCGCCGTCGTCGTCGACGAGTACGGCGGCACGAGCGGGATCGTCACGATGGAGGACCTGCTCGAGGAGATCGTCGGCGAGATCCGCGACGAGTTCGACGAGGAGCCGCAGAAGGTGGTCAAGGTCCCCGGCGCCGAGGACCTCTGGGACGTCGACGGTCGGGCGGGCATGGAGGAGCTGCGTGCGATCGGCGTCCAGGTGCCGGAGGTCGACCTCGGCGAGTCGGTGGGGGCCCTCGTCGTGGAGATGCTCGGCCGGCTCCCGCGGGCCGGGGACCGGATCGAGCTGCCCAGGAACGCCGTCGCCGAGGTCACGGGGATCAGCCGCCGCCGTGTCACGCGCCTGCGTGTCTACGTCCGCAAGGAGGCGGGCGTCGAGGCGGACCCTTCGAGCGTCCGCTCATGAGCCGGCGCACCTGGGGGCGGGTCGCCGTGGTCGTCGTGACGGTCGTCAGCGCGTGGCTCACCGCGTCGCACCTGCGGCTGTCGGCGGACATGTCGGCGCTCTTCCCCTCGTCGGGCGACGCACGGGCTCTCGGCCGGTGGACGCGCGTGTTCGGGGGGCGCGATCCCGCGGTGGTTCTGGTGCGAGGGGCGAGCGCCGACGATGTCGCCGCAGCGGCCGACGCCATCGCCGAGGGACTCCGGCACGCCCCCTCCGTCGAGCGCGTCCTGGACCGCGCTCCCGCGCTCGCGCCGCCCCGCGACCCGACGCTCGCGTGGGCCGTCGCGGGCAAGACGGCGCGCGCGCGCCTCGCCGCCATCGTCACCCCCGAGGGAATGCGCGAGCGCCTCGCGGGGACGCGCGATCTCCTGCTCGCCCCGGCGCTCGACGCCCGGATCCTGGAGTGGCTGGCGCGCGATCCCCTCCGCCTGGCGCAGGTCCCCTGGGAGGAGCGGCCCCCGGACCTCCTCTCGGGCCTCTCGGCGGCCCCGGGCTCGGCGTTCTCGGCCGACGAGGGGCGCGCGCGCCTCGTCGTGGCGCAGCCGAAGGGCAGCGCGTTCGAGTCGGAGGCGGCGCGCGCGCTCGTGGAGGACGTCGAGCGCGTTTTCGCCGCTGTCGCCCGGCCCGGCGTGGCGGCCGAGCTGACGGGGGGGCACGCGATCGCACGCGACATCGAGCAGACGCTCAAGCGCGACCTGGCCGTGAGCGGGGGCCTGTCGCTGGTCCTGGCGGCGCTCGCCTTCGTCGTCACGTTCCGGCGTGCGCGCGCGCTCGTCGCCGTGCTGCCCCCTCTGGCGCTCGGGACGCTCTGGACCACGGGCCTGGCGGCCCTCGTGCCGCAGGGGCTCGACGCCGTGGCGATCGCGTTCGCGGCGGTCGTCGTCGGCGTCGGGGTCGACACAGGAGTGCACGTGTACGGCGCGCTGCTCGACGCCCGGCGCCAGGGGTTCCCGCCGCACGAGGCCGCGCACGCGGCGCGTCGGGCCGTCGGGCAGCCCACGCTGACGGCGGCCCTCGTGGCGGCGGCGGCGTTCGCTTCGCTCGCGCTCGGGGAGCTTCGCGCCATGCGCGAGCTCGGCCTGCTGTGCGCCGCCGGCGAGCTCCTCACGGCCGTCGCCATCCTGCTCGTGACTCCGGAGGTCGGCGCGTGGCTCGAGCGGCGCGACGTCCCCCCGGAGGCGCGCGCTCGCTGGGTCGACGTCGTGGTCGGCCTGACGGCGACGCGAAGGCGGGCGCTGCTCGCGGCGGCGGTCTGCGCGCTGCCTCTCGGAGGGCTGCTGCTCGCGGGCTGGCCCCGGCCGGCCGACGCGCTCGTCGCCATGACGCCGCGGGGCCTGCCGTCGCTCGTCGCCGAGGAGCACGTGCGTGCGCTCTTCGGGGGGCGCGGGCTGGAGCGGATCGTCCTGACCGCCGACGTCGACGAGCAGCGCGCCCGCCAGCGCGCGGATCGGCTCGCCGGCGCCCTCGACGACCTGGTCCGCCAAGGGGCGGTCGAGGGGGTCGACGCCCTCGCGACGTTCGCGCCGTCGGAGGCCACCGTGCGCGCCCGCCTCGACGAGCGCGACGCCCTCGACCTGCCCGGACGCCGTCCGGCGCTCGAGCAGGCGCTGCGCGAGGCGGGTTTCGACCTGCGCGCCTGCGCGCCGGCCCTCGAGGCGTTCTCCCACCCGACGCGCGACCTGCCATCGACCGAGCCCTCGAGCGGCGGCGACCTGCTCCCGTGGCTCCTCGGGCGCCACCTGCGCCACGACGGAGCCGAGACCCTGGTGGCCACGTACGTGCTCCCGGCGGCAGGGCCGGCCGCGGAGGCGCGCCTGCGCGCGGCCGTCGCCTCCGCGGACCCGGCGTCGGTCGTCACGGGCCTCGACGCCATCGAGCGGGCGCTCCACGACGTCCTGGAGCGCGACCTGTGGTTGGTCGGCGCCGTCGCGATCGCCATCGTCGGGCTCGCCATGCGAGTCGCCCTGCGCAGCGCGAGATACGCGCTCGTCGCCCTCGCGACGCTGGCCTGCGAGATGGCCGTCGTCGGCGTTGCGATGCGGGTGCTCGCGGTGCGCTGGCACGTGTACGACGCGCTCGTGCTGCCGGTGCTGTTCGGCGTGACGATCGACGAGTCGATGTTCCTGCTCGCCGCGGCGCGCGAGCGCTCGATCGAGGACGCCCTGCGCGCGCAGGCGCCGCTCGTCGTCGCCACCGCCCTGACGACCGCGGCGGGGTTCCTGGCGCTTCTGGCGTGCCGGTGCCAGGGGCTGCGAGATCTGGGCGCGGTCGGCGCCATCGGCGTGCTGGCCGGTCTGGCGGCCGCGCTGGTGGTCGTGCCGGCGGCGCTGCGCGGGCTGAGCCGGGACGGCGGCGCGGGCGTCTAGGTACCCGCCTTGCGTGGCTGACGCGCGCGCTCTACCTAACCCGGGACCGTCCCCGATGTCGGACCCCACGCCCCTCACGTCCACGCTCGAGGAGCGCACGGGCCTCTCGGCGACGGACCTTGCGCCGCCGCCTCCGCCCGGGGCAACCGAGCCGCTGCCGGCGCTGCTCCCACCCGAGGGGGTGACGGCGACGCGGGTCCGGGACGTCGTCGCGCGCGTCGCGCAGGTTGCCACGGGCCGCGTCGACGTCTCGGGCGTGGTCGGGTCGGCGGGGGCGGCGCTGGCGGCCGCCATCGCACGCGCCGGTCGGCGCGTCGTCGTCGTCACGGCGGATCTCGACGCCGCCCGGCGCGCGGCCGAGGACGTCGGCTTCCTTGCGCGCGGCGCGCCCGACGACGACGCCGAGGACACGGGGGAGGGGGAGGTCCTGCTCTACTCGGCTCCCGAGTCGTCCCCGTACGCCGAGGTCAACCCCGACCGCCGCGCCGCCATGGCGCGCATGGCCACCCTGTTCCACCTCGCCCACGAGCGACCCTGGAGCGTCCTGGTCGTCCCGGCGAGCGCGCTCGTGCGCAAGGTCGTCCCGCGCAAGGAGCTCTCGCGTCGCGCCGACCGGATCGTCGCGGAGGAGGAGATCGATCGCGACGCGCTCGTGCGCTCGCTGTCCGAGGCGGGGTACCTGCGCGTGCCCGTCGTCGAGGACCCCGGCAGCTTCGCCGTTCGCGGGGCGCTGCTCGACGTGTGGCCGCCGTCGAGTGAGGCGCCGGTGCGCGTCGAGCTCTACGGCAATCTGGTCTTGTCGATGAAGGCGTTCGACCCCGTCTCACAGACCACGAAGAAGGACGCGCCCGGCATCGGCCAGCTCTGGCTCCCTCCCGTCCGCGAGGCCATCCTCGACGCGCGGACCGCGGCCCGGTCGCGCGAGCGGCTGACGCAGCTCGCCGAGATGATCGACTGGCCCACGACCAAGACGCGGGCGCTCGTCGACGACGTGGTGAACGGTCGCGCGTTCTTCGGCGCCGAGGGGTACCTGCCGGCCTACTACGAGGAGCTCGAGTCGCTGCTCGAGTATGTCCCGGACGACGCGGTGGTCCTGCTCGAGGACCCCGCGTCGATCACGCGCGCCGCGCGCGACGAGCTGGCGCGGGCCGAGGCCGACGCCGCCGCGCGGCGGGGCCCCTCGTTCCTGCCGGCGGCGTTCATTGGGCTGCTGGCGAACAGCTATGTGCGCAACGAACTTTATCTGCGGCTCGATCTCATCGCATGGGCGCTGATCCTTGGCGGCTTCGCGATGCTGGCGATCGAGAAGTGGCCGCCGAAAGTTGAAGTGAAAGATGCAGCGGAGACGCCGATCTGGCGCGCGATTGGCGTAGGCGCATTTCAAACGCTAGCCCTGATCCCCGGTGTGTCGCGTTCGGGCGCGACGATTTTTGGCGGCTTGGCGCTTGGCTTGGATCGCCGCGCAGCGGCGGAGTTTTCGTTCTTCCTCGCCATGCCGACGATGATGGCG
>JAJYCT010000541.1 GCA_021778125.1 Myxococcales bacterium
CGACGAGGTCGCGGTACGACGTCGCGCCGCCGGCGTCGAGCACCGCGGGGCGGGGGTCGGCGGCGCGCGCGAGCCAGCGGGCGAGCAGCGGGGAGGGGGCGGTCATGACCGGAGGCCGACAGCGTAGCGAACGGCGCGCCGCCGCGGGGGCCTCGCGCGTAGGATCGCCCCATGGCCCGCTTCCACGCTCCCGACCGCCTGCCCGCGTGGCGCAAGCTCGCCCTGTCGACCTGGAGCGCGCCCTCCAGCCCCGCCGCCTACGGCGTCCTCGATCTGGACTGCGAGGCGGTGCTCGGCTGGGTCGAGCGGGCGCGCGCGGCGTCGGGCGAGAAGATCACGCTCACGCACGTCGTCGGCCGGGCCATCGCCCTCGCGATCGCGTCGGCGCCCGAGACCAACGGGTTCGCGTCGATGGGGCGCCTGCGCCTGCGCGAGACCGTCGACGTGTTCTTCCAGGTCGCGTTCTTCGACGCCGAGGAGAAGGCGGCCGGCGCGGGCGAGGGCCGGACGCGCAAGGACGCCAACCTGGCCGGCGCGAAGGTGGCGCGCGCGGACGCCAAGGGCGTCGCCGAGATCGCCCGGGAGCTGCGGGAGCGGGCCGAGGCCATCCGCACGGGCGGCGCGGACCCGACGGTGCGCGCCGGCAAGCGCATGGGCGGCGTGCCGTCGCTGCTGCGCGGCGCGGTGGCGCGCCTCGGCGCGTTCCTCTCGTTCGACCTCGGGATGAACCTCGGCGCGCTGGGCATCCCGTTCGACCCCTTCGGCTCGTGCATGGTCACCAACGTCGGCACGTTCGGCATCGAGATGGCGTGGGCCCCGCTCATCCCGTACGCGCGCACGCCCCTCTGCCTGACCGTCGGCGCGGTGCGCCCGGCGCCGACCGTCGCGGGCGACGCCGTCGTGGTGCGCCGGCGCGTCAAGATCGGCGTGGCCTTCGACCACCGCGTCATGGACGGCTACCACGCCGGCGTCATGTCCCGGCGCTTCCAGGCCATCTTCGACGATCCCGACGCGGCGCTCGGCGACCCCGCTCAGTGGACGTCGCCGACCAGCAGCGCGAACGCCCCGCAGAGCACCTCCTCGGGGGACGCTCCGCCCTGACGCGCCGCCCCGCGCCGGTCGATCGTGAAGCCGTGATCGCCCGTCACCAGCAGCAGCGTCCGCGGCGCGAGCGCCTCGGCGTGGCGCGCGATCGCCTCGGCGGCCGAGTCGGCGATCGCGTCCAGGTGCGGCAGGATCGGGCCCGGCAGCGTCCGCAGGCGCGCCTCGACGACGTCGAGCTTGTGGATCTCGCGCGGCCCGACGCGCATGCGCCGCACGTACTCCGCCGTGCGCCCGCGCGCCGCCTCGGGCTCCTCCTCGAGCGTCGCGGGGGCGCGCAGCGCCTCGGTCCCGCGCGCGATCGTCTCGAGCTGGCGCAGCGTCGTGGTGGGCAGCGCGCTCCAGAGCAGCAGCTCGTCGGTCAGCGACGCGCGCGCGCCCAGCATCGCCACCAGGCGCTCCTCGACGCGCCGGCTCACGTCCCAGCGCATCGCGTCGACGAGCAGCACGCGCACCGCGCGCGCTCCGTGCAGGCGCCCGATGCGCGCGGCCAGATCGTGCGCGTCGAAGACCATGCGAGGGCGCTTGCTGGTCGCCGAGAACGTCGCGGCGGCCTCGCGGTACCCCTTCGAGAAGGTCGCCTGGAACTCGTCGTGCGCCGCGCGCGCGCGCGGATCGTCCAGGCCGCCGGCCAGCGCGTTGGCCAGCGGCATGTAGCTCTCGGCGAAGAGGCGCTCGAGCACCGACAGCGGCTGCGGCCCGCGCGCCGCCGCGAGCTGCAGCGTCCAGGCCCGCCAGCGCTCGTCGCGCTCCACGACCGACGCCCCCGCCGTGTGACGGACGAGGGGATCGGGCCCGGGATCCGGATCGGTCGGGGTCGGGGTCGGGGTCGGGGTCGCCGCCACGAGCTCGCGCAGCGGGACCGGATCCCCGTACCCGCCCGTCGCCCCGTCGCGCGCGTCGAGCACGAGCGCCAGCGGCCGCTCGCGCGCCGCCGCCGCCAGGAACCGCAGCGTCGCGCAGTCCTCCGGCTCGAGCGCGCCCAGCGCCCCGGTCGCCGCGCGCAGCGGCCCGAGCACGAGCGCGATGCCGCTCGCGCCCGCGCGCCGCGCGCGGAACAGCTGATCGCCGAGCGTCGTGTCCGCCCCGCTGCCCGAGGTGATCCCGGGCGCCGCCGCGCCGCGCGCCGACAGCCGCCGCTCGATCGCGTCGTCGAGCACCTCGCGCAGCCGCCCGCGCGCCGAGGGGCCGATGCCCTCGAGCTCGACGAGCACCATCCCGGCGCGCTCGAGCTGGACCGACGCCCCGTCGCGCTCGTCCTCGGTGGCGAAGCGCACGCCGGCGAGGCCGTGGCCCGCCCGGCCCGCGAGGGCGGTGGCGCCGGTCGGTCCGGGCTGCGGCGCGCTCGTGGCGGCTCGATCGTGCATGGTCGCGGGCCCGATGTAGGCACGACCGCGCGCGCCGGGCCTACTTTCCGGCGCGTTTTGCGCGCCCGCCCGGCCGCGCGCGCGTTGACCGAGGGGGGCCCGATGTTATGTTGAGAGCACGTTCCCTCTGCCCGGTTCGTGAATGCCGGCGATCACATGGATCCCGAACAAGCACGAACCAGGGGGGCGACGATCGCTCGGTGCGCACGCCGGGCCACGCCCGCGAGGGCGCGGATCACCCGGAAGCCTTAAGCGCGGTCGAAGCTCCCCACCTAGCCTTTGGCTAGGGGTTCATGTCGTCCGGCACACGGCCAGGCGGTACGGAACGGCTTGTGCGCGGCGCCCCTCCGGCCCGGCGGGCGCGCGCCCGCGCACGATTCGCTTCGACAATCGCGCGCGCCGCACTAGACGTGGCGCCCGTGCGAAGGTGGGCGTGGCTCCTGGCTCTGGCCGCGTGCCGTCATGGCGCCGCGGCGACGACCGACGCGGGCCCGCC
>JAJYCT010000542.1 GCA_021778125.1 Myxococcales bacterium
GGCGACGGGGGCGCGCACGCCGACGCCGCCGCCCCGAACTCACGCGGCGCCACGCTCCCGTACATCGAGCTCGAGGCGGAGAGCGCTGCGACGAACGGCACGCGGCTGGGCCCGAGCCGCTCGGTCGACGATCCCGACGTCTTTCAGGCCATCGCGGGCGAGTCGTCGGGCCGGCAGGCCGTCAGGCTCGACGCCCCTGGGCAGTCCGTGCGCTTCACGACGACCGCCACCGCCAACGCGATCGTCGTGCGCTACGTCCTGCCCGACTCGCCCGACGGCGCGGGCCTTCAGGCGACGCTCGGCCTGTACGTCGACGGCGCGCGCGTGGCGAGCCTCGCGCTCACCTCGCGCTACGCGTGGGCCTACGGCGATCCGCAGGCAACCGACGCGACGACGAACGTCCCAGGCGACGGGTTTGCGCGGCACTTCTACGACGAGGTGCGCGCGCTCCTGCCGTCGGACGTCGCGCCCGGGTCGACCGTCGCGCTCCAGGTCGACGCAACGGACACCGCGCCGTACTACGTCGTCGACCTCGTCGACCTCGAGGAGGTCCCCCCAGCGGGCGCGCAGCCCGCCGGGACCGTCTCGGTCGCCTCGTACGGCGCCAGGGGCGACGGCGTGACCGACGACGGGCAGGCGCTGCAGAGCGCCATCGCCGACGCGCAGGCCAGGGGCGTGAACGTCTGGCTGCCGCCGGGCAGGTACCTCGACGCGTCGACCGTGCTCGACGTGCGCAACGTCGCCGTCCGCGGCGCGGGGATGTGGCGCTCGACGATCGCGGGCCCCTCGGCGCGCTTCGTCTGCGGCGGCGCGGCCTGCCGCCTGTCGGACCTCGCGCTGCTCGGCGACACGACGCTGCGCGACGACTCCGCCAGCGTCGCGGGGGTGAGCGGCGACTTCGGCGCCGGCTCACGCCTCGACCGCGTGTGGATCGAGCACTTCACGACGGGCGCGTGGATCGGCACCAACGGCAACGCGCCGACCACCGGGCTGGTCGTCAGCGGCGCGCGCGTCCGCGACACGTTCGCCGACGGCGTCAACCTCTGCAACGGCACCAGCCAGTCGACCGTCGAGCAGTCGAGCGCGCGCAACACCGGCGACGACGCCTTCGCGTCGTGGGCGTTCGCCGGGGCCGGCGATCCGCCCAACACGGGCAACGTCTTCCGCTTCGACACCGTGCAGGTCCCGTGGCGCGCAAGCTGCTTCGCGATCTACGGGGGCACGGGCAACGCCGTCACCGACGACGTGTGCGCCGACGTCGTGACCTACCCGGGGATCTTCGTCGACCAGGAGTTCGACGCGCACCCGTTCGCCGGCACGACGAGCGTCGCGCGCGACACGGTCGTCCGCTCGGGAGGGCTGATGTTCGGGCAGGCGTGGGGGGCGCTGTCGGTGAGCGGCCACGACCCGGCGCCACCGGTGACGGGCGTAACCATCGCCGACGTGGACCTCGTGGACCCCACGTACGCGGGCCTGCTCTTCGTGGGGCCCAGCGACGCGCTCGACGGCGTGAGCCTCTCGGGCGTCACGGTCACGGGCGCCGGGACGTACGGGATCGAGGTCGCCGCATCGGCGAGTGGTTCGGCGACTGCCGCGAACGTCGTCGTGAGCGGCGCCGCCTCGGGCGGGCTGCGCAACGGCGCGCCGTCGGCGTGGACGTTCACGCGGCAGGGCGGCGACACGGGGTGGTGAGGCGGCGCGCGAGGCGAAGGACCGAGACCGGTCGGGAAAAAGGAGACGGACATGCACCAAACGACGATCGTGAAGGGCGCGGCGGTGGCGCTCGGGCTAACGCTCGCGGGGCGCGGGGGCGAGGCGCTGGCGGCCTGCTGCCCGGGGTTCACCGCGCAGTGCTCGGGGACCCGAGCGCTGTGGTGCGTGCAGGACGGCGCGCCCGCCGGGACGCTGCCGCAGGCCTTCTGCCCCTACGGCGACGAGGTGGTCGGCGAGCTCGAGACGCTCTTCGCCGTGCCGGCGCCGGCCACGTTCGAGTTCGACGTCGAGTGGCCCCCGAACGGCGGCGCGCACACGGGGACGGACTGCGGCACGTTCGGCGACGGCGTGACGGGCGATGCCTTCACCAGCGCCGCCTACGGCGTGGCCGGCTTCTACGGGTACCTGCTCGCGCTGCACGAGGCCATCAACGACTGGACCGGCCTGACGACCGGTGGGTGGCCCACGGACTACTGGGCCGACCACGTGAGCGGGTTCCCCAACGAGATGGACTGGCGGATCATGGGGACGCTCGGCCAGGCGCTCGGCGACGCCAACCTCATCGCCGCGTCGCCCGCGCAGAAGGCGCGCTTCTGGCCCGGCGGCGACAGCGAGGACTCGCGCGTGCAGATGTTCGACGGCGTCTTCACGCTACCCGCGATGGGCGACGGGTACCACGGCTTCGCGCGCATCTTCGGCTACGTGCGGGGCGACGGCGTGCAGTGGGACGCCGTCGCGACGGGCGGGGCCAACCCCGACCAGCGGCGCAGCGAGTACGTGGCCGCGTACCTGAGCCTCGGGGCCGGCCAGTCGGTCCTGCCGATCCTGCAGACGCCCGCGCCGGGCTACGCGGCCGGCAAGGCGTGGCCCGCGTGCGCCGGGCAGTGGGACGGCGTGACCGGCGATCCAAACCCGTCGTACACATGCAGCGAGGCGCACATCGACGCGATCGCGACCGCCCACTGCGCCATCGCCGCCAACGGCAGGCCGGCGGCCGGCCTCATCGCGCTGCAGGCGGGCAACTACGGCGCGGTGGCGCCGGGGCCGTGCGGCGCGACGTGCCCGGCCGAGTGCGGGTGCCGGGAGTCGAAAGGCGAGTGCGTCGCGCCGTGGCTCGCCGATGTCGCGCCGGCCGACGCGGGGGGTCCGGCCGACGCGAGCGCGAGCGGAGCCGCCGACGCCTCGAGCGGCGGCCGGGACGCGAGCCTCGGCGTGGGCGACGACGGCGGCGCCGCGACCGGCGACGACGG
>JAJYCT010000543.1 GCA_021778125.1 Myxococcales bacterium
GGAACGGTTTCTCGCGCATGGGGACACTTTTTGTCGCACGGGAGAGGTTTTGTCGCGCACGGGAGAAGATTTCGCCGCACGGGAGAACATTTCGGCGCGAGGGAGCGCTTCGTCGCGCGAGGGAGCGCTCCCCCGCGCGTCATCCCCCCGGCACGAAGCGCAGCCCCATTGAGCGCCGTCGCGGTCCCACCGGCGGCGATCCACGGATACTCGACGTTGTCGGGACGCCGACCGTTGTCGTCCACCTGTGGGTGGAGCAGATCGACGGGAGGCTCTTGTCCACGACGTTGTGCAGCGTCCTCAGATTCTCGTCCCCGTCCGGAAGCCAGAGATACGCCTTGCAGAGCTTTTCGAGCCACATCTGCAAGTAGTGCAGCCGGTGACACGTCGGAAGCGTGGTCGCAGTGAGAGTCTCGAACGCGTCGAGATCGGAGGCGGCTTGTGTGGCGAGCGCGCGCGCGAGCGGCATCAGGCCGCCGCAGGATAGAGCGTCACACCCAAGGTCCAGTGGTTCGGAAGCAGCAGCTGGCCGTGTGGGTCCTCGTTCCGCTCGGGCCTTCGCGGGCGGCGTCCCCGATGTTTGTCCTCGCTACCGTCGCCATCGTGATCGATCCTCCCCGGGGTCATGGGCCTGGCCATCTGGTACTTCCTGCGCACGCGGCCCGGCGAACTGCATCCGCTCCCGCGCACTCAGGTGGAGGCCTTCTTCTCCGACGGGGGGCTCTTGCCCAACGATCACCAGGTCGTTCGCTACGCCGAGGTGGTGGTGCAACTCGAGCACCGCAAGGCGGTCGCGGTCGTCCGGGTCGGCTGTTTCCCGTACCGGGTGCTCGCAGATGGGACGATCGACCGCAAGCATCTCCAGGAGGTCATGGCCCTCACGGGCGAGGCCGCGTTCGGCGGGGGGTTCGCGTTCAGGTCGACGCCCGGCGTCGTCGACGCCGGACATCGCTTCGCGAAGCGTCGACTCCAACACGTCGGCGAGTGGCACCTTTCGGACGCCGAGCAGGCGGCGCTCCGCACACTGGTCAACCGCAAGGCCGGCCGGACGATCATGTAGGGCCCAAGTAGGGCGGCCGTGTACCCGTGCGCAGCGCCTGTCACCTCTCGGATCTCTTGCCCTTCAGATCGTACATGCGCTCGATCGAGGCGTTTACCTCTGGGACCGAGCGCGGGTGCCGGAGGTCGCCGGATCTCCGCAGTGAAATCGCGCGACGTCGCGTAGAGCACGGCGTTGACGCGTACCCGTTCACGGAGTCGTCGCGTGATCGCGAGTCGCGATCATGGGCCGCGATTGTTCCGCGTGGGCATGTCGTCGAACTGGCACGTTGCAGGTGGCACGGCCGACAAAGGCCGCCGGCAGGCACTCGGCAACGTTGTCGTCCGCGACGACGGCGCTTTCCGACGATCGTCTCCACGCGAGGGACGCCCCGGTGCGGGAAATCCGCACGCATGGTCCAGAAGGGGGTCTTGCCCTCAACGCCTGCCGCAAGACCGGAAGGAAAGTAGGATCTACCCATGCGCGAGCTGGTCGAGCCGTCGTCCCGCACCCTGGGCCACTACGAGAAGAACGCCGAGGCGTTCTGGCAGGGCACTCGCGATCACGACGTGTCACAGAACCGCGCGGCGCTCCTCGGCGCGCTCGAGGGGGCGGGGCCCTTCACGCTCCTCGATCTCGGCTGCGGCCCTGGCCGCGACCTCGCCTACTTCCGCTCGCTCGGGCACGAGGCCGTCGGACTCGAGGGGTGCCACGCGTTCTGCGAGATGGCGCGCGCGCACTCGGGCTGCCCGGTGCTCGAGCAGGACTTCCTCGCGATGTCGCTCGGCGAGGGGCGCTACGACGGCGTCTTCGCCAACGCCTCGCTGTTCCACGTGCCGTCGCGCGAGCTGCCGCGCGTGCTGCGCGAGCTCTGGACGGCGCTCCGGCCCCGCGGGGTGCTCTTCTGCTCGAACCCGCGGGGCGACAACGAGGAGGGGTGGCGCGGGGAGCGCTACGGCTGCCACTGGGACCTGGAGCACTGGCGCGCGTTCGTGACGGCGGCCGGGTTCACGGAGGTCGACCACTACTACCGGCCCGCCGGCCTGCCGCGCGAGCAGCAGCCGTGGCTGGCGACCGTGTGGCGCAAGTAGGGCCGCGCGCGTCGCCGCCCCCAAGTCACCCCGTGTAGGCCTCGTCCTGCTCGATGCGACTGAGGACCCAGTCGAACTCCCCCGTCGTCACCTTCGCCCGGCAGTAGCGGCACTCGCCCGCCATCTCGACGGCGAGCGGGGCGCCGCAGCTCGGGCACTCGGGGCGCGTGCGCGTCGGAGCCGCGCGGGCGGCGCCCCGGATGAACGTCCAGTACTCGCTGTAGGGGCGCTCGCGGGTCTTGCTGCCGCTCACGACGTGGCCGTCCGCGTCGCGCACCACGTAGTCCTTGCCCGTCGCGTACAGGCGCACGGTCACGGCGTCGAACCAGCGATCGCTCGCGACCCGCGCGAGCTCCAGGCGGGTGATGCGCGCGCCGTCCATCAGGTTGCGTAGCCCCTGCGCGCGGTACGCCTCGATCCAGTAGCGCTGCGTGTCGAACAGCGCGTCGGTGAAATACGGGCGCATCCGGAGCAGATCGCGCGCTGCCCACGCCGCCTGGAACTCGTTGAAGACGAGCGCTACGCGCCCCTCGAGCGAGGGCCAAGTGACGTTGGGATCCCGGCGCTGCAGCGCGGCGAAGCGCGCCGCGCTCTCGGGGTCGACGACGGTCGGCTGGTCGGTGCCCCGCTCCTCGACCTGCGTCGTGAGCATGGGCCCGCGCTCGTCGCTCTCGACGATGTGGGCGGCGCTGACGACCCAGTCGAAGGCGCCGCCCGTGACGGCGCGCTTGCAGTGGCCGCACGTGCCGGCGACGACGACGTCGAGCGGCGCGCCGCAGCCGGGGCAGCCGAGCACGCGCGCCCTCGCCGGGGGGCGGGACCGCGCGTCGC
>JAJYCT010000544.1 GCA_021778125.1 Myxococcales bacterium
CCGTGGCCGTGTCGCTGAGCGTCGCGCAGAGCGGCGCGCGCAGCCCCCCCGCGAAGTCCGGCGACCCGACGTCCGCCAGATGAACCTCGTCGAGAGTCATGACCCCGGCGGGGGACAGCACGCGGATGCGCTCGCCGTTCTGGATGGGCAGGCGCGTGTCCCAGCGAAGGTGCGTGGAGCTGTCGACCCGGCGCACGGCGGAGAGCTTGTAGTCCGCCTCGGTGTTCGTGCCCGTCGCGAACACCCCCTGCGCGAGCGCCACCTCGCCCGTGGCCCCGGCGGCCAGCCCCTTGCCGTCCGCCGTGAGGACCGCGACGCGGGCGGGGTCCCTGACCGTGACGGCGGTCTCGAGGTCGACACATCCAGCGGCGGCCCCTGGCAGCGCGATCAGCAGGCCTGCGCCCACCCCGAGACGCCGCAGCGCGCGGGCGACCGCGCTCGATTCGGATCGATCGTGCATCGCAATCCCTCCCGGGAGGGCGCCCTTGCGACGGTCGGTGAAACCGCGGATCGGGTGCAGGAGCTCGGCGACGAGATCGGTACCCACGAGGCGCCGGACCTCGCTCAGCCAGGGCTCGACCCACCGGGTTTGCCCGTTCTTGCGAGCGAGGCGGGCCTTGTAGAACTCGACGATCGCGCCCGTGAGCGGCGACTCGACCTTGTTCTTGAAGTCGCTACGCCGGTACGCCATGGCACGCACGTGTCGTTCGGCGACTCTCTGACGGCTCGGTTGCTCACGGCTCACCCTCGCTCCTCCAGGTAGCACGCGCGCCCCGTCCGTGCTGCGACAGGGCCGTGTCCCCGCCCCCGCGCAACGTACGGTGTCCTCGTGGCCGAGGTTCCAGCACGACGCCGTGCACACCGGCTCGACGCCCGTGGCCGTGCGCGCGGCGCCGCGTCGCTACTCGCCGAGCACCTCGGAGGCGCTCGTGGCGGTGACGGCGCGCGCGAGCCAGGTGTCGAGCCTCGCCAGGTCCGAGCACGAGAGGATGCGCTGGCGAAGGGGCTCGGACACGGCGAGGCCGCGCGCCTCGAGCACGGCGAGGAGCGCCCGCGCCTTTCCCTCCGCCAAGCCCTCCGCCCGCCCCTGCGCGACGTACCGCTTCGCAAAGTCGCTCTGGTACTCGTACTTGCTCGCCATGAGTCCCTCGAGGATCGCCCGCGCCGCCTCGGACATCGAGGTGACGACCAGGTCAAGGTAAAGCGTGGCTTGTTCATCGTCGAGGCGGCGCGCCGCGCTCAGCGCGGGGATGCGCGGAGCTCACGGTCGAAAGCCGATCGGCGGACGAGGGGCCGCCGGCGGCGCCATGAGCTCGCGGATCGCGTCGAACACGACGCGGAACTGCGCGTCGTAGCGCTTCTCGAGCGCGGCGAGCTTGCGCGCCAGGTCCGACAGCCTTCAGGTACGGCACCGCCACGTGGCAGGGGCTCGTCGCCCGTGCATCACGCCGATCACCTCCGCGCAGTCGCGCCGGATCCGGAAGTAGATGACGTACGGAAAGCGCGGCATGACGAGACGTCGCACGTCCCGATGACACAGCGGAAAGGACGCCGGAGCCTCGGCGAGGCGCTCGAGCGCGGCGCCGATGGCGTCGAGGAGCGCCGTCGCGACCTCGGGCGCATGCGCCGAGTACCAGCCGTAGGCTTCACCGATGTCGCGTTCCGCCTCGGAACGAACGACAACCTTCACGGATGCGATCCGGTGATCCTGCGACGCACCTCGTCCCAGGACGCGACGCCGTCACCCTCGCCATCGGCGCGGTCGAGGCGACGATCCAGCTCCTCGCGATGGTCGTCCGGAACGGGCGCCCGCTGAACCTCCTCGGACAAGTCCCGCCACAGCTCGTCGAGCAACGCCAGCTTGGCCTCGTGGTCGAGTGCTCGAATCGCTGCGCTGAAGTCGGACGGAGCCATCGAATGACACGATAGCACCCGATGCCCACGGGGGCTCGCATGGGGCGCTTGCCGCGGCGCGGTGTACGTCACGAGCGTCGACCACCACATCTACGCGACCGTGGCCGCCGAGCGCGAGGAGAACTACACGTGAACTCCATGCAGCAGCCGCTCAAAGCTCACGTCTACAACGGCCGCCTCGTGCTCGATGAGCCCACCGACTTGCCCGAAGGCGAGGTCGTGTACTTGCAGCCCGTGGACGGCGACGACATGAGCGACGAAGAGCGGGCTGCTTTGCACGAGTCGATCCGCGAGAGCATCGAGCAGATGAACAAGGGCCAGCTCATCGACGCTGATGAAGCGCTGGCCCGGCTGCGCGCTCTCCGATGAAGGTGCGCCTTGCCCCGAGGGCACTCTCGGAGGCCGAGCGCTGCAAGACGTGGTGGATGAACAACCGCCCCGTCTCGACGGACCTCTTCGACGAGGAGATGGCCGCCGCCATCGAGCCGATCGGGGCAGCGCCCGCGCTGGGCGCGATCTACCCGTCACGCTTCGGAAGGACGGTGCGCAGGGTGCTTCTGCCCAAGACGCAGAAGCACAGGGCACGTGCCGGAGAGCGGGGCGAGCGAGATGGGCCCCGCTCACGCCCCGGACCGACTCGTCCGCGTGGCCGAGGTTCCAGCACGACGCCATGCACGCCGGCTCGACGCCCGTGGCCGTGCGCGCGGCGCCGCGTCGCTACTCGCCCAGCACCTCGGAGGCGCTCGTGGCGGTGACGGCGCGCGCGAGCCAGGTCTCGAGCCTCGCCAGGTCCGAGCACGAGACGATGCGCTGACGAAGGGGCTCGGCCACGGCGAGGCCGCGCGCCTCGAGCACGGCGAGAAGCGCCCGCGCCTCTCCTTCCGCACGTCCTTCTGCCTTTCCCTCTGCCTTTCCTTCTGCCTTTCCCTCCGCCCGCCCCTGCGCCACGTACCGCTTCGCAAAGTCGCTCTGGTACTCGTACTTGCTCGCCATGAGTCCCTCGAGGATCGCCCGCGCCGCCTCGGACATCGAGGTGACGACCAGG
>JAJYCT010000545.1 GCA_021778125.1 Myxococcales bacterium
CGCCCGCCGGGAGCGAGGCGGCCGATGGGGGCGCGAGCCTCGCGCCCTCTCCGTCGGCGTCGTCCGGCACGCCGGCCGCGCCGCCGCGGGTGACGCGCACCGCCCCGAAGAAGAACCCCCTGAGCGTGGGCGTGAAGTAGAGGCGCTACTGCGCGCCGGCCTCGATCGGCGGAGGCGGCGGGGGCACCGGCGGGAAGCCGATCGGCGTCACGCACGACGACAGATCGAAGAAGATGAACTCGAGCGCGTCCTCGTCGGCCTGGAGCGTGGCCGTGCTGTCGCAGCCGGTGGGGACCGTCTGGCTCGACAGGTAGTCGTTCGTGCCGCCGCCCGACGAGACGTGCAGATCGCTGAAGACGACGCGCCCGCAGTACTCGGGCACGCCGGCGTCGCTCACGGGCGGGCTGAAGGGCATGTCCCACGAGAAGTACTGCGTCGTCTCCGGGCTCACGCCCGACGACTCGAGCCAGCGCGTCGAGACGTTGCCGGCGTTCACGACGGCGTCCGAGCGCGGCTGCGCGATGGACAGAAGGCCGCCCGACAGCGCACCCACGTTCGTGAGCCACGACTGGAGCGCCACGCCCTCGGGGAACGGCTGGCCGTTGAGCAGAGTCGTCTGCACGGCGGCCGAGATCCCGCCGCTGTACGCGTAGCTCCCCGCCTGCGACCAGTCCGCGGTGTTGGCGAACTGCGGCTGGTTGGCGAAGAACTGGTAGTGGTAGTGCTCCGCGAATACGCGACCGCCGGCGCTGACGTAGTCGGCGAGGGGCTGCGAGATCGCGCCCGTCGTCGGCGAGCCCTCGCACGAGAGCATCACGATGTCGTAGCGCTCGAGGTCCGCCTTGCTGTCCCAGAGAGACGCCGGACTCGAAGGGGAGCCGCTGGCGGCGTTCCCGCCCGAGCCCTGGAAGACGTGGACGTGCGCCGAGGCCGCGTTCGGGTCGCCGCTGTACTCGGCCTCGTCGATGCCGATGCGCGTGAGCAGGCACTCGAGCGTGTCGGCGCCGCCGGTCGAGACGCCGATGTTCGGCATGCTCGCGTAGAGGCCGTCGCTGCCGTTCTTGGGCATGTTGATCGATCCCCCGGGCACGGTGTTGCTCTGGCAGGCGGTGACCGTGGGCAGGACGACCTCCTTGCGCCATTACCACCGAGCCGCCAGGCCAAATCGGCTTGCGACGCCTCGGGGACGTTCATGAAGGCGAAACTTTGCAGCCAGCACGGATGTTCGTGCGGCGGTCGGCTCGTCGTGGGGGGCCGCGGACCCCGGGGCCGGTCACGCGACCGTCACACGAACGTCGAGCGGACGGGCGAGACGTGGCCTACAAGAAGCGTCCGTGGCGCGCATCCTGGTCATCGAGGACGAGGCGGATCTGCGGGAGGTGCTCCAGTACAACCTCACCAAGGAGGGGCACCGCGTGACGCTCGTGTCGACGGGTGCCGAGGGGCTCCGCGCGACGCGCGAGCTGCAGCCCGAGCTGGTCCTGCTCGACCTGATGCTGCCGGACATGTCCGGCACCGCCGTCTGCAAGACGCTCAAGAAGGATCCGGTCACGCGCGACGTCCGCGTCATCATGGTCACAGCGAAGGGCGAGGAGATCGACCGTGTCGTCGGCTTCGAGCTCGGCGCGGACGACTACGTGGTCAAGCCGTTCAGCGTGCGCGAGCTCCTGCTGCGCATCGGCGCCGTGCTCCGGCGCAAGGATACGCCCTCGTCGGACCTCATCGAGTTCGGCGACCTGCGCATCGACCCCGCGGCGCACCGCGCGTGGGTGGGGGGCGTGGAGCTCGCGCTCACGACGCTCGAGTTCAAGCTTCTCCTGACGCTCTACGAGCGCAAGAACCGCGTGCAGACGCGCTCGGTCCTGCTCAGCGACATCTGGGGCATCGAGGCCGACATCACGACGCGCACCGTGGACACGCACGTCAAGCGCCTGCGCGAGAAGCTCAAGGGCGCCGGGCGGTACATCGAGACCGTGCGCGGGGTCGGCTATCGCTTCACCGAGTCGCCGACCGAAGACGGCGACGCCTGACGCGCACGGCTCCGGCGGCCCTCACCGCGTGAAGACGGTCACGTCGGCGGAAAGCCCCGCGGTGAGCTTCACGTCGGCCGGCACGTTCGACCAGGTGATCTTGACAGGCACGCGCTGCACGACCTTCACGAAGTTACCCGACGCGTTGTCGGGCGGAAGCATCGAGAAGCGCGCTCCGGTCCCCGGCGAGCTGCTCTCCACGCGCCCCTCGAACGTGCGCCCGGGGTACGAGTCGATGGCGATCTCGGCGCGCTGCCCGACCTGCATGCTGCCGACCTGCGTCTCCTTGAAGTTCGCGACGACGTACGTCGCGCTCGGCACGACCGAGACGGCCTGCTGGCCGACTTGCACGAGCTGCCCCTCGTGGATCGCGAGGCGCGAGAGGACGCCGTCGGCGGGCGCGGTGATGCGCGTGTACGAGAGCTGGAGCTTGGCCTGCGCGAGCTGCGCGTCGGCCGCCGCCACGCGGGCGTGGGCCAGCTCGGCGTTGGCACGGGCCGAGGCGAGCTGCGCGCCGACCGGGGTGCTCTGCTGCACCCGCGCGGCCGACTCGGCGATCCGCGAGACGGCCGTCCGCTTGGTGTCCTCCGCCTCGGCCACCTGCGCCTGGGCTTGCGCGACCGCCGCGTGCGCGGCGTCGGCGGCCGACTGGGCCCCGTCGAGCTGGGCCTTGGGGACCGCGCCGTCGCGGAAGAGCGCCTGCGCCCGCGTGAGGTCGATGTCCGCCTGGGCCGCCTGCGCCCGCGCCCGCGACAGCGCCGCGCGCGCCGACTCGATCGCCGCGTCGGCGCTCGCGACCGAGGTCGTCGACCCCGTGAGGGCCGCGCGGGCCGCCGACAGGCCGCCCTTGGACGTCGCGTCGACGATCGCGACCTGGGCGTCGGCCGCGTCGGCCTGGGCCTTCGCCGCCGCGAGCTCG
>JAJYCT010000546.1 GCA_021778125.1 Myxococcales bacterium
GCGGGATCGTCGGGCCACAAGTCCGGGGTGTGCGGGAGACAAGTCTGGGGTGTGCGGTCACAGGGAGGCGTCGGCGCGAGTAGTCTGTCGAAGCGGGGCGCGGGCGGCAAGGACGCATCACCCGACGTAACGGGCCTTCGGCCCGGGGCCATCTCGACGTTCAACCCCACTGGAACTGGCCGACCAACTGGCTCACGGCGGTCGCCATCAACGTCGTCGTGCACGTCTGGGGGGGCGCTGCGCCGCATCCAGCCGATGACCGAGACGATCGAGATCGCGATCTGGGTGCTGCTCTTTCTGGCCGGGCTCGCGTTCTTCCTGAAGACCGCCGGGTGACGAAGGCGCTGAGACGAGCGCGGAGACGTGGGAGGGCACGCTCGACGGTCTCACCGGCACGCCTGTCCGCCGCCCACGCACTCCCAATGCAGGAGGCCGGCGTCCGGGACCGCGGCGGGACCCGCGTCGGTGCACGAGCAACCGAGCGTGGCTCCCTGCGAGCAGGCCATGCACCCGGCGATGGAGGGGGCCTGACAGGGCTCGGAGGGGTTCACGTTGGACGGGCACGCTGGCGAGGTGCCGCCACCGCAGTCGCACGTGAACGTGTTCCCGTTCTGCGTGCAGAGCGTGTACTGCGAGCACGGTTGGCCGGCGGAACCTGTAGGTCCAGAATCACTGCCACGGCTGCTCCCCGAGCTGTTCGAGCAGGCGCTCACCAGGGCAGCGAGGAGGGCAAGGACGGTCGCCTGCGTGGAGAGAGGCTTTTTGCTCGCGCCGTTGGTCGCCATGTTCGGGGACTCCTTCGAGCGGGACAAGACGCCCATACGGCGGAGGCGTCAATGGCTCGGGGTCCGGCTCGGGGTGCCGCCCCCATCGACGACCGGATAGGGCTCGCCTCCGTCGATGATCGGCAGGCTTCCATCGTCCGGCGGAATGCCCGCGTCCCAGAAGAACAGGTTGCAGATCGGCGCGGAGGGCAACGCGCAGGCCAGTCCGTAGCCTGACCCTCGGCAACTGAAGCTCACGCGCTGACTAACCGCCGGTGAGCGCCCGCGGCGGCGCAGGTCGGCGACGGACGTCGCCTCGGCACTCGACGCCGCCGTCTGGGTCTCTTGCGTCATGGCAGAGCCCGTAAGCGATATCGGCTAGGGGGTACTAGTCTAGAAGCGTGCCCGTCGCCGAACAGGCTGCCGATCGACTCCTCAACGAGGTCGCCTCGCTGCTGGACAGCTACACGGAGAACACTTCTCCGCTTACCTGGCAGCGGTTCGTCCAGAAGCTGGAGGCGACCCTGCCTGGCGCGCGCAAGGAGCGCCTCGGCGCAATCCATAACGCGCTCGGGGCGTGCCGCATGAAGCTTGGTCAGCTCCAGCGGGCGCTCTCCGAGCACCGCGAGGCAGTCGCCTACGAACCAAGCAACGCTTCCTACCGCAACAACGTCGCTTATGACCTGCTGCTGCAAAAGAAGCCCGATGAGGCGCTCAGGGAGCTGCGGCGCGCGCGCCATCGGCGGGGCACCAATGGCCCTTCGGGTGCGCCTCTGGGTCAACGAGGTAGACGCCCACGTGCAGCTTGGGGACATGGTCGAGGCCGGGCGGGCGTACGAGGCGGCGGTGCGCCACGTCGAGGCGGGCGATGCAATGAACTTGCTGAACTTGGCCATCCAGGGCGCAAGCCTCCGACGTGACGCCGACTGCGTGGAGATGCTCGCGCGGTTTGCTGAAGGTACGGGTGAGTTCGGGCGACGGGACGCGGGGCAGACCGCGCTCGACTATCTGAGCACCCAAGCTGCCCACGTCCTGCTGCGTATGGACCCCGCCATCAGGGCGGCGTTTGAGCGTCAAGTCGACCCCGTCCTTGCGGCCCTCAGGACGGCCCCGGTCGACGATGAGCCGTTCACCATCGAGGACGAACGGCTCGTGGAGGAGGGGCGGAGTTCGTTGCGAAGGGGCGAGGGAGTCCGTTCAGACCAACTCCTGCGCGATCTGGACCTTGAGCCGCATCCCTGAGTGGTCCGGTCCCGCACAGAGCGACTTGCGCAGGCTCAAGAAAGAGATGGCGCGGCGCGTGATCTCGGCCGTCGATCGCTTCGCGGAAACGGGGCACGGAACCGTGAAGAAGCTTGAGGGACGTGGGTGTTTCGCCTGCACGTGGGCGACTACCGGGTGCTCTTCGAGACCACCGCTGAGAAGATCCTGGTCTCGAGGGTCCTGAACCGTCGCGAAGCCTACCGCAGGTAGACTCCCGATCGACGACGTGAGGCCTGGAGAAGGTTGCGCGCGCCAGGGAGGTTCGCTCAGCCGGGGCCTCACGCAGCTACGACGCCATGGTGAGAGCGTCGGTCGCGATTCGCGTCGGGAGTGCCGCCTCGTCCTCGCCCATCGTGCAGACCATTTTGCAGACCGGGGCTGCGAGCGGCCAAGGTTCCGCACGCGCGCCACTTGAGGGGGGTGGGGGCGTCAGGCCACGCGATCTGGGCGGAACGCGAGCGGCGTCGGCACCTGCAGCCCCAGTGCCTCGGCCTCCTCGGCAAGCCAGTGAGCATCGACAGCAACGATGGTGCGGTCATCTCCTGCCGGCGAGGAGCGCGGCCAGACGCCGTAGTTTCTCGACGCGAGACCGACGGAGACGACAGGCGATGCCACGTACGTGGGCCTCGTCCGAGTCACCAGTACCTTCGTCAACGCGTGTACACTGAACGGCGCATCCTCCGGCGACGGCAGAGGCGCGCGGTCCAGCCAATCGAGGACGATCGGCAAGGTCCCGGTGCTCCAGGGTTCGTGCAGGGCACTTCGTAGTCGCGCGAAGGACCGAGGACCCGAGCGTGTTTCAACTCGATCAAGGGCCGATGAGAGTTGCGAAAATTCGCTCCGGCATATCGCCAGTGGGCAGACGACTCCCATGTTGCTCGATTCATATCATGGATCGCCGGGACGTCGTGAAATCACGCT
>JAJYCT010000121.1 GCA_021778125.1 Myxococcales bacterium
GCCCGCTACGAGACCTGGCCTGCCTGCCTCGCGTTCGCGGCGCTGTGCGGCGTCCGTGCGGCGCGCGGACCGGGGCGTCCCCGCGAGCTCGCCGCCCTGGGGACCGCGCTCGCCGGCCCGCTCGCATGGATGGCCTGGAACGCGCACGCGCACGACGGGCCCCTGCACTTCGTGGGGCGCGTGGCGCGCTTCCGGCAGGCGGTCGGGGCGGCGGCCCAGCCCCTCGCCGACAAGCTCCTCGAGTACCCGGCGGCGCTCGCGGGCGACGCGCGCGTGGCCACGGCGCTCGGCGTCATCGCGGCGATCGGCCTCGCGTCGACCCCGCTGCGGGCGCGGTGGGCCTGGCCGCTCGGGGCCTCGGCGACGATCGTCGCGTTCCTCGTCTGGGGCGACGTCCGCGACGGAGCGCCGACGCACCACGCGGCGCGCGCCCTCGTCGCCGTCACCTGGGTGCTCACGGCCGCGGGCGTCGACGCCCTCTTCGCGGCGGGAGACGCGTCGGCCCTGCGGCGGTGGCCGCGAGGCCTCCGCCTGGCGGGTGGAGCCGCCCTCGGCGTGCTCGCCGCCGCGTGGACGTACGTCGGGTGGTCCCCCTACCCCGGGGCGACCGACGGCGACCGGCGGGACGCGCAGCTCGCTCGCGGAGCCACGATGCGAGCACTCGGCGTGCACGAGGCCGTGATCACGCCGTGCGCGTTCGAACATTTTGCGCTCCTGGCCGCGTGGGGGGAGCCGGAGCACGCCACGATCGAAGCGAGGACGGGGGCCACGGTGACGGCGACCTGTCCGACGGTCCTCGAGCGCTGACCCCTGGAGAGCCTGCCGTGTCGACCCGCGATCCGTACGACCGCCTCCCCTACACGGACCACGCGTACGCCGAGTCGCACCCGGATCGCCTCGCCACCGTCGCGCGCCTCGCGGGCTGGGTTCCCCCGGCGCTCGGCCGCGCGCGCGTGCTGGAGCTCGGGTGCGGGCGCGGCGGGAACTTGCTGCCCATGGCGTCGTCGCTGCCGGGCGCGACGCTGGTCGGCGTCGACCGCTCCGAGCGCCAGATCGACGAGGCGCGCGCCCTCGCCGCGGCGGCCGGCGTACGCAACGTCCGCTTCGAGCGCGCGGACGTGACGTCGTTCGTCCCGACGGAGGACTACGACTTCGTCGTGTGCCACGGGCTCGCCTCGTGGATCTCGCCGGCGACGCGGCGCGCGCTCCTCTTCGGCGCCGCGCACGCGCTCGCCCCCGGCGGGATCGCGTACGTGAGCTTCAACGTGCTGCCCGGCTGGTACGACCGCCTCGCCGCCCGCGCCTTCCTGCGCGCGTTCCCGAGCGACGGGCCCCGCGCGTCGCTCGCGTGGCTGCGCGACGCCGTCTCCCCCGAGCTCGGCGACTACCGGCGCCGGCTCGACGCGATCATCTCGCGCCTGCAGGAGACCGACCTTGCCTACGCGACGCACGAGTACCTGGCGGACGAGCACCACCCGCTCTTCGTGCGCGACTTGCTCGGCGAGGCGAGCGAGGTGGGCCTCGCGTACCTCGGCGACGCGATCCCGGCAGAGACGTCGCTCGCCCTGCTGCCGGAGGCCGTGCGCGAGCGCGCCGCCTCGCTCGGCACCGTGGAGGCGCAGCAGCTCGTCGACTTCGTGCGCAACACGGCCTTCCGGCGCGCGCTCCTCGTCCGCGACCGCGACGCGCAGGCGCGCCGCTTTCGGTGGAGGCCCGAGCTCCACGCCGACGCCCTCGGCTCGCTTCGCGTGTCGAGCCGCCTGCGCCCCCACGCGCCGGAGGCGCCCGCGGCACGCAGCGAGCGCTTCGACGGCCCCGACCAGAGCGCGCAGATCGACGCGCCGCTCCTGCGGCGCACTCTCCACGCGCTCGCCCGGATCGCGCCGCGCTCGGTGCCGTGGCCCGACCTCGCGCAGGGCCTCGACCCGACGTCCGTCGAGACGCTCCGCGCCGACCTCCTCGATCTGGTCGTGGCCACCGGGGCGGTCGATCTGCACGCCCACGAGCCACCCCTGGGCGACGCCCGGTCGCCCCGGCCGAGGGCCTGCCCGGTGGCCCGCTGGCACGCCGCGCACGGCGGGCCGATCACCAACGCCTGGCACCAGGAGGTGCGCCTCGACGACCCGCTGCTGCGCGAGGTGCTCGCGCTCCTCGACGGCCGTCCGGTCGACGCCGTCGCGGCGGCCCTGGCCGGCTCGGCCGCCGTCGGGGCGCTCGGCGACGGCGACCGCGCCGCGCTGGTCGAAGCCTCGCTGCGCGCGCTCGCGTCGGCGGCGCTTCTGCTCGCGTGAGCGCGGCGGCGCCTGGCGGCGCCTGGCGGCGCCTAGAAGCCGACCTGACCCTCGAGCTCCGGCCCGAAGGTCGGGATCATCCCGTTGGCGCCGAAGGAGAGGTTGACGCGCGCGCCCGCCACGAACGCGAGCGCGTCGGTGACCGCCCAGCGAACGCCGCCGCCGAGCGTCAAGAAGAACGGCCCGTTGTTCCGCCAGATGTTGACCGGCCCCGTCACGAGCGGCTGACCGCCGCCCGGGTTGAGCAGGACGCTGCTCGACGTGTGGCCGTCGAACTGGGCGACGCCGAGGCCCCCGAAGGCCAGCGGCTTGAACCCCGTCGTCGCCAGCGCGTCCTGCCCGAACACCCACGTCCCGCGCGCCTCGCCGTAGAAGCGGGAGCCGAAGGCCCGCCCGTCGCTCACCGCGGCCTGCCCCGGGTACGGGAAGAGCGTCGCGCCGAGCCGCGCGCCCACCATGAGGTTCACGGTGACGGCGTAGTCGAACGAGACGTAGAGCCGCAGATCGCCGCGGACGATCCCGCCGCCGGACGTCCCGCCCCCGTCCGCGGGGCAGGTCCCGTTGGCGACCTGGGCGGCCGTGCACAGCGCGTTGTTCGCGGTCTGGTCGGCGCGCGAGGGGAAGTCGGTCCCGCCCTGGGACGTGCAGTAGAAGTTCCCGCTGTTGGCGGGCTGCGCCGCGTTCGGGTTGGTCTGCCCCTGCGCGTTGTACTGCGGGATCAGCAGGCAGAGGTCGTTGCCCGACGGCAGCGACATGAACTCGAGCTCCGTGCCCGCGCCGACCCAGAAGCGCTTGAACGTGCCGGCCGGCCTGGCCTCCTCGCCCTCGCGCCCCTCGCCGCCGCTCTCGCCCTCGCCGCTGTCCTCGCCGTCCGCGCCGGCCGACGCGCCCGACTTGGAGCACCCCGGGAAGTCCGGAGGGCAGTCGGTCGACTCGGAGCAGGACTTGGGGGCCGGCTTGCCCGGAAGGTGCGGCGCGGCCCCGGTCAGCGTGTCCCGGATCTGCACCACGTACGGGTGCTTCGGATCGCCGTTGCTCGCGACGGGCGTCTTCGCGTCGTCGAGGCCCTGCACGTAGTAGCGCAGGGCGCCGCTCCTGACGTCGCCGCACGGGATGAGCCCTCCCCAGCCGGAGTCGAGCTTCTTGAGCTCGATGCGCTTCCACGAGCTCCCGCCCTCTCCGCGGTACTTGACCACGACGCGCACGATCGAGTCGCTCCCGCCCTCGACGTAGATCGGCAGCGGGGTGTTGGCGGCCGCCTCCGTGGGGGGCGTGTGCGTGAAGTCCCCGCTCGGCGCCGGGACCGAGGCGGCCGTGGCCGCAGCGAACGCCGCGTGCACCTCGGCCACGTCGAACGGCGCCGCGAGCGCGAGCCCCGGCCGAAGCTTGGCGGCCTCGGCCCACGACGCCTTCGCGTCGTCGGCGCTGCCCTTCTTGAGCTGCATGGCGCCGAGGTCGGCGAGCAACGCCGCGCGGGTGGCCGCCGAACACTTGGCGGGGCCGCACGCCTTCACGGCCTTCTGCAGGCGGCGGGTGCCGGTGCCGAAGTTCTGCGCCGTGAAGTCGGCCGCGGCCTTCTTCACGGCGGCCTTCGCGGCGGCCTCGGCGCGTGCGTCGGCGAGAGCGGTCGAGGTGGAGGTCGCGCCGAGCAGCACGACCAGGACGGTCACGATGGCGAGTCTCACGCCCCTTCGTACATACACCGGCTCGGTCTCGATGGGCGCACGAGAGAGCAGCGGCGCGTGCGAGACACGCAGGGCGTATTTTTCCTATGCACCTGCGCCGCCCGGGGCCCGGCCCCGCGGTGCGCACCCGGTGCGGCCAGGCGCACCCGCTGCAGCGCCACGCGCCCGGCGCCCCCGCGCCCTCGCGTGGCCTGTCGCGGGCACGCGGGGTGCTTAAGTTTTCGAGGCCGCGAACGGACGCGGCAGGAAGGAAATCGGTCATGAGCAACGTCGTGGTCAAGAAGAACGGAGACAAGCCCGCCATCCTCCCGACGAGCGAAGCGACTTGGGATCCGTGGCGGACCATGCGAGCGCTGCTCTCGTGGGATCCGTTCCGCGAGATGGCGCCGTTCCCCGTCGAAGAGAGGGCGCTGTCGTTCGCGCCCGCGTTCGACGTGAAGGAGACGAAGGAGGGATACATCTTCAAGGCCGACCTCCCGGGCATCAAGGAGAGCGAGCTCGAGGTCACGCTCACGGGCAACCGCCTGACCATCGGCGGCAAGCGTGAGTCGGAGAAGGAAGACAAGGGCGAGCGGTACTACACCTACGAGCGCAACTACGGCTCGTTCTCCCGGAGCTTCACGCTCCCCGAAGGGGTGGACACCGACAAGCTCATCGCTTCGCTCGACCAGGGCGTGCTGACGGTCAACCTGCCCAAGCGCCCGGAGGTGATGCCGAAGAAGATCGCCGTCCGGACCGAGCAGGGCCCCAAGCACTGACGCCCATGCTGCCCGACGATCTGCTCCGCCCGGAGGCTTGGCCGGAGCCGCGTCCGGCAGCGGTCGAGCTCCTGCAGACCCACGTCTCGTGGATCCTGCGCGGCGACAGGGAGGTCTTCAAGATCAAGAAGCCCGTGCGTCTGGGCTTCCTCGATTTCGGCACGCCCGCGCTCCGCCGCGCGGCGTGCGAGGCCGAGGTCGTTCTGAACGCACGACTGTCGCCGGACGTGTACCGAGGGATCGTGCCGATCGTGAGCGGGCCGGGGGGCACGCTCGCGATCGGCGCCGAAGGCCCCGGGGTCGACTGGGCCGTACGCATGAGGCGCCTGCGCGACGAGGATCGGGCCGACGTGCGCCTCGCGGAGGGGCGCCTCGACGCCCGGGACGTGGACGTCCTCGCACCGCTCGTCGCTTCGTTCCACGAGCGCTGCCGCGTCGACGCCGCGGTCGCCTCGCGGTGGGCGTCGCCCCAGGCCGTGGAGCGCAACGTCCGCGAGAACTTCGATCAGACGCGCGCCTTCGGGGCCGACCTCGTACCGCCGGAGGTCGCCGCGGAGGCGGAGCAGCGCCAGCTCGCCTTCGTACGCGAGCACGCGGAGCTGCTGCGGGCCCGCCTCGACGGGGGCCGCGTACGCGACGGGCACGGCGATCTGCGCCTCGAGCACATCTACCTCGAGCCCGACGGCGTACGGATCATCGACTGCATCGAGTTCGACCCGCGCTACCGCGTGAGCGACGCGGCCGCGGACGTGGCGTTCCTGGCGATGGACCTGGCCGCGCACGGGCGCGCGGATCTCGCCGAGCGCTGGCTGGGGCGCTACGCGCGCGCCGCCGACGACTACGATCTCTACGCGGTGGAGGACTTCTACGCGGGGTACCGCGCGTGGGTCCGGGGCAAGGTCGCCGCTCTGCTCGCGCAGGACCGCGGCGCCCCCGATGCGGTCCGGAGGCAGGCGGCGCGCGACGCGCGGAGGCTCTTCCTGCTTGCCCGCGCCACGACCCGCGCGCCGCTCGTGCGCCCGACGCTCGTGTGCGTGGGCGGCCTCATCGCCTCGGGCAAGAGCACGATCGCCGACGCGCTGTCGAGCGAGCTGTCGTGCCCCGTCGTGGACGCCGACCGGACGCGCAAGCACCTGCTCGGCGTCGCCGAGACCCGGCCGCTGCACGATCCGATGTGGTCGGGCGCCTACGACCCGCGCGTGACCGAGCGCGTGTACGAGGAGATCCTGCGGCGCGCAGAGATCGTCCTGCGCTCGGGTCGGTCGGTCGTCCTCGACGCGTCGTTCCGGTCGGTCACGTCGCGCAGGCGGGCGCGAGAGCTGGCGGCGCGCCACCGCGTGAGCTTCCGCTTCGTGGAGTGCGCGGCGCCCGCCGACGTCTGCCGCGCGCGCCTCGAGCAGCGCGCGAGAGCGCCGGGGCCGAGCGACGGACGGCCGGCGGTCTTCGACGATTTCGCCGCGCGCTTCGAGGCCGTATCCGAGCTGCCGCCCTCCGAGCACTTCCGCCTCGACACGACGCGGCCCCTGGACGCGAGCCGCGACGAGATGCGCGCCCACGTGACCACCTGGCCGCGCGGCCTCGAGGGCTAGGCGCCCGCGAGCCTAGCCGAGCACGATCACCAGCACGTCGTCGTTCGGGCGGGCGAAGCGCTCGACGACGTGCGCCGCCACGACGATCGGGTGCTCGCGCAGCAGCTCGCGATCGCCGGCCAGGTCCAGTCGCGACGTCACCCCGTCGGTGAAGAACACGACGACGTCCCACGCCTCGAGCTCCTGCCGCTCGTCCCTCGCCCGCCGCGCGCCCCCGCGCGTCCCCAGGATCGCGGACGTCGCAGCGAAGCGCTTCGACCCCCGAGGCCCGTAGACGTGCGCGCCGACGTCGCCGACGGCGGCGAACGTGAGTCCGTTCGGGTCGACCTGGGCGGCCGCCATCACCGCCCCCCGCGTCCCCCGGAGGGCCACGTCGCAGAAGGACAGCAGCTCGGACGGCGGCAGGTCAGGGTGCCTCACGAGCACGTGGCGCGCCCGGCTCGAGGCGTCGCGCGCCAGCGGTCCGTGGCCCAGCCCGTCGACGAGCGCCACGGCGATGGCGCCCCCGCTGCGGACGACGCCCCCGTCGTCGCCGCTCACCGGCTCGCCGGGAAACGGGCGCCCGAAGACCCCGACGCGCCGCCCGGACGGCACCATCGCGGCGAACTTCCTCGCCGACACGCACGTGCCCTCCCCGAGGCGCACGTCCACGTCGACCTCGTCGGAGAGCTCGAGCACCGCCGAGAGGCCCGCGCCGAGGCTGCCCGGCCGCGAGGCGCGCCCGCGGAGCGCCCCCGCGACGTCCTCGATGCCGGGTCCCACGTCCGCCGCGACGACCTCGACGCCGGGCACCGCGCCCCGGCGCTGCTCGCGCACGAGGATCCGCCCTCCCCGCGCGTGCGCGAGCTGGTTGTGCGCGAGCTCGCTGGCCGCCGAGACCAGGGCCGCGGTCGCCACCTCCGGCAGGCCGACGCGAGCCCCCTCGGCGCGGACGCGCTCGCGCACGAGCGAGACCGAGGCCGTGTCGATCACGTCGATGGCGGCGCCGCCGCCCAGCCACTCGCCGACGGGATCTACGGCTCCTTCCACTTCACGATCTCCACCGTCGTGCCCCGACCGACCGCCGAGTCGATGCGAAACGCGTCGACCAGCCGCCGGCTACCCGAGAGGCCGAGCCCCATGGTGCGCGCCGTGCTGAACCCGCCGGCGAGGGCCCGCTCGAGGTCGACGATGCCAGGGCCCTCATCCTCGAACGTCACGCGGACGCCGATGCGCCCGCCGTCGGCCACCTCCTCGAGGATCGCGATGCCCTTGCGCGCGTGGACCCAGACGTTGCGGGTGAGCTCCGACGTCGCGGTCGTGAGCGCGGCGCTCGCGAACGCGTTGAAGCCGCGCTTCTGCGCCAGAGCCCGCACGGCGCGGCGCACGACGACGACGTCGTCCTCGGAGCCGATCGGCATCTCGCGCCGGCTCAGCGATTCGACCGCGTCGGGCTCGACGTTCATCGGCGTCCCAGCCGACGGAGCAGCGCGAGCCCTTCGTCGAGGTCGAGCGCCGCGTACACGCCCTCCATCCGGTAGCCCATCCGCACGAGCGTCGCGGCCACCTCCGGCCGCATGCCCACCAGTACGGTCTGCGTCCCCATGAGCAGCGCCATGCGGCCGGTCTCGGCGAGAATGCGCGCGACGTACGAGTCGACGACGTCCAGGCCGCTGATGTCGACGATGAGGCCGCGCGCCCGCCGCTGCTCGATGGCCGTGAGCACGTCGGCCTGGAACCCCTCCGCCACGGCGTCGTGCAGCTCGATGTGCACGGTCGTGAGCAGGATGTCCCCCATCCTCAGGATCGGGATCACGCCGTGGATGGTCATTCGCCCGAGCTCCGCTTGGCGCGCACGGGCGCGATCCGCTTGCCCACGAGGTCGAGCGCCAGCTCGATGCCCTCCTGCAGCCGCGCGCGCGTGTGCATCGTCGAGACGTCGACGCCCAGGTGCACGATCGTCCGCGCGACCTGCGCGCTGATGCCCGTCAGGATCGTGTGCGCGCCGAGCAGGCGCACCGAGGCCGTCGTCTTGACCAGGCTGTCGGCGACCTTCGTGTCGACCACGGGGACGCCCGCGATGTCGACGATGATGCACTTGGCCTTCTCCTCGGCGACGCGCAGGAGGACCGTGTCCATGACCTGCTGCGCGCGGGCGCTGTCGATGGCGCCGACGAGCGGCAGCAAGAGGACGCCGTCGTGCACGCGGATGACCGGCGTGGACAGCTCGCGCAGCGCGGCCTGGTGGCGCGCGAGCGTCTCCTGGTGCGCGGCGATGTAGGTGTCGAGCGCGAGCGTCATGTCGAAGAAGACGATCTTCTGGACCGACAGGAACGCCGCTTGCGCCTCGGCGGCGGGCAGATCGTCGAACAGCCGCACCTGGAGCAGCGCCAGGTACTTGCGGTAAGCGCCGAGGTACCAGGTGGGCGCGAGGCCGACGTGCTCGTGCGCGACGCCCACGGCCACCCGCTGCTGTACGTATTCCCGGTCGCACCGCCCCTCGAAGAGCTGGAGGAAGTACTGGCGCTGCGCTCGCTTCACTCTCACAATCGTCGCGTCGTCCGGGAAGAACTTCCGCGTCGAGGCGCTGCGGAGCAGGTGCTCGTAGAAGCGCTCGATGAACTCGTCGGTGTGCTTCTCGGCGAGCCCATGCAGCGTGCGCAGCCGCGCGAGGTCGTCGTCACCCAGCTCGAAGTACGAACGCCGTGTCTGGATCTCGCTCTCGTCGAGGCGCAGCGCGGTCATGTAGTGGCGGTGGGGCATCGCCGTCCTTTCCTGGCTCTTGACGACTGCAGCAGCATAGACATCATCCTCCGCGCGGGACGTGTCGAACGCAATCGGTACTCTCATTCGCTTCAGTCGGCTGGCCGCGGAAGCAAGCACCGGTGACGGGATCCTTCCGCTCCTGGCAGACGCCGCGATCCGCGACGTCGGGGCGCACGGCGCGGTCATCGTCGAGGTGACCGAGGACGGTCTGCTGCGCGTGGCGGCGGCGCGCGCCGTGCCGGACTCGGTCACGGCGTGGGCCGGCGAGGCGGACGCGGTCTCGGGCGACCTCGGCCCCGCGCTCCTGCGCGCGAGCCAGGGCGCGTTCGGCCGCGCGTTCACGCTCCCGCTGGTGAGCACCGGCGGCCTGTTCGGAGCGCTGGTGCTCTTCCTCCGCGGCGACGCGGCCCCGACCGACGCCGACCTCGCCCTCGCTGGGGGGCTCGCCGACCTCGCGGCCGTGGCCGTCGGACGCGCGTCGGAGATCGCCAGCCTCGCCAAGGTGAACGCGGAGCTGCGCGCGTCGCGAGACGCGCTCGCCCGCACCGAGAAGCTACGCGCGCTCGGCCAGATGGCTGCGGGCGTCTCGCACGACCTCAAGAACATCCTGAACCCGATCTCGCTTCATGCGCAGATCATCCAGCGCGCCGTCGCCCGGGGGAGCCTCGAGTCGGCCAAGACGAGCGCCGACGAGCTGCGCGGGATCGTGCACCGCGGGGTCGAGACGCTCGAGCGCCTGCGTGCGTTCAGCCGGCAGTCGCCCGAGGCGCCGCGCGCGCGCGTCGACCTCAACGCCCTCGTCCAGGAGGCCATCGCGATCGCGAAGCCGCGCATGTCGTCGCGCGCCGGAGCTCTCTGCCGCATCGTCGAGCAGCTGGACCAGGCCCCCGCCGTCGTCGCGCGCGGCGACGAGATCGTCGCGGCCCTCGTCAACCTGCTCGTCAACGCCATCGACGCTCTGCCCGGTGGCGGCACGATCACCGTCTCGTCCGGCGCTGCCGACGGCGGCGTCTTCGTGACCGTTCGCGACACGGGCCCCGGCATGCCGCCGGAGGTGCAGGCGCGCGTGTTCGAGCCCTTCTTCACGACCAAGGGGCCCGACGGCACGGGTTTGGGGCTCGCCATGGTCTTCGCGGCGATGCAGCGCCACGCCGGCACGGTCTCGCTCGAGACCGCCCCCGGAGAGGGCGCCGCGTTCACGCTGTGGTTTCCGAGCTGAGCCGCCAGGCCTGCGGCGTCGCGCAGCCCTTGCGCCGCGCCTGCCGCGATCCATGGAGCCGCAGAGCGCCGACGGCGGGCGCGCCCGTTGCAGATCAAGAGCTTGGGTCATCCATGAACATTCCCATCCAGATCAGCTTCCACGGGATCGAACGCACCGACACCCTCGAGGAGTACGTGCGGCGACGCGCCGAGAAGCTCGCGACGTTCGACCGCATCGTGTCGTGCCGGGTCGCGCTCGAGGCGCCGCACCGCCACAAGAGCCACGGCCGGCACTACCGCGTCCGCGTCGACGTGGCGTTCCCGGGCTCGGAGATCGTGGTCGACCGGACGCCCGACGCGGGGCGAACCCACGAAGACCTGTACGCGTCGATCGACCTCGCGTTCGACCACGCCCTGCGCCGCTTGCACGACGAGATGGACCGCCGCAAGCCCGCGCGCGAGACGCCGCGCCGGGACTGATCCCTCTCGAGCACGACGCCGCGCCGGGCGCGCGACCGGCCGCTACACGCCTGCGATCCGCCCGCTCTCGTCCACGTGCAGCCCGCGCGCGGCCGGGTGCCTGGGCAGGCCCGGCATCGTGCTGATCTCCCCCGTGCGCGCGACGAGCATCCCGGCGCCCGCGGCCACGCGGAGGTCGCGCACCGTGATGTCGAAGTCCCGCGGACGTCCCTGCCGCGCCGGATCGTCCGACAGGGACAGGTGCGTCTTCGCGAAGCAGATCGGCAGCTGGCCGAAGCCCGCGTACGCGGCCCACTCGAGGTCCGCCGCGGCGCGCGCCGTCAGCACCACGTCGCGCGCGCCGTACACGGTCCGCGCCACCGCCCGCGCGCGCTCGAGGAACGGCGCCCCCGGATCGCCCAGGAAGCGCGGCTCGGGCGGGTGCGCATCGGTCGCCTCCGCCTCCGCGGCCACGAGCCGCGCCAGGTCGAGAGCCCCCTCCCCGCCGCGCGCGAAGCCGTCGCAGCGCGCGCACGGCACGCCCCGCGCCTCGATCGCACCGACGAGCGCCGCGACCTCGTGCTCCGTGTCACTCGCGAACACGTTGACCGCGACCACGGCGCGCAGCCCGAAGGCCGCGACGCTCTCGAGGTGCTTGTCGAGGTGGTCGAGGCCCCCGTGCACGCGCAGCGCCCGCGCCGAGACGACCAGCACGACGAGCCGCGGAAAGATCCCCGCGGCGCGGCACTTCAGATCGAGGAACTTCTCGCCGCCCAGATCGAAGCCGAAGCCCGCCTCGGTGACGGCGAAATCGGCGAGGCGCATCGCGAGGCGCGTGGCGACCACGCTGCTGCAGCCGTGCGCGATGTTCGCGAACGGCCCCGCGTGCACGAGCGCCGGGCCGCCCTCGGCCGTCTGGACGAGATTCGGCAGGAGCGCGTCGCGCAGCAGCGCGCCCATCGCCCTCGCGGCGCCGAGGTCGGCCGCCGTCACCGATCGCCCCGCCGACGTCGAGGCGGCCACGATCCGGGCGAGGCGGCGCTCCAGATCCGGGCGGTCGCGCGCCAGGGCGAGGACCGCCATCACCTCGCTGGCGGCCGTGATGTCGAAGTGCTCCTCGCGGGGGACGCCGCCGGTCGGCCCACCGAGGCCGACGACGCAGCGCCGCAGCGAGCGGTCCTCCGAGTCGAGCACGCGGCCCCACGCGACGCGGCGCCCGTCGAGCTCCGCGCCGTCCCAGCGCTCCTGCCAGTGCAGCGCGTTGTCGACGAGCGACGACAGCAGGTTGTGCGCCGCGCCGACGGCGTGCACGTCGCCGGTGAAGTGGACGTTGATATCGTCGCTCGGCTCCAGAGTGGCGCGCCCTCCCCCGGTGGCCCCGCCTTTGGCGCCGAAGATGGGCCCGAGCGACGGCTGGCGGAGCGCGACGAGCGCCCGCTTCCCCAGGCGGCGCATGCCCATGGCCAGCGCGACCGCGACCGTCGTCTTCCCCTCGCCCGGCGGCGTGGGGTTGATCGCGGACACGAGCAGGAGGCGCCCCGCCCCCGACGGCGCGCCCTCGAGGCCCTCGAGCGCGATCTTGGCCGCGTGCCGCCCCCACGGCACGACGTGCTCGCCCTGAAGCCCGGCTTCGCGGGCCACGTCGAAGATGGAGCGCAGCGTCACGCTCCTCACTCGTACCTCAGCGCCTCGCCGGGATCGAGCCTCGAGGCCCCGTGCGCCGGATACCCGCCGAGCGCGACGACGAGGACGCCGCGGAACGCGAAGGCCGGCGCACGAAGTGCAGCGCGGCGCGCCACGTGCGGCGCGAGGAGGCCCTCCCCGCGACGTGCAGCGCTCGCGCCGGACGTGGCCCGCCGTCTGCTTCAGGATGGGGCATGCCCGTCCGCGCGCCCAGCACGCTGCGTCGCTTTCGCGTCCCCGTCGTCGTCCTGGCGAGCACGCTCGTGGCGCTCTGGCTCATGCGCAGCGCGGTGAGCGGCCCCGAGCCCCGGCGGGTGACGTACACCGAGCTGCTCGGCGACGTGGACGCGGGACGCGTGACCGAGGCTCAGGTGCAGTCCGACGCGATCGTCGCGCTCGTGCGCGGCGAAGAGGGCAAGGCTCCCGAGCGGGTCGTGGCGGAGCGCATCCCGAACATGGACGAGCGCCCGCTGCTCGAGGCACTCCAGAAGCAGCACGTCGTCGTCTCGGGGCAGGAGCAGCACCCGTCACCGTGGGGGCCGATCCTCTGGGGCGTGCTGCCGCTGCTCGCATTGCCGCTCGTGTTCTGGCTGCTCGGCAGCGCACTCGGCGCCGGCGCGCGGGGAGGAGGAGGAGGACGCCCGATGACCTTCGGCCGCAGCAAGGCCAAGCTCTACGACCGGCGCGCCGAGCAGGCCGTGACGTTCGATGACGTCGCCGGGGTCGAAGAGGCCAAGGCCGAGCTGCTCGAGGTCGTGCACTTCCTCCGCGAGCCGGGAAAGTACCGGGCCGTCGGAGCGCACGTGCCCAAGGGCGTGCTCCTGGTCGGAGCGCCCGGGACCGGCAAGACGCTGCTCGCGCGGGCCGTCGCGGGCGAGTCCGGCGTCCCCTTCTTCTCGCTGAGCGGCTCGGAGTTCGTGGAGATGTTCGTCGGCGTCGGCGCGAGCCGCGTGCGCGATCTGTTCGAGCAGGCGAAGGAGCGCGCGCCCTGCATCATCTTCATCGACGAGCTCGACGCCATCGGCAAGACGCGGGCGGGGGCCGCCGGGTTCGCCGCGAACGAGGAGCGCGAGCAGACGCTCAACCAGCTCCTCGTCGAGATGGACGGGTTCGAGTCGGGCTCGGGGCTCGTGATCATGGCGGCGACCAACCGGCCCGAGATCCTCGACCGGGCGCTGCTTCGCGCCGGGCGCTTCGACCGGCAGATCGTGGTCGACCGCCCCGACGTTCGCGGCCGCGAGGCGATCCTGCGCGTCCACGCGCGGCGCGTCCAGCTCGGGCCCGACGTCGATGTCGGCGTCGTGGCGCGGCGCACGCCGGGCATGGTGGGCGCCGACCTCGCGAACGTGGTCAACGAGGCCGCCCTCGCCAGCGTGCGCCGCGGCGACAAGGTCGTCACGATGCGCGATTTCGAGGAGGCGATCGATCGCCTTCAGCTCGGCCTCAAGAAGGAGGGCCGCGTGATGAACGACGACGAGAAGCGCCGCGTCGCGTTCCACGAGGCGGGGCACGCGCTCGTCGCCCTCTCGGTCGAGCACGCCGATCCCGTGCACCGCGTGACCATCATCCCCCGGTCGATCGGCGCGCTCGGCGCCACGTTGCAGCTCCCGACCGAGGAGCGCTTCCTGATGACGACCGACGAGCTGCGCGACCGTCTCGTCGTCATGCTCGGCGGGCGCGCGGCCGAGGAGATCGCTTGCGGCGTCGCGTCGACCGGCGCGCAGGATGACCTGCAGCGCGCCACCGCGCTCGCCCGGCAGATGGTCTGTGGCTTCGGGATGA
>JAJYCT010000122.1 GCA_021778125.1 Myxococcales bacterium
GGAGTGCGGCGACCACGCGTGGTCGCGCTGCGCGGCGCGCGTGGGGCCGCACGCCGACGGGGGGCCGCCGCCGCCGTCGCCCGCGCCCGAGGTCGAGGACCTGGGGGGCGACTAGATGGCTCGCGTGCGCATCACAGACGACCGGGGGCGCGGCCTCGACTTCGCGCGGTCGCCCTCGCGCGTCGTGTCGCTCGTGCCGAGCGATACGCTCAACATGGCCGCGCTCGGGTGCGCGGGCGCCCTGGTCGGGCGCACCGACTACTGCGAGCTGCCCGCCGCGGTCGTGCGCGCCCTGCCGAGCGTGGGCGGCACCAAGAACCCGCGCATCGACGCGGTCTGCGATCTCGCCCCGGATCTGGTGCTCGTCAACCAGGAGGAGAACTCGCGCGGCGACCTCGAGGAGCTCGCGCGGCGCGGCGTGCGCGTGTACGTCGCGTTCCCGCGGCGCGTGATCGACGGCCTGTCGCACCTCTCGCGCCTCGCGCGCGTCTTCGGCGTCGAGCGCGACGCGAGCGTCCGGGACCTGTTCCGACGCGCGTACGCGGGGCTCAAGGAGGCCGAGCGCGCGAGAGAAGGGCGCGCCCCCGTCCGCGTCTTGTGCCCCATCTGGATGTCGCCGCTGATGACGATCCACGGCGACACCTTCATCAGCGACATGCTCGCCGTCTGCGGCGCGCACAACGTCTTCGCCGACCGCGAGCGGCGCTTCCCGCTGGCCGCCGACCTGGGCCAGGGCCCGGCGCTGCCGGCCGCGCGGACCGAGGGGCGCGACGTGCGCTACCCGCGCGTGACGATGGAGGAGGTCGTCGCACGGGCGCCCGAGCTGGTGCTCCTGCCCGACGAGCCTCACCCGTTCAGCGAGGACGACGCCGCCGTCTTCCGCGCGCTCGACATCCCGGCGGCCCGCGCCGGCGCCGTCGTGCGCACGAGCGGCAAGGACCTGTGCTGGTACGGCGCGCAGAGCGTCGACGGCGTCGCCCGCGTGCGCGCGCTCGTGGAGCGGTACCGGGGCTGAGGCTCGCGCGGTCGCTCGCGCGTCCGCGTCACGTCATCGGATCGGCCGCCAGCAGCGCGAAGATGGCGTGGTCCAGCCAGCGGTTCTGGCACCGCTCGGCCTCGCGCGCGATGCCCTCGAAGCGGAAGCCGATGCGCCGGATGACGCCGAGCGAGGCGAAGTTGTCCGTGGCGGCCGCGACGCGCACGCGGTGCGCGTTGAGGCGCTTGAACGCCCAGTGTACCGTCGCGCGCGCGGCCTCGGTCATGTAGCCCCGGCGCGCCGCGTCGCCGCGCAGCCAGTACCCGAGCTCAGCGCTCTGGTGCAGGTGCGCGAGCGCCTCGAGTCCAACGACGCCCACGAAGCGGCGCGTCGCGCGTTCGCGGATCGTCAGGCGCAGGGCGCGCGCGTGGTCCCAGTCGTTGGCGCTGGCCTCGCAGTATCGCCAGCTCGCGTCGAGGTCGGTGTTGAACGGCACCCAGGGGAGCCACTTCTCGAGGTGGGCGCGCGACGAGTCGACGGCGTTCCAGAGATCGGACGCGTCTGCGGGCTCGACCGGCGTGAGCAGCAGGCGCTGCGTGTCGAGCGGGCGGTGGCGGACCTCGGCGCGCGGCAGGACGACGAGCATGGGCCGTATCGAAGGTACGACGAACCGAGCCCCCGTGCATGACCCGCGTCAGCGACGGCGGGCGGACGGGTACGCCTCGACGATCTCCTTGGGCGGACGGTCGACGCTCTCGAGGGGGCTGGTCACCAGATCGCGGCCCTCGGCCGCGAAGTAGAGCGACTCGCCGGCCTGGGGCTCGCCCGCGTTCGGGGCGATGGCCCCGTTGGGGAAGAACTTGAGCCCGCCGTGTACCCGGCGCTGCAGCGCCAGGTGGCCGTGCAGGAAGTCGCCGCTGCGGCGGTCGCGCACGGCGACGCAGAACCCGTCGCGGAAGTGGTACTCGGTGTTGCGCGTCATGTAGACGCGGTGGCGTCGGCGCTCCTTGCCCGTGTATCCGGCCCGAGAGGCCTCGAGGGTCTCCGCGGCGTTCGACTCGTCCTTCATCGTCGCCTCCTTGCTCACCCCTTCGGGCGGGACCCGACGATGCCGCCGCGGGGGGAGCCGGGCCAAGTTCCCGGCCCGCCCGGCCTCCGTCGGTGCGCAGGTCGCGCGCATCCGCGTGCAGGCACGTCACCCCTCGCGCCGCTCGGGCTCCGCCCGGGCCTCGTCGCGCGCCACGCGGGCGCGGAACTGCTCGGGGGTCTCGTCGGCCAGCCGCCACCGGTACCGGCCCGAGCTCACCGGCGCGACGAAGTCGGTCGGACGGCCGGGCGGTCCCTGCTCCTCGCGGGCCTCGCGGGCGCCGCGGAGCAGCACGAGGCTCACGCCCACGACGAGCACCACGAGCACGACGATCCCCAGGGCCAGCGCCACGGTTGTCTTCCGCCCGGCAGCCTTCGCTCCCGGGCGGGGTGTGTCAAGCTCGCGTGCTATCGTCGCCGCGCCTTGCGGGCACGCCGGCAGTACACCCTCTTCTTCCTGCTCGTCGTGGCGGTCGTGGCGGGGGGCTTCTGGATGGCGCGCCGACCGCGGCGCGATGTCCCGGAGGCGCTGTCGGCGGTTCCCCGCGACGCGTGGCTCGTCCTCGCCGCGGACGCTGCGGCGCTGCGGGCCTCGCCCGTGGCGGCCCCGCTGCTCGGCGCCGGGGGCCGGACCGTGGTCCCTGGGCTGGGCCCGCTCGCCGACGCGTGCGGCTTCGATCCGGTCGCCCGCCTGCGCGATCTCGTCGTGTGCGCGCCCGAAGGCGGCGAGCGCGGCGACTTCGGCGTCGCCTTCACGGGCGACTTCACCCGTGAGGAGCTCTCGCGCTGCGCCGATCGCGTCATCCGCGCCCGCGCGGGCAACCCCGTCGCCTCGACGCGCGAGGGCTACGCGGTCCTCGAGGACGTCGCGGACCCCGCCCATGCGCGGTTCGCCTACCGCGACGGCGGCCCGTTCCTCGTCGGGCGGGGGGCCTGGCTCGACGCGATGATCGACGCCGCCTCGGGCAAGGGCGAGCGCGCCCGGACCACGCACGCCGCGCTGCGCGAGGCGCTCGCGCCACGGGGAGGCGAGGGGCCGCCGGCCCTCGAGCTCACGGCGGTCCTGCCCGCCGCCGTGCGTCAGAAGCTCCGCGCGGAGCTGGGGTCCGAGATCGGCACCGAGGGGGAGCGGGCGTACGCCGCCGTCCTCGCCGTCGAGGCCGCCGGCCTGAGCGTCGGCCCAGGCGCCGGCGGCACCACCGAGCTGCACGTCGAGGTGCGCTGCGAGACGGCCGACGCCTGCACGCAGGTCAAGGGGCTCGTCGAGCGAAGGCGCCTTTCGTTCTCCCGGGACCTCGGCCTGCGCCTGGTCGGGCTCGGCCCACTGCTCGACTCGCTGTCGGTCGACGCGCAGGGCGCCTCGCTGTCGGTCCGCTCCCGGGCGCCGAGCGACGAGCTCGCCCGCGCGCTCCAGCGGCTTGTCGACTCGCGCACGCGCCGGCCCCCGCCCGCCGCTTCGACGCCGCCGTCCTCTGCGCCGCCCGCCCCGAGCGGCTCGTGAGGGGCTCCGCACGCGCGACGGGGTTCGACAGGCGGGCATCGCAGTACTAAGAGGATCGGCCGGACTCGGACGGGGTTCAACGGAGACACGCGCACATGGCTGGAGCAAACGTTCTCGAGATCACCGACGAAAACTTCGACGCGCAGGTCCTCAAGTCGGACGTGCCGTTCCTGCTGGATTTCAGCGCCGTCTGGTGCGGGCCCTGCAAGGTGCTCCACCCGATCGTCGGCAAGGTCGCGGACGAGTACGTGGGCAAGGTCAGGGTCGGCACGCTCGACATCGACGAGTCGCCCGGCATCGCCTCCAAGTTCGGCATCCGCGGCGTCCCCACCGTCGTCGTCTTCAAGGGCGGCAAGGAGTCCGGCCGCCACGTGGGCGTCACCAACAAGGAGACGCTCCTCAAGCTGCTCGGCGTCTGACGCCGAGGAGACGTGGGGTAGCATGGGGGGGGCCCGTGCAACCCGTCGATCCCCGCCTCCACGCCCTCCGGGATCTGCTGCCCGGTCGCGTCCTCGAGGGGACGCGCGGCGCGCGGTACTACGTCCGCGAGCGGATCGGTGAGGGGGGGCAGGGCTGGGTCTTCACGGCGAGCTGGGACGAGCCCGACGGCTTCGTCGTCATCCTCAAGGTCCTGCGCCCCGATGCCGTGACGGCCGAGTCGCTCTCGCGCTTCGAGCGCGAGGCGCAGGTCCTTCGAATGCTCGGGCAGAGCGGCCGCCCCAACCCGCACATCGTCCGCTTCTTCGATCATGCGTCGACGCGCGTACCTTCGCTCCTCGGCGGCGAGCCGCTCGAGCTGAGGTACACGGTGCTGGAATACGTGCGCGGCTCGACGCTCGAGGCCGTCCTCGCGCAGGCGCGCGGGGCGGGGCTCGCCCTGGAGCGCATCGGGCGCATCGGGCGCCAGATCGCGCTCGCGCTCCAGGACGTGCACGCCCAGAAGGTCGTGCATCGCGATCTCAAGCCCTCCAACGTGCTCCTCGCGCAGGAAGGGGGCGCGGAGGTCGCCAAGGTCACCGACTTCGGCCTCGTGAAGGTCGTGGACCTGCAGTTCGGCAAGACGACGGCGCTCGCCGGCGCGACGCTCGGATACGCGCCGCCGGAGCAGTTCGAGCAGGGCAACGGGCGCGTCGGCCCCCGCACCGATGTCTTCTCCTTCGCGGCCATCCTCTACGAGATGCTCACCGGGCAGCGCGCCTTCCCGCACGGCGAGGGAGAGAACCCGCTCGTCATCGTCACGCGCCTGCTGAACGGGCCACGCCCGACCCTCAAGAATCCGCGCGGCGCCGTCGCCCGCGAGCTCGTCGACCGGCCCGATCTGATCGAGACGCTCGACGCCGTGCTCGTGCGCGCCACGTCGGCCGAGCCGATCGACCGGCACGCGTCGATCTCCGAGCTCTGGGGAGAGGTCGAACCTCTGCTGCGATGCGCGGCCGAGCGGCGCGCGGTGGTGTCCGCCGCGGGGACGCCGGTGTCCCGCTCGGCCGCCCTCGCCGAGACGCTCGAGACGACCCGCCCCGACGCGAAGGATCGAGAGCCGCGCCTGGCCGATCCGGCCGCGTGGGCGTGGCGCGTGCGCGTCGCGCCGCTGCGGGCCGGCGCGGCCCGCGTGGCCGCGTTCGATCCCACCGGCCAGACGGCCATCGCGCTCGGGAGCGGCGGCCTGATGGTGTGGGCGGGAGGCGCGTGGACGGGTCTCGACGTCCCCGCCGACCTCGACCTGCGTCTGGTGCGCGGCCTGACGTGGTTGCGGGCCGGCGAGATCGTGCTGTTCGGCGCGCGGGGCCTGGCGGCGAAGCTCTCGCCGGGCGGTCGCGTCGAAACCTGGGAGGTCCCAGACCGCGAGGGGACGTTCCTGGGCGGGCACGCGGACGCGCAGGGGACCGTCACGCTCGTGGGCGAACGTCCCGCGCGCCGGGGGCCGGGCGCGACGATCGGCACGATCGCGCAGTTCGCTCGCGGTCGGCTCGCGCTCCTGTCGGACGCCCCCGCGTGCAGCCGCCTTCACGGCGTCACGCTCCTGCGCTCGGGGCTCGCGGTGGCGTGCGGCGACCACGGTCACCTCGTCCGGCTCGAGCTCGGCGTGGCCGAGCACGTCGGCTCGGTGTGCGGCGGCCACCTCCATGCCATCGCGCCGCTGCCCGACGGCGGAGCCCTGACCGTGGGCGCCGGCGGTCACGCCCTGTCGCTCTCGCCGCGCCTTCAGGCTCAGCTCGAGGCCGTGCAGACGACGCGGGACCTGCTCGCGCTCTCGATCGACACGTCCGGGGTCGCCTGGGCCGGCTCCGCGCAGGCCCGCCTGCTGCGCCGTGCCGCGGGGAGCTGGGTCCGCATGAGCGGCGAGCTCGGGCTGGGGTCGTCAGTGGTCGCGCTCCACGTGGCGCTCCGCGCGGTCCGCGCAACGTGCGACGACGGTGCGATCATCGAAGGGATCGTCGCCTGACCACTGCCGCCGCCCGCCCGCATGACGAGACCCGCTCCGATCCCCACGCCCACCGGCGTGCGCGGATGTCACGGTTTCTCTGGATCCTCCTGTCGGTCACCGCCGTGATGCACGTGCCGGTCGCGCTCGGGGTCGCCGAGCTCGCGCGGCGCCTCGGCGCGCGGTCGCCGGGCCTGGTGGGGACGGCGTGGGCGCTCCTCGGGCTGGCCCTCTTCGTCGGGCGGGCCCGCGCCGGAATGCCCGATCGTCGCCGGCATGGCGCCATCGTGCGCCTCGTCGACCTGCCGTACTTCGTGCACTGGTGCGCGGCGGTGTGGACGCTCGTGACCACCGTGATCGCCGTCCCGGTGACGCTCGTCGTCGAGGGGGCGCTCGGGCACGGCCTCCACGTGCCCATGGCCGTGTTCCTGGCGGCCTACCTCTCGGGGCTCGTCGTCAGCGCCTACGGCGTCCTGGTGCGCCGGCGCTGGTTCCGCGTCGTCGAGCGCGAAGTGCACGTCTCCGGGCTGCCCGCGGCCTTCGACGGCCTGCGCGTGGCCCACCTCTCGGATTTGCACGTCGGCACGCTCACGCCGCGCGCCTGGGGGCTACGGTGGTCGCACGCGGCCAACGCACTCGCGCCCGACGTGGCCGTCGTGACCGGCGACATGGTCACGAGCGGCGCCGACTATCACGACGACGTGGCGGACGTGGTCGGCGCCCTTCGGGCCCCGCACGGCGTCTACGCGTCGATGGGCAACCACGACTACTTCGGCGACGAGGGGCCGCTCGTCGAGCGGCTGACCGCGCGCGGCGTGCGCGTGCTGCGCAACGCCGGCGTGGCCCTCGAGCGCGGCGGCGCGCAACTCTGGCTCGCGGCGATCGACGACACGTGGACACGCCGCGACGACATCGACCTCGCCCTGGCGGGCCGGCCCGAGGGGGCCACGACGATCCTGCTGGCGCACGATCCGCAGCGCTTCGACCAGGCGGCCGACGCGGGGGCCGCCCTGGTGCTCAGCGGCCACACGCACGGGGGCCAGGTCGCGGTCCCCTTCGCGGCGCGCTCGCTCAACCCGGCTCGCCTCGGCTACCCGTACTCGCTCGGCTTCTACCGGCGCGGCCGCTCGACGCTCTACGTGCACCCGGGCCTCGGTACCACCGGGCCGCCGATCCGCCTGGGCGCCGCCCCCGAGGTCACGCTGCTCGTGCTTCGCGCCGGTGAGCGCCCGGCGCGTCAGTCCGCGTCCGGAGCCGAGACCCACTCGAGGCGCGCGAGCGGCACGTCGGACCGGTAGACGAGCATCGGGGCGAGCGCGCGCGCCACACTCCGGACCGCGGGCGGCAGGCTCTCGACCGTGGCGGTCACGGGGTCCGCCGCGCCCTGGCCGCCAGCGAGCTTCAGGGCCCAGTCGAGCAGCGACGTGGTGGCGGGCGGCGCCTCGACGATCGGCGCGTCGTCGGCCAGCCCCGCCTGGGCGCGCGCGTCGGCGAGGGCCTCGCGCAGCCCGCCCAGGTGGTCGACCAGATGCCGCTCCGTCGCCTGCTGCCCGGTCCACACCCGACCGCCACCGACGGCGTCGACCTGGGCCTTGGTCATCCCGCGACCTTTCGAGACGCGCTCGAGAAACAGGTCGTAGCTCTGGTCGACCATGTGCGAGAGCGCCTCGCGCTCCTCGGGCGTGAACCCGCGGAAGATCGACTCGGCGTCGGCGTGCGGAGCCGTCTTGTACGTGTCGACGGTGATGCCGAGCTTGTCGAGCAGCCCGCTCACGTCGGCCTTGCCGAAGAACACGCCGATCGAGCCGGTGACGGTCAGCGGGAGGGCGTAGATGTCCTTGCTCGCGCTGGCAACGTAGTAGCCGCCGCTCGCCGCGACGGTGCCCATCGACACGATGAGGGGCTTCGCCTTGGCGAGCTGCACGAGCTCGCGCCACATGACGTCGCTCGCGAGCGACGAGCCTCCGGGGCTCTCGATCCGCAGCACGACGGCGCGGATCGACGTGTCCTCGCGCAGCCGCTTGATCTGCTCCTGCATGGAATACGAGCCGACCAGCGAGACGTCGACCAGCGGGATGTGCTGCGAGCGGCCATCGACGATATCGCCGTCGAGGTAGAGCAGCGCCACCTTCTCGCGCCCCGCGAACGTCGGCGGCGCGGGCGTCTCGTCCTCGAGCTGCTTGTAGCCGACGTCGCGCCCGACCAGTTCCCGGGTGGCGCGTTCGAGCTCATCGTCAAAGGCGACGGAGTCGACGAGGCCCGCCTTGCGCGCGTCCTCGGCGAGGAACGGCCCGTGGCGCGCGGCGTCGCGGATCTTCTCCTCGCTCATGTGGCGGTACAGCTCGAGGTTGCGCACGAAGACGGCGTCCTGCTGGCGCAGCAGATCTTCGTGGTCCTGCGCGGCGACCGGCCCCGCGTGCTCGTTGGTGTACTGCTCGGGGGCCGTCTTGTGCGGGCCGATGCGGATCATGTCGGCCTTCACGCCCAGCTTGTCGAGCAGCCCCTTGAGGTAGACGTACTGCGCCTTGAGTCCGGAGTAGCGCACGCGACCCGCGGGGTTCACGACGATGCGGTCGGCGTTGGCGCAGACGTAGAGCGCGCGCAGGCCTGCGTCTTCGACCGAGCAGAGCACCTTCTTGTGGTGCGCGCGCACCACGCGCAACGCGTCGGCGAGCTCCTCGGCGTGTGCGAAGGACTCCGACGGCTCGCCCCGGAGCACCAGCGCCAGCGCGTCGACGTCGCGGTCCTCGGCCACGCGCCAGAGCTTGCGCAGCAGCGCGACGTGCTCGCGCGCCGACGGCGTCCTCTCGAGGCGGAGCCAGACGGCGTGCGCGGGCTGCGGGATGCCCGGCTGGGTGTACCCCGCGACCGCGAGCGAGCCGTACTCCGCGACCGAGGAGCTCTTGCCGAGCCCCGAGCCGAACAGCGCACCGCCGCCGGCGCTCAGCCCCCCCCAGTGCAGCTCGAGCCCCGCCGACCCGATGACGCCGCGGTGCGTGTCGTTGCCGAGGTTCGCGAGCTCCACGGCGCCGAAGGCGCGACCGAAGCCGGGGATGTCGAGGCCGACCGTCGCGCGCTGCGTCCACTGGTCGCTGCCTTGCCAGTATTGCGCCTCGGCGCCCAGCTCGAAGGAGCGCCGCCCGGTCGGCCGGAGCACCATGCCGAAGGCGTACTTGCCGTCGAGCACCGGCGCGCCGCCCTGCTGCGGGATCGGCATCGAGCTCGGGCGGTTGAAGTCGCGCGCGATCGCCGCGAAGGCGAAGTGCGTGTTCGGGCGCCACGAGAGCGCCGCCGAGAGGCCCGTCAGCGAGTCGACGTACGTGTTGCTCGAGTACGAGTGCTCGATCGACACGCCGAACGATGCATGCTCCCCGAGGCGCCCCGCCAGGCCCCAGGTCAGCCACGCGTAGTCGTAGCCGGCGTAGGGGAAGCCGGCCCCGGGGCTCGACGGGGGCGACACGACGTCGATGCGCAGCGCCGTCGCCAGCCCCAGGAAGAGCGGAGTCGCCAGGCCGAGGGCCTCGCCGCAGCCCACCTTCGCCGAGTCGCCGGGGCATCCCACCCAGTCGAAGCGAAGCTCCGGGGCCGGCAGCCAGCCGAGGTTGGCCGGGTTGAGCACGAGCGCCTCGGAGGTGTCGTCGGCCACGACGCTCCGCCCGCCAGGCACGACGTGCTCGGCGCTCGCCGGCAGCGGATCGGCGTACGCGCCGCGCGCCGCGGCGAGGCCCCCCAGAAGCGCGACGATCCCGGTGCCAAGACTCCGTCCAAGCCGCATCGTCTTCCTCGCTTTCGCGCTCGCCGCTCAAACGAGCGTCGCCATGTCCCGGAGCGTCGCGGCCTCGGCCTCGAACGCCTTGCGGACCTCCGCCACGATCAGCCGCTCGGCGACCTGACGCACCACGCGCACGCGCAGCTCGAGATCGCCCCGAACCGTCCGGCGCGAGCGGCCGTCGCCCAGCGCTTCGATGGAGTACGTGCCCGTCGCCGAGAAGTAGCGCCGCCACTCGGGCTTGATGTTGGGAACGATGCTCCAGCGCCCCTCGTGGCGCGCGGTGTCGTACGAGCTGTTCTCGTCCCAGGCGGTCATCTCGGGCGTCACGTACCCGCGCGCGAACTTCGGCAGACGGATGCTCGCCTGGTAGTGCCACGCGCGCTCGAGCACCCCCCCCTTGAAGCTCCGGCACCGCTCGGTGACGGCCTGGATCCCTACGCGCAGGTCCCGCGCTCTCGCCCCGAACTTCTCGACCAGGTCCGGCGAGATGACGGCCAGCTCCAGGGCGTCGGCCGGGATGTCGAACTCGTGGGCAATCTCGAAGTGCACGGGAGGGGGGCCGAGGATACTGTCATCACTTCGTCTCCACCACCTCCCTCGTCTGCACCGACACGTGGCCCTTGGCCCACACGACGATGGGGATCGAGAGGATCTCGCGCCCGTCCTCCAGCTTACCGGACATGGCGCCGCGCTCCAGCTTGCGCTCGAGGAAGGGCTTGCCGGCGACCAGCCTGCGCGACTGCTCGCGCGTGACCGCCGACACGGCGTTGCCGTCGGGCCCCAGGGCGAGCACGACGCCGGCGCAGTCCTCGAGCGACGTGCGAGCGCCTAGGACGCGCAGGTGGTCGAGCAGATCGTCGGAGTTCTCCTCGAGGAGGCTGCGGTGCTCCTCGAAGGCCTCGCGCAGCGCCTGCTCGTTGGCCGGCTCGTCGGCGAGCGCGGCGAACGCGTCGCCGCGGGCGAACAGCAGGTGGGCCGGGAGGTTCGCGGCCTCCGCCTGCTTGCGCGTGACGGGCAGGGCCGGCTCCACGTCGAAGGACACCAGGCCGATGACGTCGTTCGCCTCGACGATGACGTCGAGCCGGTCGGGCGGCGGGGGGTCCTTCAGCCCCTCGTGGATCGACGGCCACGGCTCGGCGATCTCGATCGCGTGCTCGCGCGGCGCGAGCTCGACGAGGTCCCCCTCGGTGTCGTCGCCCGGAGACGTGAGCACGGCGGCCACCCACTGCTCGATGGGCGGAAGGCCATCGACCAGGATCTTCGCGACGAGCGTCGTGAGCCGCGTCTCGTACTTCAGGATGAGGCGCTCGTGCTCACGGCAGCCCGCGCGCAGCCCCTCCGGCGACAGGCCCGGCACGTGCGAGATCACCCGCGGCACCATGCGGGGCTGCATCGTGCCGTCGCCCTTCGGACGGGGCGCGGGCCGCAGCGGGACGACCTTGCTGCTCATGCGGAGGCTCGAGCTAGAGTTCTATCGCTTCGGTCTTTCCGCGCCCAGCCTGCCCGTCAGACCATGCCGCGGGCCGACGCCACGGTCCGGATGACCTCCCGCCGGCGCGCGAGCTCCTCGTGGTCCTTGACGGGCAAGAATCGAGCGGCCGGGCCCTCGCGCGGCACGCGCACGTAGGACGAGGTCATGACGGCCGTCAGCTCCTGCAGCAGGCGCTCGAACTGGAGGGCCGGACGGCCGCCCACCTTCTTCTCGATCTCGAACCAGCTCCAGCGCACGGGCGTCGAGAGGAGAGGCTCGGCGCGGACCAGGAACGTGTTCGTGTTGAAGACGCGGACCGACGATGCGTCGAACCCCAGAGGCAGGCGGAACTCCTCGAGCACCTGGAGCCTCCGCGTCGTGCGCCCACCTGCGTCCTCGGCGTCGGCCCACACCGGAATGCCGCCCCGATCGCCTGCCTGCTTGGGCGCGGCCTCGACCATCACGTCCGCGCCGCCCTCGAGAAACAGCCCGAGCAGCGCGAGATCGATCGACGCTCCGAGGTTGTCGAGGTTCGCGATCCACACCGTCCGCCCGCCGCGCCGCACGAACTCCGCGAGCAGCCCCGAGCGTCGCAGCGCGTCGGGCAGGTCGCCGTGCCCCGTGGCGTACGTCGACGGCTGCCCGGCTTCGTCGCGGAAGAGCAGCCCGTCGCGCGTCAGCCGCAGCCCCGCGTCCTGCTGGAACGTCGCCACGTGGGGGGGAGCGTTCGCCGCCTCGAGCGCCGCCCGGGTGGGGCCGTCGGTGGCCTCGCTCGTCATGAGCCAGAGCGGAACCGGCCGCCTCGCGCGCTCGCTCCACGTGCGGTTCTCGCGCAGGCGCAGGTCGAGGAACGTGTGCCCGTCGAACGCCTCGACGAGCGCCTTCACAACGCCCCCCATGCGCGTCGCCATGCCTCCGGCCATCACGCAGAAGGCGAGCTCGCCCGCGCGGAGCGCGGCGAGCCCCGCGGCGGAAAGGCGCCCGTGCTCCGGCGTGCCGGGCGACGGGGCGTCCGGCACGTCGCCCGGAGACGGCGCCGTGACCTCGCCGCGGACCCGGTTGCGCGCCTCGCGCTCCGCGCCGGACTGAGCCTGCGCCCGCGCCCAGAGGGGGCCGGCGAGGGCGAGCAGCCGCGCCGCGTCGAAGCCATGGGCGTCCAGCCTGGCCCGGAGGGCTGGATCGAGGCGGGCGATCTCGTCGCGGAGCTGGCTTTCAGTCATGGGCGGTCGCGCGTCGGGGAATCGGGAAGGGGGCGGGAGGGAGGGAGACGAGGAAGGAGGGGGTAAGGAAGGCGGGGGCAAGCGAGGAGGGAAAGCGAGGAGGGAAAGCGATGGCGAGGGAAGCGCTGTGTCGCCCGCGGCGTAGACGATGGTAAGCTTGCCAATAGGGTCTGCCATGGGGAAGGTGCTGGGCGCCACGATCGCGCTCGCGATACCGCTGCTCGTCGCGGGTTGCGTCGTCGAGGGCTCCGTGGGGGTGGGCGCGGGCGTCGCCGTGAGCGGCCCGCCCCCTGCGCCTGTCGACGAGGCTCGCCCGCCGGCTCCCGGCCCGGGCAGCACGTGGGTCGGCGGGTACTGGCACTGGACCGGGATGCAGTACGCGTGGATCCCGGGGCACTGGGAGCGTCCTCCGGCCGGCCAGATGTGGCGGCCCCCCCGCTACTCGCTGCGCGACGGCACGTACTTCTACGAGCCCGGGGGCTGGGGCCCACCGCCGCCGCCCGCAGCGCGCTGACCGTCTCGCCGGTGCTACCGTGGGCGCGTGCGGCGTCTGCTGCTCGCCATCGCGGTCGCGGCCCTCGTCGTGAGCCCCGCGCGCGCCACGACGCGCGGCGCCGTGCTGCACGAGCCCATCCCGCCCGACGCGCGCGAGGACCTCGCGATGCACGTGTCGCTCGACGGCGACCTGCCGGCGGCGCTGCAGACGCCGAGCGGCGTGGTCTCCGCCCCCGACCCTCGCGCGCCTCCAACGTCGCTCGATCGCGCGTACGGCGCGCGGGCAGACGCCGACGTCTTCCAGCCCGACCGCGACACACGGCGCCCCGAGTCGAGCGCCTACGACGAGCCGTTCACGCCCTCGACGGCCCCCTACAAGCGCGACGAGGCGTTCGACGCCGTGCGCGAGGACTACTCGCTCTACGTGCGGGACACGCGCCTCGCCGTGGTGTCTCCGGGGGCCACGCCGGGGCCGGAGGACGAGGAGTTCTACGCCGACCTCGTGGTGGACATCCCCCCCTCGGCGCACGTGCGCATCCCGACGGTCGGACCGGGGGCGCGCGTCGTGCGCGCCCGGCTGGGCGTCGGCGCCGAGGAGCTGCCGTACGTGATCGAACGCGACGGTGCCGATCGGTGGTTCGTGCGCGCCCCGACCGTGACGACGCCTCTTCGTGCGCGGCTCGTCATGGAGATCACGATCGCGCGCGCGACGTTCGGCGGGCAGATGGGCGACCCGTCGTGGTCGGACCTGCCCATGGTGCCGCCCCTGCCCGACAACGTCTCGCGCGCCGCCGCGGTCGTGCGCGCGGCGATCGGCGTTTCGCGCGGCATGCGTCCCCGCGAGGCGACCGCGAAGCTCGTGCAGTACTTCCGCGGGTTCGTCGACTCCGACGCGCCGCCCCCGCCCCTCGCGAACGTCTACCTCGACCTCGCGCTCTCGAAGAAGGGCGTGTGCCGCCACCGCGCCTTCGTGTTCCTGGTGACGGCGCTCGGCCTGGGCCTCCCGACGCGCATGGTCCACAACGAGGCGCACGCGTGGGTCGAGGTCAACGACGGAACGCTGTGGCGGCGCATCGACCTGGGAGGAGCGGGGCAGTTCGAGGGGGACGCGGCGAGCGCGCTGCGCGGTCGGCCCGTCTACCGCCCGCCCCCGGACGCCTTCGCCTGGCCCCCGAACGCGCAGCGGGGCGACGACATGGCCGCGGAGGCTCGCGCGCGCGCCGAGGCCGGCGGCGGGGGCTCCGG
>JAJYCT010000547.1 GCA_021778125.1 Myxococcales bacterium
CCCCGACCCCGACCCCGACCCCGACCCCGACCCCGACGACCCCGTGTCCCCGCCTGCGTTCGCGTCTGTGCCGCCGTCGCCGGCCGTGCTCGTGTTCTTGAACGAGCTGCAGGCGGCGATGGCGACGAGGCTGCTGGCGAAGGCAAAGGCGAGGCGGCGCGACATGACACAACTCTACCGCGCGGAGCGGGAGATGACCCCCAGCGCGAAGGTCGGGGGGTCGGCGCGGCCTCCAACCGGGTGAGCAGGGGCTGGTTCGCGCTCAGGGGGCCGTCCCCGCCCCGTCGTGCTCCGACCGAACGATGGCGTCGAGCACCTCGTGCAGCCCGCTCGATTCGCCGCCGGTCATGCCTTCGTCCGCGGCGACCGAGAGCTGACGGGCGTCCTGCTCGAGGCGACCCGTCGACGAGGCTCTCCTCGATGCGACGGCGGAGCGGGTGGCCCTCCTCGCTGTCGGCTGCCAGCCCATGCCTCGGGAGCGACGGGCGCATGCTCACGCTTGAGCCGATCGGTCATCTGTTTCCTCGCGGGCTTCCGACGCCAAGACCGACGCCGGGCCTCCTCGCCACGGTCGGGCTCGACGAGCTCGAGGAGGGGTGCCTTGCCTCCCCTCTGCTTCGCTTCAGGTCCTCGCGACGTCGCGCCCGGGATGGCAGCCGATCACGATGAGCGTGGCAGCCTTGACGTGAAAACGCGGGGCGGCCCTCGGCGCGCCGCTCAGGCGCGCACGCGCCAGTTGCCCACGAACGTTCGGCCCACGTCGTCGCAGGTCGGATCCGTCACCACGATCTCGGGGCGCGAGTTGCGGCAGATGAGGACCCCGTTCTGGCGGAACACGCGCCCGAAGGCGATGGCCTCGTCGCGGTCCATGCCGTGCACGAGCCACGAGGGCTCGCGCCACGTCCCCTCCGGATCCTCCTCGTAGCCCACGCAGCCCTCGACGCGGTACACGCCGAGGATCAGCAGATCGCGCATGACCAGATGGCGCTGCTCGTTGACCTTGCGGGGCAGGAGCATCGAGCGCGGGTTGTACGCCGTGAGGACCACGAAGGACTTCTGGAGGAGCTCCGGAAGACCGGTGGGGTCGGTCACGATGTCGCCGTCGAGCGAGGCCCGGATCGGCCCCGCCGGGGTGGGGAGCTCGTAGACCGTCGCGAGGTAGCTGCGGAGGAGGTTCTGGTCCATCGGCCGATGGCTCTCCGCTTACCATCGCGCGGTCGTCGGTGTCACCCCGGGAGGGCCCGGATCGCGGCGGGGACCTCCGCGCTCACGTGTAGAGCAGCGCGTCGAGCATCCGCCGGTGCTCCGCCGTGGGGGGCGCGAAGGCGTCGGCGTGGCAGAGCGCGCACGCCGCCGCGTGGGCGCGCTCCGGGATCCGCTGCAGGAGCGCGCGCTGCAGCAGGGCGCGCAGCCGGGGAGAGAGAGCGCGGTGCACGGCGAACAGATCCGAAGGGATCGGCCCGGCCTCGAACACCACCCGCAGCTCGGTCCCCGGGAGGCCCGCGTCCCCGGCGAACGGGGACCGGGCGATCCGCATGCCGTCGTCTTCGGCGTGAGCGCACGTGGCGCCCACGTCCACGACGCCGTCGAGCACGGCGCGCGCCACGTTGGCGTGGCTCCGGACGAAGATCTCCTCGGAGAATGCCTCCGTGAGGCGAACGCCGGCGCGCGCCAGCGCCGCGCGCAGCACCGCGTAGCCGCTCGCGCTCTCGCGATCGACCCAGGCGACGCGCAACCCGCGCAGGTCCTCCAGGGCGCGCACCGGCGACTCCGGCCGCGTCACCAGCGTCGTGACGTACGAGATGTCTCCGTAGCGGACGACGACCGCGAGCGGGTCCGCGCACCCCGATCGGATGGCCCGCGCGCCGACCAGGGGAGGCAACCACGCCACGTCCACCAGGCCCTGCTCGAGACCGGCGAGGGCGACGCGGTAGTCGGCGGCCCGGTGGAGCTCGACGTTGCACGACAGCGTCTCGGACAGGGCCGCGACGAGCTCGCGCTCGCGGGCGTCGCCCTCCGCGCCGCGCGGAATGAGGCCGAACCGGACGGTCGTCACTCCCCTACCGTAGCAAGGGCCGGCGACGGGGCATCAGCGGTCGAAGCGATAGCCGATCCCGCGCACGGTCACGACGTGCCGCGGGCGACTCGGATCGGGCTCGAGCTTGGCCCGGAGCTGCTGCACGAAGTTGTCGATGGTCCGCGGCGTGCCGTGGTGGTTGGGACCCCAGACCCGCGCGAAGATCGCCTCCCGGCTCAGCGCGACGCCGTGCGCCTCCAGGAGGCACACGAGGACGTCGAACTCCGTGGCGGTCATGTCGACGGCCGCTCCGCCGCGGATCACCGTGCGCGCCGAGACGTCGACGCGCACGTCCCCGAACGCGTGCACGGTGCGCGGGGGCTCGACGACGCGCGGCCCGCGCCGCAGGGCCGCACGCACGCGGGCGAGGAGCTCGGCCAGGCTGAACGGCTTGGCCACGTAGTCCTCGGCGCCCAGCTCGAGGCCCGTCACCTTGTCCATCTCCCCCGTCCGTGCCGACAGGACGATGATCGGCATGGCGTACCCCTCGCGGCGCAGCATCTGCAGGACCTGGAACCCGTTCAGCTTCGGGAGCATGACGTCGAGGATCAGCAGATCGGGCGACTCGGTGCGGGTGAGGACCAGGGCCTTCTCGCCGTCGTCGGCGGCGAGGACGGCGTAGCCCTCGGCCTCCAGGTTGATCTGGAGCCCGAGCATGATGCTCGGGTCGTCCTCGACGACGAGGACGGTGCGCTTTCGCCCCTCGGTCGGCAGCCCGTTGTCGAGCGTCATGCTCGCTTGACCTCGTGGGCCGCCGGCGCGGACCGCGCCGCGCGCGGGGGCGCGCTCGGCAGGACCAGCCGGAACGTGGACCCGCCCCCGCTCGCGCTGTCGAGCTGGATGCGCCCGCGATGCGCCCGAGCTC
>JAJYCT010000548.1 GCA_021778125.1 Myxococcales bacterium
CGATCTCTGCGGGCCATCTCGGCCGCGCGCCCGGGCGTCTCGATGAACACCGCGTCGTGGTCGCCGAGCAGCCCGCTGAAGAACGTCGGGAGGCCCAGCAGCAGGAACGTGCCGCCCGCGGTGATCGACATGATGTTCCAGACGATGTTGCCCTCGTTGCTCTGGCTGCCGGAGAGGCCCTCGCCGTTGACGAAGCCGAAGACGAGCGCGCCTCCCCCGAGCCCGGCGATCACGCCGCCGGTGATCTCCATGCTCGGGCCCCGGTGCTGCAGCTGCACGCTCGTGCGCCCGTCGGCGCTGACGGGGATGTCGCGCGCGAACGTGGAGGTCCCCGTCAGGCGCACGACCGCCTTGCCCTCGGGCAGGCCCGAGAGGCGGCACGGCTTGTAGTACGTGACCGGCTGCTCGCAGGCGTACGGCTTGCCACCCGCCTCGACGACCGCGTGGAAGGTCTGGTCCTTGTCGGGGGACGGTGATCTCGACCTCGCCGCCGGCGCCCACGGCGGAGAGGCCGAGGCCCCCGGCTGCGGCGGCCGGCTGCGGCGGCGCCACGACGGGCACCTCGCGCTTCTGCTGCCCGAGCGGGACGACCTCGAGGCGCAGGATGGCGCCGCAGCCGTCGGGCGGGCGGCTGTCGGACGTCGTCGCGCCCTCGCAGCTCGCCATCTTGCCGTCGGAGTTGAGTAGCTCGCTCGACGTCGACGCCTTCGCGCAGTCGGGGCCCTGCAGCTCGTCGGGGCGCACGACGGCGCGATCGGAGGCGTACCGGCCTACGATCGACATGTCGACGTCGAGCTCGCCCGACCGCTCGAGCTTGCCCTCGAGCTTCGCGGCCCCCAGCGGGATGTTCGCGTAGAGGTCGTCCTCGTTGCGGATGGCCAGCCGGTCGCGCTTGGGCGTGATCGCCGTGTAGCCGTACTTGCCCGGCGCGCTGCACGACGCCAGGACCTCCATCTCGCAGCCGGTGTAGCGGACCGCGACGACGCCCGTGCGCGAGAGCGCCTCGAGCTTCGCGCGCGCGGCCGACGGCCACTCGACCACGAGCGGCTCGGTCTGGCTCTTGGCCACGCCGCACTTGGCCTCGCCCGGCCGGTCGAAGTCCGGCACCTTCGCCGCCTGCGCCGCTAGGTTCGGCGCGCACGAGGCCCAGCGGCAGAAGCAGCCTCGCGCGCCTCACCAGACCACGCAGGCCTTGTCGCCCCGCACCATCGTGTCGCCCCCCTTGCACTGGAAGGCCTGGGCGAACTCCGGCAGGTTCGACAGCGGCCCGCGCACGCGGAACTGCGCCGGCGAGTGCGGATCGGTCGTCACGCGCAGACGCGCCTCCTCGGGGCGCATGTTGGTACACCAGTCCTGCGCGTACGCGAGGAAGAACTCCTGCTCCCGCGTGAAGCCGCCGACGAGCGGCGGAGTCCGCGGGTTGGCCTTCTCCGCGCGCTCCATCGCCGCGTACGCGAGCTTGAGGCCCCCGAGGTCGGCGATGTTCTCGCCGAGCGTCAGCTTGCCCTTGACGTGCAGGTCGCCCTCGACGACGTAGTCGTCGAACTGCTTCTCGACGCAGCTCGCGCGCTTGTCGAACTCCGCGCTCACGGGCGCGGTCCACCAGTCGCGCAGGTTACCGTCGGCGTCGAACTGCCGGCCCTCGTCGTCGAACCCGTGCGTCAGCTCGTGGCCGACGACCGAGCCGATGGCGCCGAAGTTCATCGCGGGCGTCTGCGTCGCCGCGTAGAACGGCGCCTGCAGGATCCCCGCCGGGAAGACCATCTGGTTCATCGTCGGGTCGTAGTACGCATTGACCGTCGGCGGCGTCATGCCCCACTCGTCCTTGTCGACGGGCTGGCCCACCTTGCCGAGCTGGCGCTTCGTCTCGAACTCCTGCGCGGCGGCCACGTCGGCGAACAGCGAGTCGCGCGTGACGGAGAGCCCGTCGTAGCTCCGCCACTTGGCGGGGTAGCCGATCTTGTTCAGGATCTTGGCGAGCTTGGCGCCCGCCTGCGTGCGCGTCGCGTCGTCCATCCACGCGAGCCCGTCGAGCGTGGTCTTCATCGACGTCTCGATCCCCGCGACCATCTCCGAGGCCGTGCGCTTGCCGTCCTCGCCGAGGTACGCCGCCACGAACGGCCGGGCGAGCGCCTCGCCCATGTTGCCGTCGATCGTGGAGACGCAGCGCTTCCAGCGCGGCTGCAGCGTCTTGGTGCCCGTCAGGGCCTGACGGAACGAGAACCACTCGTCGACGAACCTCTGCGACAGAAACGGCGAGGCGGCGCGCGCCAGCTGCCAGCGCAGGTACGTCTTCCACTGCGCCACCGGCAGCTTCTTCGTCAGCTCGTCGACCTTCGTGACGAAGTCGGGCTGCGCGACGTTGAACGCGCCGATCTGCGGGAAGCCCAGGCCCGCCAGGTACCCGTCCCACGCGAAGGCGGGCGCGTGCTTGGCGAGCTCGGCGCGCGTCATGTGGTGGTAGGTCTTCTGCGGATCGCGCAGCTCGGTCTTGGTCATCGAGGCGTTGGCCAGGTCCGTCTCGATCTTCATCACGACGGCGGCGTCGGCCTTGGCCTGCGCGGGCTTCTCCCCGAGCAGCGCGAGCGTCGCCGCGACGTGCTTCTTGTAGGTCGCGCGCAGCTCCCTGGAACGCGCGTCGTCCTTCACGTAGTAGTCGCGATCGGGCATGCCGAGGCCGCCCTGGCCGAGGCCCGCGATCATGTGCGCGGAGTCCTTCGCGTCGACCTCGTTATCGACCGCGAAGGCCGCGCTCACGCCCTCGGCGTGCAGGCGCGCGAGCTCGGCGGCCAGCGTCCTGGCGTCGCGTACGCCGGCGATGAGCTTGAGCTCCGGCTCGAGGTCCTTGCCGCCGCGCTTGTCGACGCCGTCCTGGTCCATGCACGCGGCCCAGAAGTTGCCGAGCGGCTTGCCGTACGCGTCGCCCTTGGTGTCGCCGG
>JAJYCT010000123.1 GCA_021778125.1 Myxococcales bacterium
GCTCGCCGTCAGGACGACGCGCGCGGCGTCGACCCCGAGGTGCCGCGCGACCGCCGCGCGCGCCGACGGAAGGCCGAACGCGGCGGGCTCGTAGCGCAGCGAGCCGCGCGAGCCGAGCGCGGCGACGATCTCGCCGGACGCGTACGGCAGCCCGGCTCGCGTCGGGTTCGACTCGGTGAGATCGAGCACGCCGCGCCCCTCGGCGCGCGCCCGCGCGAGGGCCGCCGAGAGCGGGTTGAGCGAGAGGTCGAAGGCGGTGCGCCCCGAGAACACGCCCTCTCAGGCGTTCTGCTGCGCCGTGTGCCCGTTGGCGTGCACGACGGACTTGCTGGCGTGGGCGCGGGCCCAGTCCAGGAGCAGCTTCTCCTGCTTGAACAGGTCGTGCATCGGCGTCTCGCCGGGCGCGGCGTACGGCGACTTGAAGAAGATGGAGAGCTGGCGCTGGATGCCGCGCTCGCCGGCCTTCTTGGCCACGTCGAGCAGGCGCACCAGATCGAGCACGAGCGGCGCCGCGAGCGCCGAGTCCTGGCAGAGGAAGTTGACCTTGATCTGCATCGGCACGCCGGCGAAGCCGACGATGTCGATGTTGTCCCAGGCCTCCTTCGAGTCGCCGCGCGGCTTGTAGTAGTGGATGTGCACCTGGTGATTCTCGACGTGGTAGCCCACGATCGAGTCGAGCACGTCCTTCTTGCTCATCACCTTGGTCTTGTTCGACCCCGGCGCGTCGAGCACCATCCCGTCGCCGTTGCCCAGGAAGTTGGTCGAGTACCAGCCCTCGATCATCAGCCGGCGCGCGCGGAACATCGACGCCAGCGCCGTCTTGATGAGCGTCTGGCCCGTCTTGCCGTCCATGCCGGCGTACGGGTTGCCGTTCTCCTCGGCGTGCTGCGAGAGCGCCGGCACGTTCGTCAGGCTCGGCGTGAAGTTGCAGTAGGGCGCGCGCAGCTTGTTGGCGACGTAGAAGTAGCGCATCGCCGGGCTGATGGCCGCGTCGCCCGCGTCGAGGCCCGCCTCGAACGCCTTGAGCGACTGGTGCACCGGCTGCGCCTCGAGGAAGCGCTCGGTCGACGCCAGGTTCACGACGACGAGGCGATCGAGGTTGTGCTGCTTCTTGAACGCCTCGAGGTTGCGCTCCAGGATCGCGATCTCCTCGCGGAAGGTCTTCGCGTGGACGACGTTCTTGCCGTCGAGCTTCTCGACGTACGCCGACGAGAAGACCGCCGGCCAGGGCTTGATCGCCTCGAGCTCGGCCTGGACCTTCTCGAGCAGGTGCACCGGCAGCACCTTGTGGTGCAGCGCGCCCTCGAACACGTTCGCGAACTGCAGGTCCCAGCCGCCGAAGACCAGGGCCTCGAGCGGGGCGAAGTCGAGGAGCTCGGTCAGCGACTCGGCGATGCGCGCGTCGGTGCGCTCCGTGACCATGCCGACGCGCGGGACCAGCCCCCGCTTCATCAGCTCCACGCCGGCGATCACGGTCGACGCGACCGCTCCGTTGACTCCTACGATGGCGACACCGATGCGATTCATGGTCAGCCTTTCACGTGCTTCCCGAGCAGCGTCTTCTTCGTGTCATCGATGATTCGAGGGAACTTTCCCTGAACGTTACCGCGCGTGACCTCGTCGAGGAACGCGCGCGCCCCGCCGGAACGGAGGAGCACGACGCGTGCCGGGAGGATGGCGACGTCACCGCCCCGGTGCTCGCGGTACACTCGGTTCTGAGCGCACATGCCCTCGTCGAAGGCGCGCGCGAAGGCAGCGAGGTCGGCGGGCGCGGCGCCCTCCTGGAACTCGACGAAAAGCACGTACCGGCTCTTGGCGGTCCCGGAGACGCCCACGTCCGCGGCGGCGCCGAAGTCGACCGTGCGGCAGGGCACCGCGGCGATCGCGTGCTCCATGGCGCGTTCGACCTCGACGTGGGTCGTCAGCTCCTGCGTCACCGACAGGCACCCGGACAGGCGCCCCATAAACTCCATGCGGAGCGGCTGGTTCTGCGGGAATCGCACGATGTCGCCGAGCGTGTACGCGTAGAGGCCGGACACGGTGGTCGGCACGATCGCGTACGGCCGGTCACGCTCCACCGCCCAGAGCGGCACGCGCGTGGGGTCGGGCTTGCCCATCTCCTCGAGGGGGACAAACTCGAAGAACGTGCCGCGGTGGGGAAGAACAAGCATGCCGCGCGCGCCCGAGAAGTCGGACGCCGCGTACACGCCGCCCTCGGTGGCGTTGTACGTGTCGACCAGTGTGATGTCGTCGTGGCCCACCAGGTTGCGAATGACCGGCAGGTAGGGCGTCGCCGAGACGCCGCCGCCAAAGAGCACGCGCAGGTTCGGCCACACGTCGGCGATGCAGTCGGCCCGGCGGCCGCGGCGGCGCGCTTCGGCCAGGACCTTCTCGAACAGGAGCGTGAACCAGCACGTCGTGCCCGTGACGGCCTGCACGTCGTGGTCGAGGTAGCGCTGCGCAATAACGCCGAGCTTGGTGTCGTAGTCGCCGAGGCGCCGCACGTCGTCGTCCGGCAGGTACACCGGGCGCGTGATGGCGGGCATTTTGGTCATCATCAGCGCCGGGTTCGACGTGACGAGGACCGGGCCCTCCTCGCGCATCGTGATCGGCGGGAAGAGCCCGAGCGTGAAGCCGCCGCCGAACAGGCCCGCATTGCGCGACCAGGCGAGGTAGCGCATGACGGTGTCGGTGCCGGCCTTCTGCTGGTGGCGGACCTGCCGCTCGGTGATCGGCAGGAACTTGGGGCGGCCCTGGTTCGAGCTGCCCGAGGAGTTGCCGAAGTGCCGGACGAACTCGGGGACGAGAAGATTGCGCTCGCCCGCGCGCATCCGGTCGATGTAGGGCGAGAAGGCGTCGTAATCCCCGATGGGGACGCGCCGCACGAAGTCCTCGTAGGTGCGGATGCTCGCGAACCCGTGGGCCTGCCCGAACTCGGTGTCCCTGGCGTGATCGATCAGCGAGAAGAGCTGCCGCTCCTGGACGCGCTGCACGTCGCGCAGCGCGCGGTCCCACGCGCCGACGAAGACGGCCGACGCGCGCTGGATCGTCGCGCCGACGACGGGCGGGTAGGGGGCGCGGCGCAGCTCGGCGGCGCGGGCGTTGCGATCGAATGCGGGCGCCGGTCGCCGCTCGGGGCGGGGGCGGTCCGCGCCGGAGGGCACACGCTGCGCAACATCCAACATCTCGGGGCTCGTCATACTGTCACCGGGGCCAGCTTCTCAAGGGTCGTCGCGGCGTTTCGAGGAGGGGTCGTGCAGCTCGCCGCGAGTGTGGCGCGAGAGCCACACCGTGGCGCTGCATTCACTCGGAGCGCCCGCAGGTGCGTCGTGGCCTTCGCACTGGCGGGGGTGGTTGCCGCGGGAAACGCCCTCGCGGCCGATCCCGAAGCGCCCAAGAGTGACACGCCTTCGTCGGACAGCAAGCTCCCGGCCAGGCGCTACGAGCTGGCGGGGTTCCCCATCCTGGCGGGCAACAGCGACATCGGCCTGCAGTTCGGCGGCGTGGCCACCTACACCAAGTTCTACGACGGCGCGTTCCCGTACTTCTGGAACATCGACCTCCTGCTCTCGGCGAGCGTCAAGGACGACACCGAGGGCTTCCGCATGATCCAGCAGAGCCACGTGCTGCGCCTCGACATGCCGGGCCTGTTCGGAGGGGCCATGCGCCTGGACACGCGCGGCAGCTTCCAGCGCACGATCAACGAGGGCTACTACGGCATCGGCAACGCGACGAGCGCGACCCTGCTCCCCGGGCAGTCGACCGTGGGCCAGAGCTTCCAGTACACGCAGCTCGAGGGGCGGGTGCGCAGCATCGCGCGCGTCAAGACCGGCACGCCCTTCGACCTGGCCCTGGGCGCGAACCTGCGCGTCGAGGCGCCCAACGTCTACCCCGGGTCCAAGCTCGACGAGGACCTCTCGGTGACTGACACGCCGGGCCACGCGGTCCTGGCGGGCGGGCAGACGACGCTGCTCGCGGGGCTGGCGGTCGGCGTGATGGTCGACACGCGTGACAGCGAGTTCGTGACCCGGCGCGGCATCTTCTACCAGATCGGCGTCGGCGCCACGGCGGGCAGCGCCGAGGGCGTCGGCTACGGCGAGGCGTCGGCGGTGCTCGCGCACTACGCCCCGCTCGGCGACACATTCATCTTTGCGAACCGCATCATCGGCAGCACGGAGCTCGGGCGCGTGCCGTTTTACGATCTGCAGGCCGGGGGCGTCTTCGAGCCGCAGCACCTGTTCGGCGGCGAAACGGGCGTGCGCGGCGTGCCCAACGGGCGCTACGCGGGCAAGATCAAGGTGCTCGCGAACACCGAGCTCCGCGCGACGCCGTTCCCGCGCTTCGTGCTGCTGGGGCAGCGGCTGCGGATCGGCACGAGCGTCTTCTTCGACGCGGGGCGCGTGTGGAGCGACTACTCGGTCCTCGGCCCGGCCGACGGCAACACGCTGGGGCTGAAGTACGGCGTGGGCGGCGGCGTCTTCCTGCAGTGGGGCGAGGCCGCCATCTTCCGCATCGAGGTCGCGTACTCGCCCGACGCCGTCGCGGAGAACCCGGACTTGCCGATCGGCATCTACGTGGCCGACGGGCTGATGTTCTAGGCGCTGCCCGGCCGAGCGCGAGCGCACGTGGAGCGAAGCGGCCAGGCGCGCGGGCAGGTCGCTTCCGATCGAGTGCGCGCCGCTTCGCACCGCGTCCTTTCCGCCCACGCCGCCAGCCGGGCCGGAGACCGAGGCCGTGGAGAGCGAGCCGGTCCTGCCGGGCGCGCCGCCGGTGGTTCGCGGCGGAGATCCTCGCCCGGTACGCGCAGATGCGTCGGTGGGGGTAGCGTGCGGCCCGCCCTTCAGGGGCCCGTGCAGGTCGAGCCGCCGACGAGGTTGCAGCTCCAGTACGTCCCGACGCTCGCGTCCACCGTCCCGCCGGCCTCCCCGCACGAACACCACACCGCGGTGCCGACCGCGTTGTTCGCGCCTCCCTGGCAGTAGACGCACGTCGGCCCGCGGTAGCTGCACGCCACAGGCGCGGCCGCGGTGCGGGCCGAGACCGCGTCACCCGGGCACGCCGGGATGTTCGCCTCGTTGCAGCTCCAGCGGCCGCCCCCCGAGTACATGCAGTCGCAGGCGCCGGTCGCCCCGCCTGCGTCCGGCAGGGGGCAAGGGCCGCTCGAGTTGCACGAGGCCGACGCCGCGACGACGAGCGCGAGGCCGGCCAGGCGAAGCAGGTTCATGGCGCGCCAGGGTAGTCGTCTCCCCTTCTCGTTCAACTCCCTCACTTCAGATCGTGCACCAGCTGCCACACGAAGAGCAGCGTCTCGACGCCCACGAGGAGCGCGACGGTCACCTCGAGGATGGTAAACCTCCGCTGGCGCGCCATGTCGACGATGAGCGCGAGGTTGTCCTGCACGATGCGCAGCTCGTGGTCGAGCGCGCGGTAGCGCTCCTCGATCTCGAACGACGCCCGCATGCCCCGGTAGAGCCGGTCGAGCGCCTCGTTCTCCCAGGTCGCGCCGGGCGACTCGAGCAGCGACAGCGTCGAGATGACCTGCGAGCGGATCATCATTCCGCGCCCGATGAAGCGCGTCAGCTCGCGCACGCTGCCGCGCAGCGTGCCCTCCTCGGCCAGCGCGCGCGAGCGCTCCTCGAGCGCCGTCACCATCGCGTCGAGATCGCCCTCGTAGTACTCCATCGCCACCGACTGCGCGACGACGAGCGAGACGAGCTCTACGACGCGTGCGTCGAGCTCGGGCACAACGACGCGGTCGAAGCGCACCTGCGGCGCCGCTCCGGGAGACACGTCGATGGTGAACGTCTCCTCGAGCGGCGCGTGCGGCTCGGGGCCCATCTGCGCGAGCAGCGCCTTCATCACGCGCTCGCACTCGGGCCTGTCGACGCCCACGAACACCAGCGCGCCGAAATCGTGCACCGCGGCCCACGCCGCCGGCCCGTAGCGCACGACCGACACGGTCTTGGTGCGCCGCAGGCGCTCGGCGCCCGGCGCGAACAGCTCGTCGACGACCTTCGGCTGGAGGGTCGCCGAGACGGCGTACGACCGGACCGCGATGCGCGTGTCGCCCCCCACGGGACTACTCGCCGGCGGCCGGCTCCGCCTCCGCCGTCGCCTCCGGAACCGGCTCCGCGTCCGGGGCGCCCTTCGCCTTGCGCCCGCCCAACAGGCGCCCGATCGCCTGCGACGCGTCGTCGAAGAGCGAGTACGCCACGGGCGTCGCAAGCAGGGTCAGCGTGAGCGAAAGGATCTGCCCGCCAACCACGACGCCGGCGGTCGCGCGGTTGAAGCCCGCGCCGATGCCCTTGGACAGCACCAGCGGGATCATGCCCGCCACGAACGCGGCGGTCGTCATGAGAATGGGCCGGAGCCGATCGCGGTTCGCCTGCAGGATCGCCTCGAGGCGCGGCATGCCCTTGGCTCGCAGCTGGTTGGTGTGATCGATCTGCAAGATCGAGTTCTTCTTCACGACCCCGAAGAGCACGAGGATGCCGAGGATCGAGTAGATGTCGAGCGCCTGCTTGAACAGGATGACGCTGATGAACGCGAACGGCAGCGTCAGCGGGAGGGTCAGCAGGATCGTGATCGGGTGCAGCCACGACTCGAACTGCGCCGCGAGCACGAGGTACATGAAGATGAACGACAGCACGAGCGAGGCGACGAACGCCTTGAACACGCGCCCCATCTCGCGCGTCTGCCCGTAGGGGCTCGCCGTGTAGCCCGCCGGCAGGTGCATGTCGTCGATGATCTTCTGCATCGCCCCCGAGATTGCGCCGTCGCTGTAGCCCGGCGCGGCGTTGGCCATCACCGTGACCGTGCGCTCGCGGGCCAGGCGGTCGACGCGCGAGGGGCCTGTGCCGGGCCGGAGCGTCACGACGTCGGCGAGCGACACGTACCCCAGACGCGACGAGGGCACAGTGAGCAGGCGAAGGCCCTCCTCGTCGGCGCGGTACTGCCGTTCGGCGCGGACGTGCACCTCGTACTCCTCGCCGTGCTCCTCGTAGTTGGAGACCTCGTCGCCCTCGACGAGCAGGCGCAGCGCGTTGGCGATGTCGGCCGGCTGCACGCCCAGGTCCGCGGCGCGCGCGCGATCGATGAACACGCCGATCTCCGGCTTGCCTGTGATGAGCGACGAGTCGACGTCGACGGCGCCCGGTGTCTTGATCAGCCGCTCGGTGAGCTCGCGCGCGAGCTTCTCGAGCGTCGCGAGGTCGGGCCCGCGCAGGTTGTACTGGTTGCGCTGCGTCGCAAAGCCGCCGCCGCTGAAGAGCGACACTTCGCTGACGGTGATGCGCATCCCCGGCTTCGTGAGCTTCGCCACGACCTCGTGGCGCGTCCAGTCCATGATCTCGTTCTGGGTATTCTTGCGCGTCGTCGGGTCGGTGAGCGCCACGTAGACGGTCGCGAGGTTGCGCGTCTGTGAGTTGTCGTCGCCGATCGTCAACAGCGTCATCTTGACGTTGTGGTTCTCGCGGATGGCCCGCGCGATGCGCTCGCCCGTCAGGCCCGTTTCGCGGAGGCTCGTGCCCTCGGGCGTGCGCACCGTGACCTGGAAGCGCGCGTCGTCGTTGACCGGCAAGAAGCCCTTGGGCGCCACCTGCGCGAGCGGAACGCACGAGCCGAGCGTCACGAGCGACATGCCCACGATGATCCACCGGTGCTTCATCACGAACCGCAGGATGCGCGAGTACGTGCGCTCGATCGGCAAGTAGAAGACGTCGACGATGCGTTCACCGAGCGACCTGGTGCCCTCGACGTGCTCCTTGAGCCACCGCGACGACATCATCGGCGTGAGCGTGAAGGACACGAGCATCGACACGGCGATCGAGAACGCCATCGTCACGCCGAAGCTGCGGAGGAAGCGGCCCGGGATGCCGCCCATGAACGCGACCGGGAGGAAGACCGCGATGAGCGAGAGGGTCGTCGCCATGACGGCGAGGCCGATCTCCCTGGTCGCCGCCACGGCGGCCTTCATCGGGGTCTCCTTGAGCTCCTCGATGTGGCGGAAGATGTTCTCGAGCACGACGATCGCGTCGTCGATGACGATGCCGACCGCCAGCGCGAGCGCGAGCAGCGTGATCGTGTTGAGCGTGTAGCCCGCCCACCACATCGTCGCGAAGGTGCCGATGATGCTCGTCGGGATCGCGATGGCGGCGATGATCGTGCTGCGCAGGTTGCCGAGGAAGAAGAAGACGATGACGGCCGCGAACAGCGCGCCGACCGCCAGGTGCTCCTTCACCGAGTCGACGCTCGTGCGGATGACGCCCGACTCGTCGCGCACGACGTCGATCGAGTAGCCCGCGGGCAACTGCTTGCGGATCTCGTCGACGCGCTCCTTGACCTTGTCGGTCACCTGCACGGTGTTCGAGCCCGACTGCTTGCGTAGCGCGAGCACAACGGTGGGCTTGCCGTCGAGCAGCGCCATCGAGTCCTCGTCCTCCTCGCCGTCGATGACCTCGCCGACGTCGCGCACGCGGATGGAGTGGCCCGCCTCCTGCCGGACGACCAGGTCGCCGATCTGCGCCGGGTCGGTGACGCGGCCGTGAATGCGGACGGTAAGCTCGCCGGGGCCCGTGTCGACGCGCCCGCCCGGCGTCGTGAGGTTCTGCGCGGCGATCGCGCGCTGCACGTCGACGACGGTGGCGCCGGCGCCGCGCAGGCGTATGGGGTCGAGCAGGACGTTGATCTGCCGCTTGCGACCGCCCAGAAGCTGCACCTGGCCGACGCCGTCGATCGACTCAAGGGCGCGGCGCACGCGCTTGTCGGCGAGCTCGGTCGTCTCGCGCAGCGTGTGGCCGTGGCCCGCGAGGCCGAAGTAGAGGATGGGGTTGGCGTCGGGGTCCATCTTCTGGACCACCGGCGGATCGATGTCCTTGGGCAGGTCGCGGATGACGGTGTTGATGCGGTCGCGGACCTCCTGCGCGGCGACGTTGACGTCCTTCTCGAGGACGAACTGGATGATGACCTGCGAGACGCCCTCGGTCGTGATGCTGCGCAGCTCCTCGATACCGCTAATCGTGTTGACCGACTCTTCGACCTTGTCGGTGATCTCGCTCTCGATGTCCTGCGGCGAGGCGCCCGGCTCGCTCGTGATGACGACGATGTACGGGAAGTCGACGTTGGGGAACTGGTCGACCCCGAGCTGCAGGTAGCCGGCGATGCCGATGACGCATAGAACGAGGATGAGGACCGACGCGAAGATCGGCCTCTTGACGCAGAGGGCGGCGAGCCACTGCATGGCTCAGTCCACCCGTGCGCCGTCGCGCACGCCCGGCCCCGGAGTGACCACGACCGCCTCACCCGCCTTGACCCCCTGGACGACGGCCACGACGTCGCCCACGGCCTGCCCGAGCTGCACCAGGCGCTCCTGGATCTGCGAGTCGGCGACGACGAAGAGGCGCGCGCCCGTGTCGTCCTGCGACACGGCGCTCCTGGGGACCACCGGGCGCGGCGCGTCTCCGAGGTTGATCTTGGCGACGGCGAACATGCCGGGCTTGAGCGCGAGGTCGGCATTGGGGACGACGGCCTCGACGACGAGATCGCGCGACGTCTCGCGCACGTTCGGGCTGATGAACTTGACCGTGCCGGTAAAGTCCTTGTCGCCGTACGCCGTCACCGTGAAGTGCACGGGCATGTCGACCTTGATCGCCGCCACGTTGGCTTCAGGCACCGTGAGCTCGAGGCGGAGCGGATCGGGCACGTAGATGCTGGCGACGTGCGTGGGCGGCTGCACGTACTGCCCGACGTTGACGGCGCGCTCGCCGATGACGCCCGCGAACGGAGCGCGGATGGTCGAGTCGCCCGCGAGCGTGAGGGCCGTGCGCTGCTGCGCCTCGGCCGCCTCGGCGGAGAACTGCTGCGCCGTGCACTGCGTGTTCTGCCGGTCGAACTCGGCCTGCGAGATGGCCCCGGTGTCGAGCAGGTGCTCGACGCGCTCGCAGTCGCGCCGCGCCTCCTCGAGCTGGCTCTGGGCAACCTTGGCCTGCGCCGCGGCGGCCGTCGCGGTGAGCGACGCGATGCGCGAGTCGACGATAGCGATGGTCTGCCCGGCCTTCACCGGCTGCCCGCGCTCGACGTACGTCGCGATGACCCGGCCGCTCACATCGGCGGCGATGTCGCTATCGGCGCTCGCGCGCAGGTTGCCCGTCAGCGTGAGCAGCTGAGGCATCGGCCTCTCGACGACGGGGACGGTGGTGACGTGGACTGGGGCGGACGCTTCCTGGGCGGCGGCGACGCCCGCGTCCTGGGGCTTACGGCAGGCGACCCCTCCCGGCAAAAGGCACAGTACTGCAATCCACGCGGAGGGGCGCATGCGGCTCAGTCTCGTAGGCACGAGGGTTCGACGCGTCAAGCCGACGTCGCGTTGGATGCCTGCCTGGCCTGACGGTTGCTCTCTGGCCGCCTCCGGGCCGCCGGGGTCGCGGCGCGCGCGGTATTGAGGAGGGCGCCGTCAGGCGTGCGTGCGGGACGCGCGGGGGCCGACGACGACGCTCCGCAGGAGCGGGCGAAGCTCCCGCCGGAGCGAGAAGCGCAGCAGGGCGTCGCCCCAGACGCCGGCGCTCTCGTCGTAGACGTGGCCGGGCAGCGTCGTCCAGCCGATCAGGTGGCGCCGCACCGTCACGCGCTTGCTGCCGTCGAAGCGGTAGCGACGGCCGTCGTCGCCAGTGAAGTCGAGCACGTAGCGCACGGTCTGCCGGAGCAGCGGAGAGATCTCGATGCGCCCACGCGCCCGGGCGTCCTTTGCAAGGCCGTCGAGGTGGAGGCGGCCGTCGCATTCGCCCACGGCGGTGGTGGCGAAGCCGAGCAGGCTCGGGGCGTGCACGTCGAGGTCGAAGCGGAACTCGCGATCGAAGCGCTCGCCGGCGCACTGGATCGTGCCTTCCATCTTCTCGCGAAAGTAAAAACCGAGGAGGCTCACGGCGAGCATTCTACGCTCGCAGAACGGCTACGCCAGCCCCGCCCGTCAGCGCCGGCCGTGCGTGGCGAGGCGCTTGGCGATGCGAAAGCCCATCTCGAGGGCCTGTCGGTAGTTGAGGCGCGGGTCGCACGCGCTCGCGTAATTGCGGTCGAGATCGTCGACGGTCACGCCCGCGGCGCCGCCGATGCACTCGGTGACGTCCTCTCCCGTGAGCTCGAAGTGTACGCCGCCGAGGATGGTGCCGCACGCCTCGTGCACGTCGAAGGTCGTCTCGACTTCGCGCAGGATGTCGTCGAAGTCGCGAGTCTTCTGCCCCGCAGGGGCCACCTGGGTGTTGCCGTGCATCGGGTCGCACACCCAGAGCACGGTTCGTCCGGCGCGCTTGACCACCTCGACCAAGCCCGGGAGCACGTCGCCCACGCGACCGGACCCCATGCGAGTGACGAGCGCGATCTTGCCGGCCTCGTTGCGCGGATTGAGCGCGTCCACAAGGCGCAGGATCTGATCGGCGGTGACGCCGGGGCCGAGCTTGATGCCCACGGGGTTCTCGATGCCGCGGAAGTACTCGACGTGCGCGCCGTCGAGGCGGCGCGTGCGCTCGCCGATCCACGGGAAGTGCGTCGTGAGGTCCCAGAAGCCCTCGCGCCGGGGTACCGCGCGCGTCTGCGCCGACTCGTAAAGGAGGCTGAGGCCCTCGTGGCTCGTGTAGAAGTCGACGCGCGTGAGCTCTTCGACGGTCATCTCGCCGAGGGCCTCCATGAAGTGCAGGGCGTCGGCGAGCTGGCGCGTCGTGCGCTCGTACTCCTGGCGGAGCGAGTCGGGCGCGTTGGCGCGGCGGAAGAACGACAGCTCCCACTGCTCGGGGTGGTGCACGTCGGCGAAGCCGCCGGCGGACAGCGAGCGGACGAAGTTGAGTGTCATCGCGGCATGTGCGTACGCCGCGAGCAGGTTGCCGGGGTCGGGCCGGCGCTGGTCGCCCGTGAAGTCGGCGCGGTTGACCATGTCGCCGAAGTAGCTAGGGAGCGCGACGCCCTCGCGCGACTCGACCGGCTTGCTGCGCGGCTTGGCGTACTGGCCGGCGAACCGCCCGACGCGCACGACCGGCCGCTTGCCCTCGTGGACCATCACGAGCGACATCTGCAGGAGGATTTTGAGCTTGTCGGCGATGACGGACGAGCGGCAGTCGGCAAGGGTCTCGGCGCAGTCGCCGCCCTGCAGGAGGAAGCGCTTGCCGACCTGTGCCTCGGCGAGCAGGCCCTTGAGGCGTGAGATCTCCCAGGAGGTGACGAGCGGGGGCAACTCGCGCAGCCGCGCACACGCGGCGTCGAGGGCGGCGGCATCGTCGTAGGCGATTGCCTGCGCGTCCACCTTCGATTTCCAGGAGTCGGGCGTCCAGGCGGGACTCGTCACAGCGGCGAGATGGTGTAGCACGCGCTCGAGTCCGGGCTCGAGACCGTCCCGCGCGAGTTTGCCGCGTGCCCCGAGGGCGTCAGCGTGGGCCTGTGGACCGTCGGCGGGGGCTCCCACTTGCCCCGGCCGACCCCGGGCGGGCTCGCCGCCTTGTGGTCCTGGATGGCGGCGCATCCGAAGCGCTGACGTCGTCGCGCTTCGCCCAGAAGTCGTGCAGCAGCGGCCAGAGCTTCCTGGCCGCCCCGCGCGAAACGACGGCGCCAACGTGCCCGCCCGCGAGGTGGATCGTCTCCTTGTCCCGGGACGCCGAGCGGTCGAGCAGCGGCGCGGCGCTCGCGCGCGGCACGATGCTGTCGTGCTCGAACGTCACGACGAGCAGCGGGCAGGTCACGCCCTCGAGGCGCGCCGGCTTGCCGGAGAGCGCGAACGTCCCGCGGGCGAAGGCGTCCTTGCGGTACAGGTCCTCGACCCAGGTACGCCAGACCTCGCCCGGGAAGCTGACGTTGTCGTTGCCCCACGTCTCCAGCGCGAGGAAGCCGTCGAGGAACTCGTCGTCCCACGCGCGGTCGACCATGTGCACGGTCTTCGACAGGGTGAGCGTCGGCCGGAGCATGTGGAAGCTGCCCTGCAGCAGCTGCCACGGCACGTTGCCGAGCGCCTCGACGAGGGTGCGCGGCTCGAAGCGCTCCGACCGGGTAAAGGCGCCGAGCAGGCCCGCGTCGCCGAAGCTGACCGGCGCCGCGAGCGCCGCGAGCGACGCGAATTGGTCCGCGTGGACGGAGGCGTGGATCGCCGCGAGCGTGCCGCCCATGCAGTAGCCCAGGACGTGCGCCTTCGGGGCCCCGGTCTTGCGCAGGGCGCGCCCGAGCGCAGCGTCGCACACGTCGTCGAACGTGAGGTAGCGGTCCTCGTCGCCCGGGGTGCCCCAGTCAATGCAGTAGACGTCGTGCCCCTTGGCGACGAGCCACTCCGCGAAGCTCTTGCCCGGCAAGAGATCGAGCACGTAGTGCCGGTTGATGAGTGACGGGACCAGGAGGACGGGCGTGCGGTACCGCGGCGACGAGGGCCGGCGGTAGCGCAGCAGCCTCCACTTGTTCTCCGCGTGGACGACGTCCGCCGGCGTCGTGCCGACGGGAGGCGGCCTGCGCGTCAGCAGCGATGCCAGGCTCGTGAGGCGCTTCGACCACATGGCTTCGTCCGGTCCTCGTCTACGAGTACAGCGCCTCGAGCTCCGCGCGGAAGGACTCGTAGACCCTCCTTCGGCGGACCTTGAGCGTGGGGGTAAGCATCCCGCCCTCGACCGTGAGCGGCCGGGGCATCACGGCGAAGCGCTTGATGGTCTCGTAGCTCGCGAGCTGGCCGTTGACCTTGTCGATTCGCTGCTGCACGAGCGCGCGCACCGCCTCGCTCGGGTCGCCCGACACGCCGCTCGCGGCGAGGTGCGCGGCCACGGTCGCCTCGTTCACCCACACGCCGGCCACCAGGTACTTCCGTCCGTCGCCGTAGACGACGACCTGTGCGATGAACGGGTCGTCGGCGAAGCGCTGCTCGATGTTCGCGGGCGGGACGTTCTTGCCCCCCGCGGTGACCAGGATGTCCTTCTTGCGGTCGACGATCTGGAGGAACCCGTCGTCGGTGAAGCGACCGACGTCGCCGGTCTTGAACCAGCCCTCGGGCGTGAAGCACTCCTTGGTCGCCGCCGGATCCTTGTGGTACCCGCCGAAGACGCTCGGGCCGCGCGCGAGGATCTCGCCGTCCTCGGCGAGCTTGAGCTCCACGCTCGGCAGCGGC
>JAJYCT010000124.1 GCA_021778125.1 Myxococcales bacterium
GCGGCGTCGTCGGCGCGCGAAGGCGCCGCGCCGCCCAGCACGGCGAGCACCGCCGCCGCGCCGCCCCCCAGACGCCTCCTAGCGCTCGACCAGCTCTCGGATCGCGTGCTCATCGATCGGCGCGCTCCAGTTCCACGTGCTGCACGTCGAGCCGGGGAGCTCCTCGCGCATGCGGGCGGAGATGCGCGCGACGGCGTCGTCGACGCTCGGCCCGTTGTAGAGCATCTGGAGGCTCCCCACCGAGCGCCGCTGCGACACGGAGTAGAGCGTGAGCGCGATCTCGAACGCGGTGCCGTCGGTGATCGGCCGGTTCTTGTTGAGGCTTCCGGTGGGCCCCCGGGGCACGCTCATGCCGCGGTACTTGTTGCCGCCCGTCACGGGGGGACCGCCGGCCACCAGGCTCGTGTCCGGCCCCGGCTCGGTGCCCGTCGCCACCTGGCCCGCCACCGTGACCAGCAGGACGAGGTCCCCGGTCGCGGCGGGCGCGAGGCGCTCGAGCAGGTCGTCGCCGACGCCGTTGGCGCGCGCGACGTCGTCGATCGCGGCGGAGAGCCCCTGGTTGGTGCTGGCGAGCGCGTCGTAGCCGGCCTGGCATCGCCCGCCGAGCGACGCCGACAGACCCGGACCGAGCTGGGCCCATGCGTCGGCGTTCATGCGGCCGTCCTTGAAGACGCCCAGGACCGAGACGGTGTGCGGGGTGTGGGCGAAGTCGGGCGCGTAGCGGGTGGTGATCTGCGTGGAGCCCGCGCACGCCGTCAGCAGGCCGAGCCCGAGCAGCGCGGGGAGGAGAGGGGAGCCTTGCATCGACGGGCTCGCAGCATAGCCAAACCTACCGCGTCAGCCGCCACATCGCGCTGTACGCGTCGCGCGGGAGCTGATGCACGTCGTGGGTCACCTCGCCCGCCGGCTTCATGGCGAGCCAGATGGGCGCGCGCTTGCGGCGCGCCTCGAAGTACAGAACCAGCAGCGACGCTCTGCCTCGCTTGACGTACCAGAGGTCGAAGGCGTTGGCCTCGTCGGGCCGGTAGAAGGCCGTCAGCGCCGCCTGCGCCGCCTCGAGGACCTCGCCCTGCACCTTGCCGTCGAGGGCGACGTCGTCGCGCTCCTTCGACAGCTCCCTCCACGCGGCGCGGAGCCCCTCCTGCTGCGCCTTCTCGGCCCGCCCGGGCTCGGCCTCGGTCCGGAGCGAGAGGCGCTGGCGCGTGGCGAACGACACCAGCGGATCGCGCCGGCTCTCGACGCGCGCGAACGCGGCGGTCATCGAGACCGCCGCCGCCACGAGCAAAACCGCCAGCCGCACGGGCGCGTGCCTGGTGTGGAAGTGCACGACGCTCGTGACCATGGGCATCATGAACATGAGCACCACGATCGACTCGGCGACGAACGCGCCCAGCGCCAGCGGCCAGAACGCCGCGAAGCCGAGCTCCGCGGGGAACGATCGCAGGTACCCCCAGATCTGCGACGCGAGGAGCAGCGCGAAGCTCGCCAGCGTGTAGCCTTTGTAGAGGAGGAACTCCTCGCGCGCCTCGCGCACGAAGAGCCAGTACGGCGCGAGCAGCGGGTAGAACACGTAGTAGACGAAGGGACGGGGGGGATGCGCCTTGTAGTACGCCTCGAACTCGAGCTGGCTCGAGAGCAAGCTCGCGGCGAGCTTCGACTTCGCCGCGACCCGTTGCAACGGCTCGCCGGCGAAGAACGCCGCGAGCCCGAGCGCGATCTGGACGATGGCGCCCGTGACCGGAAAGAGCTGCGCCGCGAACACGAGCAGGAAGGGCGCGGCCGCGAAGAAGGCGAGGCGCACCAGGAAGTCGACGGCGCTGCCGATGCGGGCGAGGGCCACGGGCGGGGACTACCCCAGCCGCCCGCGGCGTTCAACGCGGGCCCCGCGACGCGCCGCGCTTGCGCCGCGGCGAGGCCGCGGGCTAATCGGCGGAGCGTGCTCCGGCCCGGGCTCCTGGTCCTCTTCGCCCCGCTCGGCGCGTGCGCGAGCGACGTCGTGCTGCCTGACGCCCAGAGCACCGCGGTGTGCGGCGACGGCGTCGTCGAGGCCGGAGAGGGATGCGACACGACGAGCCCCGGCTGCGCGCAGTGCCTGGTCGTGCCGGGCTGGACGTGCCGGGACAACGCGTGCTCGCCCTTGTGCGGCGACGGCGTGGTCGGCAGCGGCCCGTCGTGCGCCGGCGCGCAGCGCGACACGGCCTGCGACATGACCGGCTTCTGGGCCGTGCGCGAGACCGACTACGCGTGCGACTCGGTCTTCCACAGCCCGCAGACGTCGAGCAACTGGTACCTCTACGAGCTCGCGCAGCAGGGCGACGCGTTCGAGGTCGTCGCCTCGCTCGACTGCGGCGTGCACGTCACGGGCTCCGCGACGATCGACTACACGCTGCCGTCGATCCGCGCGGTCATGTACCAGAACCCCATGGACGGAAGCGGCCCCCACGGCCACCGCCACGGATCGTCGATGGCGGTCGCCGGCGGCTGCGCCGTGTCGATCGAGCGCTGGTACATGGTCCGCGGCGCCGTCGTGGACCTGCTCCCGGTGGACTTCACGGCCGATGCGCCGCTCGGGACGTTGCCGCCCCTGCCGACGGTCGCAGATCCGACGCAGAGCGTGGGCCTGCCCCCGGGCGCCACCGATCCCGACGGAGACGGTTTCCCCGGCGTGGCGTTTCGCATCTCGGGGCTGGTGACCGGCATCCGCGACTCGGCGCAGCGCACGTGGAAGGCGTACACGACCGACATGGGCGCGCCCGTTCCCGCGAGCGCGCTCCAGCTCTCCGTCCCCGGGGGCTTCGATCTCCAGGAGAGCGTCCTGCACGTGTCCGAGTGCGGGACGAGCTGCGGCCTCCTGACGACGGCGGCCACGGCCTCGCAGGCCCCGGCGCACACGACGCTCGCGTTCCTGGGCAAGACGCTCACCGGCCCGCGCGTCTCCGCCGTCGTCGCCGGCCCCCCCGGCAAGGACATCGAGGCCGATCTGGTCACGTGCGCCAACCTGCGCCTCGTCCTGCCTCACCAGAGCGGCGCTCCCGCCGGTGCCTGCGGCGGCGGGGCGCTCTGAAGGGACTCCGTCCATGCGCCTTTCCCTCGTCGCCGCCTTCGCCGCCGCCCTGCTCCTGCCCGGGCGCGCCCTCGCGTCGCCGCTCATCGAGGCGGCCGGGAGCCTCGGGAGCAACGCGGGTTCGCAGGGCGTCATCGCGGGGCCCGGGCCCGCGTCCACGTACTTCAACCCGGCGCTCCTGCTCGACGCCGAGGACGGCGCGCTGCTGGCCTTCGCGGTCCTCTCCGAGCAGGTGGGCGTCACGCTCGACGGACGCCTCGCGGGCGGTGACGTACCCCTGTCGGTCGGTAGCCGGGGCAGCATCCTCGTCCCCAACCCCTCCGGCACCGGGCTGGTCCCGCTGCCCAACTCCGTCGTCCCCACGCAATGGCTGCAGCAGGGGTGCCCCGCGGGCTCGAGGGCGGGCCAGTGCCCCGCGCCCGGCTTCGCCGCCCGCCCGCGCCAGGCGCTGGGCTCGAGCGGCAAGACGCGCACCTACCTCGCGCTCGGCCTCGTCAAGGCGCTCGTGAAGGACCGCTTCACGTTCGGCCTGTACACGATGCTGCCCCTGCAGAGCTTCACGACGGCGCAGGCCTTCTACGCCGACGAGCGCGAGGCGCTCTTCAGCAACAGCCTGCACCCGGAGCTTTACGGCGACCGGCTCACGGCGGTGTCGTTCGTCCTCGGCGGCGCGTTCAAGCTGCTGCCGTCGCTGAGCGTGGGCGCCTCGGTCTCGATCGGCCTCGCCAACGCGGCGAGCTCGCAGGACTACATCCAGGACGCGACCAACTACAACACGCTGCTGCTCGACAACTCGGTGACGACGACCGTCAACGTGGCGCCGACGCTCGGCGTGCGCTGGACGCCGGCCTCGTGGCTGCGCGTCGGCGGCGCGCTGCACAGCCCCGAGTCGTTCACGGTCAGCACGTCGCTCGACTCGACGCTGCCCACCGGGACCGAGTCGACCACGTCGCAGTCCAACGTCTTCGACTGGATGCCGTGGTCGGTGTCCGGCGGCGCGGAGGCCGAGCTGTTTCGAAGCGCCACGTCGGCCACGTCGCTGGTCGGCTCGTTCGGCTACGCGCTGTGGTCGGGGTACGTCGATCGCCACGGCGACAGCCCCGGCAGCTACGGCGCCGGCATGGCCTGGCGCGACGCGCCGAGCGGGGCGCTCGGTGTGCGAGAGCAGTACAGGGACGCGCGCGGCTTCCTCGACGTCCGCTACGTCCCGTCGCCCGTCCCCGAGCAGGTGGGGCGCTCGAACTACGTCGACAACGATCGCCTCGGCCTCGCCCTGGGCGCGGATCTGCTGCTGCACGTCCCGGCGGCCATCCGGCCCGGGTTCCAGGTCTTCGCGGACCGGCTCGTGCCACGCCACAACACGAAGAACGACGCGCTCCTGGTCGACGAGCTGCCCGACGGCGCGGTGTACAGCTCCGGGTCGACCCTGTCGCCGGTCCCCGGAGCGCACGGCCTGCAGACCAACAACCCCGGCTGGCCGGGGTACTCGTCGGGGGGCTGGCTCTGGGGTGGATCGATCACGATCTCGGTCCCCCTGTGAGACGCTTTTCGGACGGGCGTGTCGGGCACGGCTGCTAGCGTGCCGGCGATGCGCCGACGCTGGAATCCTTCGCTCACCGTCCTCCTGGCTCTCGCCCTCGCCGTCATCGTCGCGGCGTGCGGGAGCAACTCGCGCAACGACGCCTTCCCGGGAAGCGACGGGGGCGCGGGGAGCTCGTCGGGGGGAAGCGGCAGCTCGAGCGGCACGCCGGGCGACGGCGGCTTCGGGACCTTCGGCGACGCGACCACCAAGGGCCACGACTCCGGATCGACCGTCCCGCCCCTGGGGTGCGACTCGTCCTGCCCGGCCGCCGGCGGCCAGTGCATCAACAACGTCTGCCAGATCGTCGACAACGCGGGCCAGATCGACCCCGGCACGCAGGGCTCGCTGCAGGGCGGCGGCAGCGCCGACTCCACGTTCAAGTGGATCTACCCGTACGACCAGACCGTCTTCCCGCGCGGCCTGCTCCCGCCGACGCTCCAGTTCAACGGCACGGCCGCCGACGCCGTCTACGTGCACATCACGGCCGCGAGCCTCGATTACAAGGGCTACTACAAGCCTTCGGCGTCGGGCGGCGTCTCGTTCGCGCTCTCCGGTCCGTCGTGGACGGCGGTCGTCGAGGCCGCCGGCAGCCTGCCCGACAAGCTGACCGTCGCGGTGACGAAGAGCTCCGGCGGCCAGGTCACCGGGCCGATCACCGAGACGTGGCCGGTCGCGCAGGGCAGCCTCCGAGGCAACATCTACTACGAGACGTACGGCTCGCAGCTCGCCGGCGGTGTGGGCTCCGTCGCGATCATGCAGATCAACCCCGGCGCGACGCAGCCTGTCGTCCTGAAGAGCGGGTGCGGCAACGTATGCCACACGGCCAGCGCCGACGGCTCGACGCTGGTGGCCGCGCAGGGCCTCTTCGCGGCGCCGAGCGCCAGCTACGACCTCAAGAACAACGCCGCCCAGATCTACGCGTCGCAGGACGTTCACTTCGTCTACGGCGGCCTCTACCCCGACGGCAGCTTCTTGATGTCGGCGACCAACTATCGCCTCTGGCTCGCGGGGAACTCGGCCCTCTACAGCACGACCTCCGGCGCGAATATCTCGGCCCCGGGCTGGGACAACGTCATCAAGCTCGCCGGCGTGCCCGCGTTCTCGCCCGACGGCAAGCAGCTGGTGTTCGTCCACGAGGACAAGGACCAGGGCCACTCGATCGCGAAGATGGACTTCGCGAAGGGCACGTACACGTTCAGCAACCTGACCGATCTCGCCACCGACAGCGGCATGGTGGCGTGGCCGGCGTACACGCCCGACGGCAAGAGGGTCGTCTACGGCGTGCAGACGTCGCCGGGCTCGTGTCCGGGCAGCAACGGGGGGACTTCCTCGGCGCCCCCGTTCGAGACCGACTGCAACTCGGGCGGAGACCTTTCGATCGTGGACGTCGCCTCGCACACGGCGCAGCGCCTGAGCGCCCTCGACGGCTACACGGGCAGCGGCACGCCGTCGTACCTGCCCGCGGGCGATCCGAACCTGAACTTCGCTCCCACGGTGCTGCCGGAGGCGGTCGGCGGTTACTTCTGGGTCGTGTTCACGAGCCACCGCGCGTACGGCAATCTGATCCCCTCCAAGGCGGGCAGCAGCTCGGGGAACGACGATCGCGGCCAGCTCTGGGTCGCGGCGATCGATCTGAACGCGACCGCGGGCCAGGATCCAAGCCATCCGGCCTTCTACCTCGACGGTCAGGAGGCCACTGCCAACAACCTGCGCGGCTTCTGGGTGCTGCCGCCGTGCAAGCAGAACGGCCAGTCGTGCACGACGGGCGACGAGTGCTGCAACGGCTTCTGCCGCCCCGCGGGCGACGGCGGCCCGCTCGAGTGCGTGCCTCCGCCGGCCGGCTGCTCCAACGACTACGAGAAGTGCACGACGGCTGCGGACTGCTGCAACACGATCGACGAGTGCATCAACGGCTTCTGCGCGCAGCCCAGCGCGCAGTAGCCGGGAGGCCTCACGGCGAGCAGCAGATCGTCTGCTCGTTCGTGAGCGTGAAGCTCGGGTCCGACGTGCCGCTCGGCGTGCAGCCCACGTTCGAGGGAGCGTCCGGGACGTACGTGTACGAGCTGTAGGTCGTGAACTGCGCGCCGTTGGCGTTGTTGCATGTCCCGTCGGCGACCACGTTGAGGGGCGTGCCACCGCAGCTGGTGCCCTGGAAGAGCTCCATCGTCCCCGAGCACGTCGCCTTCCACCCGCACTGGCAGCCGTTCGTCGAGCACGTGTACGTGGCGCTCGTTCCGACGACATACGGCTGCGTGAAGGTCGTCGTCGGGCAGGCCACGTTGCCCGCCCGAGCGACGCAGACCTGCCAGCCCGCGCCGAACGACGGCGTGCAGTCGCCGGTGCACGCGCTGGCGCACTCGCGATCGCTCGCCGAGAAGCTGACCGCGGCGTTCGAGCTGGCGCTCCCGCACGAGCCTCCCGTCGCGGCCGGCGGGTTGTACTGGAGCGCGAGGTTGTAGGCGCCGGAGTACATGTCCGTGTTGCAGGTCGAGGCGTTGTTCATGCTAGCCGGCACGCCGGCGTTCGGGCAGGAGGGGTTGCCTCCGCCGAAGCCCCAGCGCACCGAGATCGGCCCGGTCGGGCACGTCGGGTCGGTGGAGCCGCAGGAGCACGAGCACGCGTTCGACGCGCTCGGACCCGAGTAGACCTCCGTCCGGGTCGTGTTCGTGGGGCACGCCGTGTTCTGGTTGCCGGCGAACGCGACCAGCGTCCAGCCGCCCGGCACGACATAGCAGCCCGTGCTCGTCGAGCACGGGGTGCTGCCGTCCACGGTGGCATCCGCGCCACCGTCCGTCCCGCCGCTGGAGCTTCCACTGGAGCTTCCGCTGGAGCCTCCACTGGAGCTGCCGCTGGAGCTGCCGCTGGAGCTTCCACTGGAGCTTCCACTGGAGCTGCCACTGGAGCTGCCGCTGGAGCTGCCACTGGAGCTTCCACTGGAGCTGCCACTGGAGCTGCCACTGGAGCTGCCACTGGAGCCGCCGCTGGAGCTGCCACTGGAGCCGCCGCTCGAACTACCGCTCGAACTACCGCCGGACCCACCCGATCCGTCCGCGCCGCTGTCCTTGCTCCCGGAGCTGCTCCCGGAGCCGCTGCTCGAGCCGCTGCTGGACCCGCTGCTTGATCCACTCCCCGAGCTGCTTCCGCTGCTGGCCGTCGAGTCCGTGCCCGAGTCGTCTCCGCCTCCCAGAGGCTGATCGGACAGCCCCTGCTGGTCGAGCCCACAGGCCGCGAGGACGCAGGCGAAAGGAATCCCCAACCCAAGGGCCGTAGTGAGGCGCATGTTGGGTCATTTTACCGAGACCAGGGGAGCTGACGCGTCTCTTTTTCTAGGTGACTGCCTCGGTGCATGCGGATGTGTGGAACCTACCGAGATCGGAGCGCCCGTTGTAGCAGCGTCGTCACCGCGCAGGCGACGACGGGTCAGTCCAGGCTTCGAAGCGCCTGCAAGTCGGAGAGAACTCCGGAGAGGATGCGGTCGTCGTCGACCAGCGCGACGATCCTCGCCCGCTGGCGTGCCATCGCGCGGAGCGCCTCGTGGATGTGCGAGGACTCGTGCACGGCGAGCCCCGCGTTGCGCGCGAGCTGGTGCGCGGGCAGCTGCGCGAAGGCGCGGCGCCTGTGAAGGACGTGCCGGGAGGACACGAAGCCGAGGAACCGCCCGGCGCCATCCACGATCGGGAGCATCCACGGCTCGCGGCGCGGAATGGCCATCAGCACCTCGCCGCGCACATCGCCGTGCACGCAGAGGACGTCCACTGCCGCCGCGGCCGCGAGGACGGCCGGCACGGGCGACTCGCTGCACTCCACGGCATCCGCCGTCACCTTCTGCGCCTTCGCGCACCCGTTGCACTCGCGAACGTCGACCGATAGACCCCGTCCCGGGCAGTACAGGCAAGCTCGCGTCAGCCGAGATCCATCGGCGAGCACGGTCGTACGTCGCCAGATGGAGAGTGGATGGGCCCCCATCGTTGCGTCGCGAGCAGCAAGGGGCAGGCCACCGCGCCCCGGGGCCGCTATGCTTGCTCCACCCCCTTCGATGACCTCCCCCGACGAGCTCCTCGCACGCCTGCGGGACGGATCCGACGATTCACCCTCGGCCCGCCTCGCGGCTCTTCTGGTCGACGACGTCCTCGCGCGGCCGCTCCACGAGCTCGTCGAGACCACCGCGATCGCCACGGCGACGCGCGACGCGCTCCTCGCGTGGACGGCGAGCGACGCCGGGGCCGCGCGCGTCGTCGCGGATCTCGAGCGCGCGCGCACGCTCGCGGGCGCGCAGCGGGGCCCCGTAGGCGAGCTGCTCCCCGTGCCCGTGCGCGTCGCGCTGCGGGATCTCGCGAAGCTGCCCGTCGTGGCGCGGCGCGACGCCGTGCTCAAGCTCGTCGATCGCCCCTCGCTCCGGCAGGCGATCCGCGGTCAGCTCGTGCGCACGCTCGTGGACTTCGGGCGCAAGGTGTCGTCGCCTGTCTCCGACAACCCGATCGCGCGCGGCCTGGGGGGCCTCGGCAAGCTCGCGGGGCAGATCGCGAAGCCCAGCCCGCTCGGCGCGATCGCGAGCGCGGTCTCGGGCGAGGTGGAGCGCCAGATCGACAAGCGCGCCTCCGACTTCGCGGACACCGCCGTCGCCGGTATCCTCTCGGGCATCGCCGATCAGGCGAGCGATCCGGCGAACGTCGCGAGCCAGGCGGCGCTGCGCCTGGAGCTGCTCGAGGGGCTGCTGGGCCTCACCGGGGCCGATCTGGGGGCGCTGGCCGAGGGCAACGTCGCCGAGCAGGTCGCGATCGCGCGTCGGGCGCTGGCCGCGTGGGCGGCCGATCCGGCGTTCGTCGCGACGATCGAGGGACCGATCCAGCTCGCGCTGGCGCTCGAGGCGGCGCGGACCATCGGCGACCTCCTGGACGGCCTGGGGGTACGCGCCGCGGTCACGGGGCACGCGCGCGGCTTCGTTCGCCGGGCGATCGGACACGTCGTGCAGACCGAGGCGTTCGCGACGTGGCTGTCGCTGGCGATGGGGGCCGACTGACGGTGAACAGGTCGAGCAACGCGGTCGAGCCGAGCATCGCGACGACGAAGGCGATGACGGGGGCCGCGCCGCTCATCGCGGAGACGAGGGCCGGGCCGGGGCAGTAGCCCCCGAGACCCCAGCCCACCCCGAAGATCGCCGCGCCGCCGACGAGCGGCGCATCGATGCGGGTCCGGGGCGGCAGCGAGAAGGAAGGTGCCCAGAGCGGAGCCCCCCGTCGCGCCGCCCAGGTGAAGAACACGAGGTTGACGAGCACGCCGCCCCCCATCACCAGGGCCAGGCTCGGATCCCAGTCTCCGCCGAAGTCGAGGAAGGCGAGCACCTTGTTCGGGCGCGTCATGCCCGATACGGCCAGCCCGACGGCGAACAGCAGGCCCGACGCGTACGCGGCGGCGAGCCGCCTCACGACGCACCCCCGAGGTGGAAGACGTGCCGGACCAGCGCGACCGTCAGCGCGCCGGTGGCCATGAACACGAGGGTCGCGACGAGCGAGCGCGGGGAGCGGCGTGCCAGGCCGCAGAGGCCGTGCCCGCTCGTGCACCCGTTGCTGAGCCGGGTGCCCAGGCCGACGAGCGCACCTGCGACGAGAGCCACCGGGATCGAGGAGCCGGTCGATGAGGGCAGGGCGTCAGGGTGGACGAGAGCCACGGCGACGCCTCCCGTGAGCAGGCCGGCCAGGAAGACGATCCTCCACACGCGCTCGCGGGCGGGCGCCGAGGGCAGGCCCCCGACGATCCCGGTGATGCCGAGGATGCGGCCGTTGAAGAAGAACAGCGAAGAGGCGGCGAGGCCCAGCAGGACGCCGCCGAGCGTCGAGGCGACCGGGGTGAAGCTCGTCATGACGAGGTCGAGCATAGCTCATATGGTGAACATGTCCTCTTGTATGACAGACATATTCACCGGCGAGAACCTGGCAGGAGACTTGCTGGGGCCCCGTCACCCCATGGCAACCACGATCACCCAAGACTGCATCAACTGCGGGGCCTGCGAGCCCGAGTGCCCCAACGAAGCCATCTCTCAGGGTTCCGACGTGTACCTCATCAACGCCGAGCGTTGCACCGAGTGCGTCGGCTTCCACGAGAAAGAGGCCTGCCAGGCCGTCTGCCCCGTCGAGTGCTGCATCCCGGATCCCGCGCGCACCGAGCCCGAGGGCGTGCTGATCGAGAGGGCGCTGGCGCTGCATCCGGCCGACGCGGACCTCAGGGCCGCCGCGGCCTCCGGCAACTTCCCCTCGCGTTTCCGGGCCTGAGGGTCGCGCCAAGTCTGCGGTCCCGCGCAGGACTTTCGCCATGCGCCGGGGCCCCAGAGCCGCCGAGGCGCGTTGAGCGCACTTTCCGCCGGCTGGCGCGGGACGTGCGAGACGGCGCGCGAGGCCCTGGAGTCGCAAAAAATGCAGTCGCCCTGGCTTTCGGTGCTGAGCTTCCTCGTCGTGTCCACCCTCGTGGGGCTGGGCATGATCGGGGCGGGGCGCGTGCTGCGGGTCCGTGCGCGTCACGACTCGCCCCTCAAGGTGCGCCCCTACGAGTGCGGCGAGGAGCCGACGGGGCCCGCCTGGATGCAGTTTCACCCGAGGTACTACCTCGTGGCCTTGGTCTTCGTGCTGTTCGACGTGGAGGCCGTCTTCCTCCTGCCGTGGGGCGTCGTTCAGCGCGAGCTCGGACCCGCCGGCGTGGGCGCGGCCCTCGTCTTCGTGGCCGTGCTGATGCTCGGCTGGCTGTACGCGGTGCGCAAGGAGGCCCTGAAGTGGCAGTGACCGACGCTGGACCGCTCTACCGTCTGCCGCTCGCCGGCGAGGAGGAGGTCGCGTACGAGCATCCGGTCCTGGGCTCCGTGCTGCAGGCGCCCGGCCTGTCGCTCGCCGCCACCGGCGTGGACCGCCTGCTGACGTGGGGCCTCACCAACAGCCTGTGGATGTTCCCGATGGCCACCAGCTGCTGCGCCATCGAGTTCATGGCCGCCGCCGCCAGCCGCGTGGACCTCGATCGCATGGGGACGATCCTGCGTGGCACGCCGCGCCAGACCGACGTCATGATCATCGCCGGCACCATCACGGTGAAGATGGCGCCGCGGGTCAAGAAGCTCTGGGAGCAGATGCCCGAGCCCAAGTGGGCGATCGCGATGGGCTCGTGCGCGATCTCGGGCGACTTCTACCGCAACCTCTATCCCGTGGTGCCCGGGGTCGACACGATCGTCCCGGTCGACGTCTACGTACCGGGTTGCCCGCCGAACCCGGAGGCGCTGATGCACGGTCTGCTGCGCCTGCAGGAGAAGGTGCGGATGCGGAGGGCGGGCCAGCTCGTGGTGCGCGAGGCCTCGCCGGCGCTCCTTGAGCTCACGCGACCCACGATCGCGCGCCTCGGCGATCCCGCGCGCGACCGCGCGCTGGACCGGCAGCAGGAGCAGGCGGCCCTGCACGCCACGGAGGCGGAGCCCGCCGGCACCCTTTCCGAGGCCCGGCCCCCCGAGCCCCCGGCGACCCAAGCCCGCGACGAGGTTACCCCGAGCCTCGAGGCGCTCCTGCGCGACGAGTTCGGAGTGACCGACCTCCCGGCGGACGCCGCGCCCGTGATCGGCGCCGATCGGCACGTCGCGCTCGCCCGCCGTCTGCGCGAGCTCGGCCATACGCAGCTCGTGTACATCGTTGCTACGCACTTCCCCGAGAAGGCCGGCGCCCGACCGCAGCCGGAGCGGTTCGAGGTGGCCTACGCCCTGCGGAGCGTGGGCCCGGGCTCGCACGTCGCCGCCTGGAGACTGTCGCTGGCCCCCGGCGAGGGCGCCCCCACGCTCGTCGGGCTCTTCGCAGGGGCCGACTGGCAGGAGCGCGAGCAGTACGACCTGCTCGGCGTGCGCTTCGACGGCCACCCCGACCTCCGGCGCCTCATGCTCCCGGAGACCTGGACCGGCCACCCTCTCCGCAAAGATTTCGCGGCGGACGCCCCGTGCCGTCCCTGGAGATGACCGTGCTGACCGAGAGCGCAGCCCGCGCGGGGGTCGACCCGCACCTCGCCCCGGCGTCGCTCGACCCCGAGGCGGACCTGATGCTGCTGCACTTCGGGCCGCAGCACCCCTCGACGCACGGCGTCTTCCGGATGGACCTGCTCCTGGACGGCGAGATGGTCCTGAAGGCCACCCCGTACGTCGGCTACCTGCACCGGGGCGTCGAGAAGCTCTGCGAGAAGCTGTCGTTCGTGCAGCAGACGCCCATCGTCGACAAGAACGACTACGTCGCGCCGATGACCAACGAGCAGGCGCTCAACATGGCCTTCGAGCGGCTGCTCGGCGTCGAGGTTCCGCGGCGCGCGAGGTGGATGAGGACCATCTTCGCGGAGCTCCAGCGCATCGCCTCGCACCTCCTCTGGCTCGGTACGTTCACGCTGGATCTGGGCGGCGCCCTCGGCGGCGGCACCACCCTCTTCATGCACTGCTTCCGCGAGCGCGAGAGCATCCTCGACCTCTTCGAGGAGGTCAGCGGGGCGCGCTTTCACTACAATACCCACACGATCGGCGGGAACCGCCACGACCTGCCCGCCGGCTGGGACGCGAACGTCGAGCGGGCGCTCCGGGTGATCGAGTCACGCCTCGGCGAATACGAGGCCATGAGCGTCGCCAACTCGATCTTCGTCGCGCGCACACGCGGCATCGGCGTGCTCTCCGGCGACCTCGCCCTGGAGCTCGGGATCACCGGCCCCAACCTGCGCGCGAGCGGCATCGATCACGATCTGCGGCGCGACGCGCCCTACGGCGCGTACGACGAGCTGCCTGTCCGGGCGTGCGTGGCGCGCGAGGGCGATTGCCTGGCCCGGGCGCGCGTCCGCGTCGACGAGATCCGCGAGAGCATCCGCCTGGTGCGCGCGGGGCTCGCGGGGCTGCCCGACGGGCCGATCTGCGGCTTCAAGCCGATCCGGCAGCCGACGCAGGTCAAGATCGCGGGCGGGCAGGCGTACGTCGCAATCGAGGGCCCGCGCGGCGAGCTCGGGACGTTCGTGGTGGGGGGAGGGGACCCGGCGACGGCGCCGCACCGCCTCAAGATCCGCGCGCCCAGCCTGCACGCGCTCTCGGCCATCCCGTACATCGTGCCGGGGCACACGGTCAGCGACGCGGTGGCGATCCTCGGATCGCTCGATCCCATCATGGGAGAGGTGGACCGATGAGCGCCCTTCTGCGCGGCCTCACGTACGGCACGGTCATCGTGACCGTGCTGCTCACGATGGTGGCGCTGGCCATCTGGTTCGAGCGCAAGGTGGCGGGGCGGATGCAGTCGCGCCTGGGGCCGACGCTCGTCGGCCCGGTGGGCCTGCTGCAGCCGATCGCCGACGTCGTGAAGCTGCTGCAGAAGGAGGACATCGTGCCGGCGGGCGCCGACCGGGGCCTGTTCAACGCGGCGCCGGTGCTCGCCACGCTCGCCTCGCTCGCCGCGGCCGCCGTCGTCCCGTTCTCTGCGTCGAC
>JAJYCT010000549.1 GCA_021778125.1 Myxococcales bacterium
CGTTCCAGAGCGCGTGGCTCGTGGGGGCGCGCCACACGGTCGACGCGGCCGTGCCCGTGCCCGGGACGCTGACGCAGCCCGCCCTGCTCGGCGGCGCCGGCGGCGCGCCGCTGCTCTGGACGGGGGACCGGTGGCTGCAGTGGTCGCCCTGGACCGGCGCCTTTGTCGCGTCGTCGGTCCTCGACGGGGCCCCTGCCGCCCTCGCCGGCGCGGCGTGCTCGCCGGATCCGGGGCTCGCCCTCTGGCTCGATCCCGCGGCGGGTCACCTCGCGGCGCTGCGCTTCGACACGCGAAACGCGTTCTCACCGCTCGCCTCGGCGCTGCTCGTCGACGAAGCGAGCGACGTGGCGCCCGACAGCCTGCCCGGGCCGGGCGCGGTGTCGTTCGACTCGGCCACGGGCCTCGCGCTCGCGGGCGGCGCGGGCGCCTTCGTCACGGACCGGACCTTCGCCGACTTCTCGCTGCGCGCCGTCGCGCCGACCGGCCGGCCCCCCGACCTCGTGCTCCGGGACGAGTCTGGCGCGGAGCACGTTCTGCCCGCCTCGTGCTGCCCGGGTCTCGCGGGGGTAGGCGCCGGCGCGCGCACGATCGACGTCGAGCGCCGGGGGGCCACGGTCACGTGCGCGGTCGACGGGGGAACCGCGGGCCCCTGCGCCGCGGGCCTGGACGCGGCGGCCCGCGTGCAGCTCGGCGTGCGCTCGAGCCCGTCGGCTCCTGCCGTCCTCGTGCGCGATTTGGTCGTTTCTCGCGTCGCTCCCCCTTGACGATTGGATGAGTTGACCAAAAAATCAATTCCCGTCGCCCGAGGAGGAAACCGATGGCCCAGCCCGAGTACGTCCCGCCCGCGCCCGCCGAGCCCACCGTCTACGCCGCCGCGGCCGCCGCCGCGTCCAGGCGCGCCAAGGAAGGCCCCAGCGGCACCGAGCGCATCGCGGTCGCGCACCCGCTCACGTACACGTGGGACTACGCGTGCCAGCGCCCCGACCTGCGCATCCTCTACGAGAAGAGCAAGGATCTCGTGTGGAACGCGCGCACGGCGCTCGACTGGACCGCGAACGTCGATCCCACCGCCGAGAACGTCCCCGACGCGCTCAACCCGCTCTTCGGGACGGCCCTCTGGACCAAGCTCGATCCCAGGAAGGATATCCCCGAGCTGCGGCGCCACCAGGCCTCGTACATGTTCTCCAACTTCCTGCACGGCGAGCAGGGGGCGCTGCTCGCCACGGCGCAGATCGTCGAGCTCGCGCCCACCGCCGACGCGAAGTTCTACGCGGCGTCGCAGGTCTTCGACGAGGCCCGCCACGTCGAGGCGTACGACCGTTACCTGCGCGAGAAGGTGGAGCTCGTCTACCCGGTGAGCAAGTACCTGCGCGAGCTGCTCGACATGATCCTCACCGACTCGCGCTGGGACTTCAAGTTCCTCGGCATGCAGATCCTCGTCGAGGGCCTCGCGCTCGGCGCGTTCGGCATGATCCACCAGACGACGAGCGAGCCGCTCATCAAGCAGATCACGCACCTCATCATGCAGGACGAGGCGCGCCACGTGGCCTTCGGCGTGCTCTCGCTGCGCGACGCGTACAAGGAGATGGGCTCCAAGGAGCTCGCCGAGCGCGAGGACTTCGTCCTCCACGCCTCGCGCCTGATGCACGACCGGCTGCTCGGGCAGGAGGTCTGGGAGCGCCTGGGCTTCCCGCTCGAGGAGTGCGAGGCCGCGGTGGCGCGCAGCGAGTCGATGCAGCTCTTCCGCAAGCTCTGCTTCTCGAAGATCGTGCCCAACGTGAAGCGCCTCGGGCTGCTCACGCCGCGGGTGCGCCAGGGCTTCGAGGCCCTGGGCGTCCTCGAGTACGAGTCGTGGGAGGCGAGCGCGTGACGGCCGTCCCTACGCTCCCGCCGCCGCGTCGCGAGCGCGGCGGCGAGGCGACCCGGCAGCGCATCCTCGCGGCCGCCGAGCAGGAGTTCGCCGCCAAGGGCTTCGACGGGGCGCGCCTCGCGTCGATCGCGCGCGGCGCCAAGGCGCCGCAGGCGCTCATCCACCACTACTTCGGCGACAAGGATGGGCTCCACCGGGCCGTCTTCGAGCGCGTGCTGGCGTCGATCGCGACCGAGAGCTTCCGGATCCTCGAGACGAAGGCGCCGCCCCGGAGGCGCGCGAAGGGGGCGCGCTTCGGGCGGCCTGAGCTCGAGGCGCTCGTGCACGCCTTCGTCGGCCTGCTGGTCGACTTCTACACGCAGAACGCGCACGTGCTGCGGATCCTGGGCCACGAGCTCGGCCGGAGCGGGTCGCTCGCCGACGAGCTGGTGAAGACCCGTCTCGGCCCGCAGCTCGACGACATCGTCGCGCGCCTCGACGCGATGAAGCTCGCCGGCGAGGTCCGCGCCGACGTCGATGGGCGGCACCTGTGCATCTCGACGGTCGCCATGGCGTGCTTCCCCACGATGGACGAGGCGTTCCTCGGCGCGCTCTGGGGGCTCGACCCGCGCTCGCCCGAGTTCGTCGCCGCCCGCAAGCGCGAGATCGCCGCGACGGTGCTCGCGCGGATCGCGCCGTAGCCTGGGAAAGGGGCCTACCCCCGCAGCTCCCGCAGGCTGCGCGCCCCTTCGCGCTTCACCATGGCGCCGAGCTCGCGCGCGATGCGCGCCGGCGCGCAGGGGCCCTCGTAGACGAGGCCGGTGTACATCTGCACCAGATCCGCCCCGGCGCGCACGAGCGCCCTCGCGTGCTCGGCGCGCTCGACGCCGCCCACGCCGACGACGACGGCGTCCGGCCCCAGGCGCCCGCGCACGCGCCGGACCACCTCGATCGCCCGCGCGCGCAGCGGCGGACCGCTCAGGCCCCCCGCGCCGACGGCCTCCACGCGCGCCGCGTCGGTCGCGAGCCCGCCGCGCCCGATCGTCGTGTTGGTCGCCACGACGCCGGCGAGCCC
>JAJYCT010000550.1 GCA_021778125.1 Myxococcales bacterium
ACCAGGACCGTCCCGACGCTGCCCGGCGTGGCGACCTCGCGCGCGAGCTCGCCACGCTCGAGCCGGCCGACGACGTGCACCGCCCGCACGCCCTCGCCGATCGCAGCGAACGACTCCTCGAGCTTGGGGATCATGCCCCTGGTGACGATCCCGTCGGCGATGGCCTTCTTGCCCTCGGCGACCGACAGGCGCGCGATGCGCGAGGACGGATCGGCGACGTCGCGCAGCACGCCGCGCACGTCGCTCACGAGCACCAGCGCCTTCGCGTCGAGCGCGACGGCGACGCGGTTGGCCACGATGTCGGCGTTGATGTTGTAGACGGCGCCGTGGTCGTCGGCCCCGAGGCACGCCACGACGGGCACGTAGCCCGCGTCGGCCAGCAGCCCCAGGAGGCGCTCGTTGACGCCCACGACGTCGCCGACGTGCCCGAAGTCGACGGGCTCCGGGCCGCCGCCCGAGACGACGCGCGGCGGGCGCTTGACCGCGCGCACCGCGAGCCCGCTCGCCCCGTGCAGGCCCACGGGCGACACGCCCGCCGCCACCAGGGCCGCGCACGCGTCGACGTTGACCTTGCCCGCGACGATCATCTTGATGACCTCGAGCGCGTCGGCGTCGGTGACGCGTCGGCCGCCGACGATCCGGGGCGTCTGTCCGAGCTTCTTCTGCAGATCTGTGGCCTGCGGCCCGCCTCCGTGCACGAGCACGACCCGCTCGCCGCGCGCCCGCATCTCGGCCACGTCCTCCGCGATCGCGGCCATGTGGCTCGACGCCACGACCTCGCCCCCCAGCTTGATGACGACGTACTCGCTCACGGCCAGCCCCCCGGATCCTCGAGCGTCAGCCGCTCGTCGAGGCCGAGCATCAGGTTCATCGACTGGATGGCCTGCCCGGCGCCGCCCTTGATGAGGTTGTCGGTGGCCGCGAAGCACGCGACGACGCGCTTGCCCTCGGCCACGTCGCCCGGCTGAACGCCGATCTCGGCGTAGTTCGAGCCCTTGACCGAGACGACCTCGGGCAGGCGCCTGGCCGGCACGCGCGCGAACGGCTCGCGCGCGAACGTCTCGGCGTAGAGCTGCTTGATCGCCGCCGCGTCGACGCTGGCGTCGACGTGCGCGAAGCACGTCGCGAAGATCCCGCGCGACAGGGGCGCGCTCACCGGCACGAACCGCAGCGTGAGCGCTCGGGCCCCGGCGTCCTCGAGGGTCTGCACGATCTCGGGGATGTGCTGGTGCTCGAGGGGCTTGTACGTCTTGAGGTTGTTCGCGCGCGTGGGGTGGTGCGTGCCGACCGCGGGGGCGATGCCGCTGCCGCTCGAGCCCGTGATGCCGACGATCTCGACCGGCCCGGCCAGCAGCCCCGCCTTCGCCAGCGGCAGGAGCGCGAGCTCGATCGTCGTCGCGAAGCACCCGGGCGAGGCCACGTACTTCGCCTTGCGGATCGCGTCGCGGTGCAGCTCGGGCAGCCCGTAGACGAACGTGCCCTTGGTCAGCTCCTCGGGGCAGGGGTGCTCGGCGCCGTAGTACTTCGCGTACGCCGCCGGATCGCGCAGGCGGAAGTCGCCCGAGAGATCGACGATGCGCGCGCCGGTCTGCATGATGGCCCGCGCCTTGTGCGCGCTGACCTTGTGGGGCAGGCCGAGCAGCACGACGTCCACGCCGCGCGCCGCGTCGGCGGCCTCGAGGCCCTCGAACCGGAGATCGGTGCGCCCCTCCAGGTTGGGGTGCACGGCGGAGAGCGGCTCGCCGATGTAGTCGATCGACGCGACGCGCACGAGCTCGACGTCCGGGTGCGCGAGGAGGCGGCGTACGAGCTCTGCGCCCCCGTATCCGCTGCCTCCGATCACTGCGGCCTTGAAGCGCTTGGTCCCCATGGTGGCGGGCAGAGTAGTACACGCCTCTCCGGGCGCCAGAGCTGCCCGGCGGCGCCCGGTGCTACGCTGCGCTCTCGCATGATGACGCACGCCGACGAGGCCACCGCCTGGCTCTCCGACAAGCAGCGGGCGATGGAGGACGCGCTCGAGCCGCTGGTCGGGCAGAACTCGTTCACCGAGAACCCCGAGGGGGGGCGCAAGGTCGGGGCGATGCTGCGCGAGCTCCTCTCCCTCGAGGGGCTCGAGGTCCAGGTTCGCCCGAGCGATCGCTTCGCCGATCACCTGGTGTTCCGTTCGCGGTCCGCGCTGCCCAACCGCGGCGCGGTGGCGCTCGTGGGGCACCTCGACACGGTGTTCCCGCCCGGCACCTTCGAGGGCTACCGGCGCGACGGTGACCTCGCCCGTGGCCCGGGCGTGCTCGACATGAAGGGCGGCCTCGTCGTCATCGCGTACGCGCTCAAGGCGATCGCGGCGACGGGGGGCCTCTCGGCCGTGGCCCCGGTCCGCCTCGTCATCGTCAGCGACGAGGAGGTCGGTTCGCCGGAGGGGCAGGGGGTCATCGGGGCGGCGATCAGCGGCTCGTCGTGCGCGCTCGTGTTCGAGGCGGGCCGCAAGGCCGACGCGATCATCACGCGGCGCAAGGGCACCGGCGGGATGAACGCCGTCGCCCTCGGGCGCGCTGCGCACGCCGGAAACGCGCACAAGGAGGGGGCCAACGCGATCTGGGCGGTGGCCCGGTTCGTCGACGCCGTGCAGCGCCTCACCGACTACGACCGCGGCGTGACCGTCAACGTCGGGCGCGTGTCGGGCGGGCAGAGCAAGAACACCGTGCCCGACCGGGCCGAGGCGCAGCTCGACCTGCGCTTCTGCACGCGCGCCGACGGCGACGCGCTCGTGGCTCGCGTGCGCGCGGCCGCCGAGGAGGCCGCGGCGGCGGTGCCCGGCACGCGCATCGAGCTCGGCGGCGGCGTCGCGCGCGTGCCGCTCGAGCGGACTGACGAGGGCGCGCGCCTGCTGGCCGAGTACGCGGCGGGCGCGCGGGCGCACG
>JAJYCT010000125.1 GCA_021778125.1 Myxococcales bacterium
GGGCCGTGGGCGCGGCCACGGGCGCGCCCGTCGCGGCGGGGGGCGGAGCCGGCGGTGGCGACGGCGGCCCCCCCCCCCTGCTCGACGACGCAGGCGCCGGCGGCGGGGATCAAGGCGACGGCGAGAAGAAGACGGGACAGGCGCATGGACGGGACCTCGTACGCCGAGACATCGCAGGACGCAGGGGCGCGCGTCAATGTCGTCCCGCAAGTGGAACATCCCCGCCGAGTGGTCCGGGGCGCCGCCGTCTGTTAGGCAAGCGCACGGACCGATGCGACGGGTGCTCGTCCTTCTGCCGCTGGCCGCCGCCGGCACCGCGCTCGCCCTCGGGGCGCGCGCGAGCTCCCCGGCGCTCGAGTCGACGGTGGGTGCGGCGCGGGCGTCGTCCCACAAGAAGGCGAGCCGGGCGGGCAAGCACGCCCTTGGCGCAGCGCGGCCCGCGCACGGCGTCGAGGCCGCGCGCCACCGGGGCGGCTACGAAGTCGACGAGGGCACGCTCGCCGACCCCGTCGCTGGCGCGACGTGTCCGGGCGACATGGCGAACGTCGACGGCCGCTTCTGCATCGACCGCTACGAGGGGGCGCTCGTCGAGGTCCAGGGCGACGGCCGCGAGGCGCCGTGGCCCCCGTTCGGCCCCGTCGACGACGGGCGCCGCCTGCGCGCGATCAGCGTCGCCGGCGTCTACCCGCAGGCGTACATCAGCGGGGCGCAGGCCGCGCGCGCGTGCGCCGAGGCGGGCAAGCGCCTGTGCGCCCCGGTCGAGTGGCGCAAGGCGTGCCGCGGCGCGCGCGACGTCGCGTTCGGCTACGGCGCCTCGCGCGTGGCGGGCCGGTGCAACGACGCCGGCACCAGCCCGATGCTGCGCCTGTACCCGCAGGTCGCCGTGTCCTGGACGCTCGTGGGTGTGACGGAGATGAACGATCCGCGCCTCGACCAGCTCGACGGCACGCTCGCGCCCACGGGCGCGCACGAGCAGTGCGCGAGCGACTACGGCGTCTACGACATGGTCGGCAACCTGCACGAGTGGACCAGCGATCCGCACGGCACGTTCCAGGGCGGCTACTACCTCGACACCCACCAGAACGGCGACGGGTGCGCGTACCGGACGGTGGCGCACGAGTTCACCTACCACGACTACTCGACGGGCTTCCGGTGCTGCGCGGCGCCGGCGGCCGCAGGGACCGCGCCCGACGACCACGGGTAGCCCCGCGATCGGCGCGTCACCTCGCCTTGCGGACCGCCCGGGCCCGCGTGGCCGCGCGACGGGTCTCGAGCTTGCGCCTGCGCACGCGGGCCCGCTCGACGCGGTTTCGCCCGAACTGCTTGGCCGCGTACATCGCCTCGTCGGCGCGCTTCTGGAGCGCCTCGCCCGACTCGCGCCCGTCCCACGTCGCCACGCCGATGGACACGGTCTGGCGGACGCGCACCGTGTCGACGGCGACCGGCTCGTCGGCGAGGCCCGCGCGCACGCGCTCGGCGATCTCGGAGGCGTGGTCGGCGCCGGTCGCGGGCATGACGAGCACGAACTCCTCGCCGCCCTTGCGCACGAGGATGTCCACGCGGCGCGTGGCGTGCCGCACGCGCTCGACGAACGCGCGCAGCACCATGTCGCCCACCGGGTGCCCGTACGAGTCGTTGACGACCTTGAAGTGGTCGAGGTCCATCAGCAGCAGGCTGAGAGCGGTGTCCGTGCGGCGCGCGCGCTCCATCTCCTCGGCGAGGCGCGTACCGAGGTAGCGCCCGTTGAACGCCAGCGTGAGATCGTCGGTGACGGCGAGGCGCTCGAGGCGCGCGCGCTGGATGGGCGGCACCGAGCAGTTCGCGAGCAGCCGCGCGAGCCGCTCGTCGGTCGGCGAGAAGGCGTCGACCTCCGGCGACGACACCGACAGCACGCCGATGGGGACGCCCTCGGACACGAGCGGCTCGACGACCATCGAGCCGATCGCGAAGCCCTGCCGCGCGTGGGCGACGAAGCGCGGGTCCTTGCGCACGTCGACGATGCGCGCGGGCTCCCCGTGCGAGAGCACCCAGCCGGCCACGCCCTCGTCGGCCCTGAGCTGCTTGGTGGGTCGGTCGTGCCCGGTGCCCGAGCGCGCGCTGGCCAGCAGGTGCGTGCGCGACGCGTCGAGCAGGCGGATCGAGGCGTGATCGCCGGGCAGGATCGCGAGCGTCGCGTCGGTCACGGCGCGCAGCGCGTCCTCGAGCGGACGCCCGTCGGTCAGCTGCTCGGTGAGCTGCAGGAGCGTCAGCAGGTCCTTGAGCGCGTCGAACGACACGGCAGGGATGTTGTCACCCCTGACGGCCCTCGGGAAAGCGGTGTAAAAGGCTAGAGCATGCGCTTTCCTGGTTGGGTCGTGGTGGCGACGGTGGCGGGGGCGGTCTTCGCGGCGCGCGACGCAGGAGCCGTGGGCACGCGAACGTTCGAGCTCGACTCGCTCGACAAGCTCTCCGGGGGAGACCTGAAGGGCGCCACCGTCGGCTCCGACGGAATCGTCCGCGCCGGCTGGACGCTCGGGGACATCCCGCTGCCCGAGGGATCGGGCACCACCGCGACGTGCTCGGTGGCGCTGGCCGACGGCAGCGTCCTGGTGGGCACGGGCCCCTCCGCGGGCGGCAAGGTCGTGCGCTTCGCCAACGACCGCGCGCAGGTCTTCGCCGACACGCACGAGAACGCCGTCACGGCGCTCGCGGTCGACAAGGCGGGCACGGTGTACGCCGCGACGACGAGCAACAAGATCTACAAGGTCTCGCAGGGCAAGGCCGACGTCTTCGCGACGCTCACGGACGTCGACAGCGTGCTCGCGCTGGTCGTCGACCGTACCGGGGCGCTCCTCGCGGGCACCGGCGGCGACGGCAAGGTCTTCCGGATCGACGCGGCCGGGAGCGCGAGCGTCTACTTCAAGACCGACGACGCCTTCGTCGCCTCGCTCGCGGCGGCCCCCGACGGCGCCCTCTACGCGGGCACGAGCGGCAAGGGGCTACTCTACCGGATCACGGCGGCGGGCCGTGCGACGGTCCTCTACGACTTCCCCGGCGAGGACGTGCACGCGATCGCCGTCGGCCCCGACCGGTCGGTGTGGGCCATCGCGAACGAGATCAGCCCGAGCGGTTCGACCGAGTCCGAGTCGAGCAGCGCGCGGCGCGGCGCCGGCGCCGGCGGGCGGCAGGCGCCCGGGCCCGCCCAGACGCGCTCCACCAAGCCCGGCAAGGGCTCGCTCTGGCGCTTCGATCCGGCGGGCCGGCCCGAGCGCCTGATGCACCACGACGACTTCCACTACGTCTCGCTCGCGCTCGACGAGACGGGCGTGCCGTACGTCGGCACCGGCGCCGAGGGGCGCGTGTACTCGGTCGACGACGCGCACCAGGTCTCGCTGGTCGCCGATCTGGACGCACGCCAGGTCGGCGCAATCGGCGTCACCGGCAAGACGCGCTACGTCGTCGGGAGCGACCCCGGGGCCTTCCACCGCGTGCTGTCGGTCGGCGGGCCCGACGCGACGTGGACGAGCAAGGCGCTCGACGCGGGCCTGCGCGCGCGCTTCGGGCACCTCTCGTGGAGCGGCACCGGCGCGGTCGAGGTGTCGACGCGCAGCGGCGACACGCAGACGCCGGACACGACGTGGACGGCGTGGAGCACGCCCGTCGCCAACGGCGGGACGTCGACGAGCCCCGCGGGCCGCTACCTGCAGGTCCGCGCGCGCCTGCGCGACGCCAACGCGTCGCTGTCGGACGTGACCGTGGCGTTCCTGACCGAAAACCTGCGCGCCGTCGTCACCGACGTGAGCGCCCGCCAGAAGGGCGCGCGCGATCCGCACGAGACGCCCAAGGAAGGGCTGCCCCCCAGCGGCGGCGAGCCGCCCAAGCACGAGAGCGTCCTTCACGTGACCTGGAAGATCGAGAACCCCGACGGCGACGAGCTGCGCTACCGCGTCCAGTTCCACCGCGAGGGCGAGACACGCTGGTTCGACGCCACGCGACCCGACGAGGTCCTCTCCAAGACGGAGCTCGACTGGGAGACTTCGGCGCTGCCCGAGGGGCGCTACCGCCTGCGCGTGGACGCGAGCGACGAGCTGGTCAACCCGCCCGGAGACACGTCGCGCTTCTCGCACGAGTCGCCGCTCGACCTCGTCGACAACACGCCGCCGGTCATCAAGACGCTGACGATGAACGGGCACCGCCTCCGCCTGGAGGTGACCGACGGGCTCGGGCCGATCGCGCGCATCGAGGCGGCGGCCGACGGGCGCGTCGACTGGCGCCCGCTGAGGCCCGAGGACGGCATCCTCGACGAGGCCGACGAGGCCGTGGATCTCGACGTCACCCCGCTGCTTCCGGCCGGGGCAGGGCCGCACCTGCTGGCGATCCGGGCGTACGACGCCGCCGGCAACTACACGGTCCGGGACATCAGCACGCCATGATCCGATGACGCAGCGCACCATCGCCTGCCTGCGTGGGGTGCGACTCCGGCGTCAGACCCGGCGGGGCGTCTGAGTCGTCCGTTTACTAGCGATCTCGATGACCTGCGACCACAATGAGGGGCCGGCACGCCGCATGAAGCGTGCATCTGAACGGAGACCCGACCGCCCTTGCTTCGCCCGAGATCCCGCCCCGTAGCCCTGTCCCTCGCCGCCCTCGGCGTCGCGGTGATGGCGTGGGGCTGCAGCGTCAGCCCCCCCGGAGCGGCCGAGCCGACCGCCGACACGGCCGTGCACAGCCCGGGCGGGCCCGACGCGTCCGACGCCGCGGCGATGGCCACGCAGACCGACGACGCGGGCGTGGCCGGGCTCGTGTCGGGCAGCCCGCTCTGCGCCGGCTCGGACGGCGACGGCGGCTCGCTCGTTCGTACGTGCGATCCGGACTCGCCCACGCCCGCCGGCATGTGCAGCACGCTCGCGCCCGACGGAGGCCTCTACAATCCGAGCGGCGGCTACGCCGACGCCTCGCTGGCCTGCCGCGTCGTGCCCTCCGCGTCGATCGCGACGGGGGGCATCGGCGGCTCGCCGACCTGCGCCCTGCCCGGCCCGGGGACCGACGGAGCCTCGTGCGAAGGGGGCAGCGACTGCGCCGCCGGGTTCGACTGCGTCGGCCCCGGCGTGTGCCGCCACTACTGCTGCGCCGGCAACGGGCCGTGCGCCGGGAGCCAGTTCTGCGACATCCAGCCGCTGGCGCACGCCACCACGACGCAGGTCCCGGTGTGCGTGCCCATCGAGCCCCCGGGCGGGTGCGGGCTGCTCGCGGCTGCGTCGTGCCCCTCCGGCGAGACCTGCGCCGTCGTCCGCGAGGACGGTGCCACGAGCTGCGTCGAGAACGGCAGCGCGAAGGCGGGCGACTCGTGCGAGACCCAGCACTGCGCGGCCGGCCTGGTGTGCCTCGGAACCGCGGGCCTGCGCATGTGCTTCACGCTCTGCCACACGTCGAGCGCGACGTGCGTCGCGCCCGACACCTGCCAGGGCGGCCTGCCGCTCTTCCAGGACCCGACGATCGGCGTCTGCCGGTAGCGGCGCCGCGCCCCCGCCGCGTGGGCCGCCCAACGCCGAGCCTGGCGATCGCCCCGCCGCCGGCCTCCCCCCTCGCCTGATCTTGCTACGAAACCCGGTGGAGCAACGGGGGATCGAACCCCGGACCTCTGCATTGCGAACGCAGCGCTCTCCCAGCTGAGCTATTGCCCCGGGAAACGGAAACGGGCGCGGAGAATACGCCCTGGGCCCTCGAAGTCAAGCCGAGCGAAAGGGGCCCCCGGCGCGCGGCAGGCGCATCGCGACGATCGAACGGAGATGGGCCGCCGCCGTGTCCGCTACGGCGCGCGATCCAGAGCCCACGACGCGCGGTTCGTTCGCTACGGCGCGCGCCTCAGTTCGAGAAGTCGTTGGTCAAGTAGAGCATCCCGCCGACCTCGAGCAGCCCGACGCCGAGGCGCGTGTAGCTCGGATCGATGATGTTCTCGTAGTGGCCGTGCGCCTCGGCGCAGGTTGCGTCTTGCTGGCACTGGGCCCACGTCTCGCCGGCCGGGGGCGGCCCCTCGGCGTACATCGCCTGCTGGATCTGATCGATCTGCGTCAGCTCGTTCTGCGTCGGATCGGAGCTCGCCTGGGGCCAGCCGTTGGGGTCGCCCTGGTTCTCGCCCGCCTGCGAGGTGAAGCCGCTCGTCCAGAGCGTGCCGTCGTTGCTCGCCGTGATGAAGTGCTGGTGGGGCGTGTGGTCCATCGACAGCTCCTGCGAGCCGGCGAGGGCGAAGGTGCTGAGCGCGGTGTCGAGCGCCAGCGGGGCGGCGCCGTTCATGGCGCGGTACGAGTTGACGACGTCGAGGTTGTGCTGCTCGAACTGGTCGAAGCCGGGGGTCACGCCGCCCGACGAGGACCCGCTGCTCCCGCCGCTGGAGCCTCCGCTGCCGGAGCCGGACGACGACCCGCTGCCCCCGCCGGACGCGCCCGACGAGGAGCCGCTGCTGCCGGACGACGACGTCGTGGTCCCACCGTCCGCGCCGCCGGACGCGCCGCCCGACGAGGAGCTCGACGCGGCCGTGGAGCCCGGAGGCACGCCAGGGTCACCGAAGCCGCCCTGGCCGCCGCCGTCGCTGCACCCGGCGACGACCCACGAGACGACGACCGCGCTGGCCCAGACCAACCCCGAATGGCGCATGACGCTCCTCCCAGCTTCGTCGAGCGTGGACGCGCCGGGCCCGCCCGGGCCAGCGAAATGCGGCGAAAATCGGCGCCTCTACGGCCCGACTGCGCGGCGCACAAGAGGAGCGGATGGACTCTTTCGCCCGGGCTGGACGAAGGTGGAGCGGGGTCGCCTCACGGCACCCGTAGCGTCGCGAGCACGCCGAAGTGGTCGCTCGCGAACGTGCCGCCGACCGGGGCGTCGAACACGACGCGCGCCTCGAGCGGCTCGCCGCGGAAGCGCTCGTCGCGCCCGTGCACGAAGACGTAGTCGATGCGCCGATCGGGCTCGCGCAGCGGCGCGGCGAACGGGTTGCGCCGCGCGAACGTGGCGCCGGGCGAGCCGTCGCCCGCGACGGCGAAGGCGTCCTGGAAGAAGACGCGCCGCTCGCCGCCGAGCGACGTGAGGCCGCGCAGAAACCGGATCTCGTCGGCCTCGGGCTCGGCGTTGAAGTCGCCGACCAGCACGGCGGGAAAGCCGTCCGGCGCGCGCAGCGCCTCGACGCGCGCGGCGATCTCGCGCACCTGCGCCTCGCGCACGTGGCCGTCCTCGAACTTCCAGTTGAGGTGCGTCACGAACAGCGGCAGGCGCCCGAACGGCGCGTCGATCTCGGCGAAGAGCAGGACGCGCTTCTCGTCGGTCCCGCAGCGCGGCAGGTCGAACTGCATGGCGCGCGCGATGGGCCAGCGCGACAGCACGGCGTTGCCGTACCAGCGCTGGTCGCGCGCGCGCCCGTACGCCGTGTGGTAGCCGAACCCCTCGGCGAGCACCGCCGCCTGGTCGAGGCCGTCGCCCTCGCCCCGATCGAGGCGCAGCACCTCCTGCAGGCCGACGACGTCGGGCGCGAGCTCGCCGAGCTGTGCGCGGATCGCGACGAGCCGCTCGGCCCACGGGCCGAAGCGGTTCCAGACGTTGAGCGTCGCGACCCGCAGCGCGCTCACGTCACCACCCGCACGTCATGCCCTTGGTCTGCTCGTCGAGCCATGCGCGCAGCGGCGCGAAGTACTCGAGCAACGGGCCCGCGTCGGCCTTGCGACCGGCGCCGACGGCCTCGAGCGCGTCGGGCCACGGCTTGCTCGCGCCCAGGGCGAGCATCGCCATGAGCTTCGCGCCGGCCACCTTGTTGTCGTGGATCGAGCACTGGTCGAGCGGCCCGGTGTACCCCGCGGCCTGGCAGAGGGCCTTGTGGAACTGGAACTGGTAGATGCGCGCGAGGAAATAGCGCACGTACGGCGTGCCCGTCGCGACGTGGTACTTCGCGCCGGGGTCGAAGTCGTCGGAGGTGCGCGCGACCGGCGCCGCCACGCCCTGGTAGCGCTGCTTGAGCGCCCACCACGACGACGTGTAGTCGGCCGGCGCGACCTTGCCGGCGAAGACGTCCCAGCGCCACTTGTCGATGAGCAGGCCGAACGGCAGAAACGCGACCTTGTCGAGCGCCATCTTGAGCTGCTCGTTGACGCGGGCGTGCTCGGACGACGGAACGGCGTCGAGCAGGCCGAGGCTCTTGAGGTACGCGGGCGTCACGCTCAGGGCCATCGTGTCGCCGATGGCCTCGTGAAAGCCGTCGTTGGCGCCCTGCTGGAAGAGGATGGGAAGCGTGAAGTAGCGCTGGAAGTAGAAGTCGTGCCCCAGCTCGTGGTGGATCGTGACCAGATCCTCCTCGGTCGGCTGGATGCACATCTTCACGCGCAGGTCGCCGCCGTAGGACACGTCCCACGCGCTCGCGTGGCACACGACCTCGCGGTCGCGCGGGCGCACGAGCTGTGAGCGCGTCCAGAACGTCGGCGGCAGCGGATCGAAGCCGAGCCCCGTGAAGAAGCGCTCGCCCTGCTGGACCATCTTCCTGGCGTCCCATTTCCGCGCGACGAGCTTCTTGTCGACGTCGAGCGACGGCTCGGCCGGGTACGGGACGGTCAGGTCGTAGACGTTGTTCCACTCCTGCGACCACATGTTGCCGAGAAGCTCGGCCGGAATCGGCGCGTGATCGGGGACCTTGTCCTTGCCGTACTTCTTCTGCAGGCGGGCGCGCACGTAGCAGTGCAGCTCGTCGTAGAGCGGCTTGACCTCGGCCCAGAGGCGCTCGACGTCGGCCTCGAAGTCGGCCGGGGACATGTCGTAGCCCGAGCGCCAGAGCGCCCCGACGTCTGCGAAGCCGAGCTCGCGCGCGCCCGCGTTCGCGAGCTCGACCCAGCGCGCGTACTCGGACCTCATCGGCGCCGCGATGGCGTGCCAGCCGCGCCACGCCTCGACGAGCTCGTCGAAGGAGCGACTCTTGGCGAGCACGTGCGAGAGCTCGTCGAGGTGAAGGCACGCGCCGGCCTTGCCTTCGGCCCTGGGCGCGTACTTGCGCAGCGGCGACCCGTCCGGCGGACAGTACTGGCCCTTGCCGTACTCGCTGGTCATCGCGGAGCCGATGCGCGCGAGCTCCTCGCGCTTCGCCGCGTCGGCGGGCGCCGGCACCGTCTGCGCGACGGAGAGCAGGTACAGCGTGCGCGCGACGTCGGCCGGGAGCTGGCTCTTGATGGCGTCGAAGCGCTTCGCCTGCACGATCGCCTCGCCGACGACGCGCGCGGTCTCGGCCGCCGCGTCGGCCGACAGCGCGCTGGTGTCGTCGGTCAGGTCGGTCTGGTTGATCCAGTCCGCGCGGGCGCCGTGGGTCCACACGTCGCGAACGCGCGCCCCGACCGCGTCGACGAACGCTCGCGCTTCCTCGACCGTGGGCGGCGCGGAAGCCGCCGGAGGCGGCGCGGCGGGGGCCGCGGGCGGCGGCGGGGCGGCGGGCACCTGCGGGCAGACGGCCGTGATGGCTTCGCCGCCGCACGCGGCGACGGTGAGGGCGAGGGCGACGAGCGAGCGGGTTCTCACGGGACGAGACCTCCTTACCGACCCGGCTTTTAGCACCGCTGGCCTGGCCGCGTGCGCGCGGGCGCGCTAGATGCGGCGTCATCGTGACGAGCGACGCCCCCACCTCGTTCCCCAAGGACCGCATCAAGGTCCTGCTCCTCGAGAACGTCCACACGAGCGCGCACGAGATCTTCCGCGGCGAGGGCTTCCACCTCGAGACCGTGCCGGGCGCCCTCTCCGAGGACGAGCTGGCAAGGCGCATCGAGGACGTCCACGTCCTGGGCATCCGCAGCAAGACGCGCGTCACGGCCCGGGCGCTCGCGAACGCCCGGCGGCTGCTCACGCTCGGCTGCTTCTGCATCGGCACCAACCAGGTGGACCTGGCCGAGGCCAACCGCCGCGGCGTGCCCGTGTTCAACGCGCCGTTCTCGAACACGCGCAGCGTCGCCGAGATGATCCTCTCGGAGATCATCATGCTGTCGCGGCGCCTCGGCGACCGCACGCGCGAGATGCACGTGGGCGCGTGGCGCAAGGTCGCCACGGGCAGCTTCGAGGTGCGCGGCAAGACGCTGGGCATCGTGGGCTACGGGCACATCGGGCGCCAGATCGGGGTCATCGCCGAGTTCATGGGCCTGCGCGTCGTCTTCTTTGACGTCGCGGCCCGGCTGCCGATGGGCAACAACCGCGCGATGAAGACGCTCGACGATCTGCTCGCCGTGAGCGACTTCGTGACGCTGCACGTTCCCGAGACGCCGCTGACGCGCGGCATGATGGGCGCGCGCGAGCTCGCCGCGATGCGCCCCGGCTCGTACCTGCTCAACGCGAGCCGCGGGACCGTCGTCGACATCCCGGCGCTGGCCGAGGCGCTCGAGAGCGGGCACCTGGCCGGCGCGGCGATCGACGTCTTCCCCGAGGAGCCGGAGACCAACAGCGACGGCTTCAAGACGCCGCTGCAGGGCCTGCCCAATGTCGTCATGACGCCCCACATCGGCGGCTCGACGGCCGAGGCGCAGGAGGCCATCGGGCGCGAGGTGGGCGCGGCCCTCGTGAAGTTCGTCAACGTCGGCGTGACGACGGGGGCCGTGAACTTCCCGCAGATCGACCTTCCGATGACGCCGGGCAAGCACCGCATCCTCAACGTGCACCGCAACGTCCCGGGCGTCCTTCGCGACATCAACCGGCTGGTGAGCGACCTCGGGGCGAACATCGCGGCGCAGGTGCTCGCGACCGATCCGGACATCGGCTACCTGGTCATGGATCTGGACCAGGACGTCTCGGGCGACGTGAAGAACGCCGTCGCGGCGCTCGAGACCAACATCCGCACGCGCATCCTGTACTGACGACCGGTTGATTCGGGTCAACCGCGGGGCGGGCGCGAGCACCCATACTGCCGGTGCTCGACGAGCGCACTCGGCGCGCGACCTCCGGGGGGAGTGGTGTCCACCATGCCCAGCTGCCCCGATTGCCACACAGAGTGCGCGCCGAGCACCAGCTACTGCCCGTCATGCGGGGGCCGCGTCCGCGCCGTCGAGACGCCGGAGTCGCGGGCCGCGCATCGGACGTCGGGCGCGGTGCTGGGCTCCTACCGTCTGCTACGTCGCATCGGCGAGGGCGGGATGGGCGAGGTGTTCCTGGCGCAGCACACGCGCCTGGGGCGAAAGGTTGCGCTCAAGCTCCTTCGCCCGGAGCTGGCGGGCAGCCCGGACGCCCTGCGGCGGTTCTTCGCCGAGGCGCGCGCCGTCAACGCGATCTCCCACGAGAACATCGTCGAGATCACCGACTTTGCGGAGAACGACGAGGGGGACAGCTACTACATCATGGAGCTGCTCTCGGGCGCGTCGCTCGCGACGGTGCTGCGCGACGAGGGGGTCCTCCCGCTCGTGCGCACGCACGGCATCGCGTCGCAGATCGCCGGGGCGCTGGCCGTCGTGCACGACGCGGGCATCGTCCACCGCGACCTCAAGCCGGAGAACGTGTTCCTCATCGAGCGCGGGGGCAACCGCGACTTCGTGAAGCTCCTGGACTTCGGCATCGCCAAGCTCGCGGCGCGCGACCCGCTCGCGGGCCAGGGATCGACGCAGGCCGGCGTGATCCTGGGAACGCCGGAGTACATGTCCCCCGAGCAGGCCGCCGGCGAGCACGTCGATCACCGCGCCGACATCTACGCCTTCGGCGTGCTGCTCTACGAGATGGTGACGGGCACGCGCCCGTTCGAGGCCAGGAGCCTGGGGGAGCTGCTGCTCAAGCACGCGTCGGCGGAGCCGGTGGCTCCGTCGCGCAGGCGGGGGCCCCCGCGCGTCGTGCCGCACGACCTCGACGCGCTCGTGCTCGAGTGCCTGGCCAAGGATCCGGCGGCCCGCCCGGCGACGATGCGCGACGTCGCCCACAGGCTGCGCGCGCTTCGGCCCACGATCGAGGCGGGACCCGAGGCGCCGCACGCCGTGGCGGGCCCGCGCCGCAGCGCTCCCGTGCGCGTCGACGCGGCGACGGTGCGCGCGGCCGAGACGCCGGCGCTGGGCGCGATGCGGGTGACCGAGATCATGACGGCGCCCGTACGCACGATCCGCGCGCGCGCGAGCGGACGCGAAGCGGCGGAGGTAATGCACCAGACGGGCCTGCGGCACCTCGTGGTGGTCGACGAGAGGGAGCGCGCGATCGGGGTCGTCAGCGACCGCGACCTGCGCGCGGCGCAGCCGTCGATGCTGCTCATCCGCGACGCGACGCAGCGGGACAACGCGCTGGCGCTCATCCGCGTCGGGGACCTGATGTCGACGCACCCTCAGTCCGTCCGCGAGCACGACTCGGCGGTCGCCGCGCTGCGCCACATGCGACGGCACAAGATCGGCTCCCTCCTGGTGCTCGACGCGGAGGGCCGCGCGGTGGGCATCATGACGGGCTTCGACGTGCTGGAGCTCGCGCTGCGCCTGCTGGGCGACGCCGATCGGACGTCGAAGCGTGACCTGTCCGCGTGAGTCCGCGTGATCAGTCCAGGATCTTCCCCGGATTGAGTACGCCCCGCGGGTCGAGCGCCTTCTTCACCGCGCGCATCACCCCGATCTCCGCCTCGCTGCGCGTCCAGCCGAGCCAGGCCTTCTTGAGCAGGCCGATGCCGTGCTCGGCGCTCACGCTCCCGGCGTGCTTGCTCACGAGGTCGAACAGGTCGCGGTCGGCCTCCTTCGTCTTCGCACGGAAGGCCGCCCCGTCGAGCGCATCGGGCTTCATCACGTTGACGTGGAGGTTGCCGTCGCCGATGTGCCCGAACAGGCAGATCTCCCAGCCCGGGTAGAGGCGCGCGAAGACGTCGTCGAGCTCCGCGCAGAAGGCCTCGAGCGCCGCGATGGGCAGCGCGATGTCGTTCTTGTGCGGCGTGCCCGTCGCCGAGAGCGACTCGCTGATCGACTCGCGCAGCGCCCAGAGGTCGCGCGCCTCGGAGGCGTTCTGCGCGAGCACGCCGTCGGTCACGACGCCCACCTCGAGCAGCGCGCCGACCCACGCCTCGAGCTCCTCGCGCGGCGTGTCCTCGAGCTCGACCAGGACGTAGTGGCTCGCGACGCCCCCGAGCGGCACGCGGAGCTTGCGGTGCGCCACCACGCGCGCGAGGCAGGCGGCCGTGAACATCTCGTACGCCGACAGCACGAACGCGCTCGTGCGCGCCGCGCGGAACAGGCGCACCACGCCCGCCAGATCCGGCACGGCGAAGAGCAGCACGTCGAGCCGGCGCGGCAGACGCGTGAGCTTGAGCGTCGCCGCAGTGACGACGCCGAGCGTGCCCTCGCTGCCGATGAAGAGCTGGCGCAGGTCGAGGCCGGTGTTGTTCTTCTCGAGCGCGCCGCCCGGTGCGATGACGTCGCCGCCCGGGAGCACGACCTCGAGGCCCAGCACCCAGCTGCGCGTCAGGCCGTAGCGGATGACCTTCACTCCGCCGGCGTTGGTGGCGATGTTGCCGCCCACGGTGCTCGAGCCCTTCGACGCAAAGTCGACCGGCCAGGTGAGCCCGTGCCGCGCGCAGTGCTCGTGCACGGCCTGGGTGACCGCGCCCGCCTGCACGCGCACCGTCGCGCCGAGCGTGTCGACCGGGTCCATCGCGCGCATGCGTGAGAGCGACAGCACCAGCTCCCCGCCCACCGCGACCGCACCGCCCGCCAGGCCGGTGCGCCCGCCCGAGGGAACGACGCCCACGCCGTGCTCGCCCGCGAGACGCAGCAGGCGCGAGACTTCCTCGGTAGTACGCGGCAGGGCGACCGCGCACGGGGCCGGGGCGACCACGCGCGTCCAGTCGCGCCCGTACTCGGCGAGATCCGCGGGATCGCGCAGCAGGCCGCCCTCGGGCAGCAGGCGCGCGGCGGCGTCGAGGAAGGCGTTGGGGGGCGCCGGCATGCGCTTTCCGGGGTAGCCCACTTTCCCGGACGGCGCACGGGTCCGCCGCAAACTGGTCCGGCGTGCGGGCCGCGTGATAACGCCCAGCGCGTGGCGCCCCGCATTGCGATCGCCGTCGCCTGCGCGCTGTCGTGCGCCTGCTCGAGG
>JAJYCT010000551.1 GCA_021778125.1 Myxococcales bacterium
GGCCGCACGGCGCGCGCCCTCGGAGGCCTCGCGCTCGCGCGGCCGCCCCTGCCGCCGCAGGACCCGCTCGCCGTCCTCATTTCCCCCGAGGTGCCCGACCGCAAGCGCTTCTGCTCCGCGTGCGACGCGAAGCTCAATCGCGAGGCGGGCTTCTGCCCCAAGTGCGGGCAGGTCTACTCGTTTTCGCCCACGGTCGCGGCGGGCGACGTCGTCGCCGGCAAGTACGAGATCAAGGGGACGATCGCGTTCGGAGGCCTCGGCTGGATCTACCTCGCGCTCGACACCGTCCTGTCGCGCTGGGTCATCCTCAAGGGCCTGCTCAACGCCAAGGACCCGGCCATGATCGCCGTGGCGGTGAAGGAGCGCGAGTTCCTGGCCGCCGTGAAGCACCCGAACATCGTCGGCATCTACGACTTCGTCACGCACGGCGAGCAGGGCTTTATCGCCATGGAGTTCGTCAACGGCAAGACGCTCATGAAGCTCCGCAAGGAGAAGGGCGGACCGCTGCCGGTCGCCGAGGCCGTCTCGTACGTCGTCGAGCTCCTGCCGGCCTTCGGATACCTGGACGAGATGGGCCTGGTGTACTGCGACTTCAAGCCCGACAACGCGATGGTCGAGGAGGACACCGTCAAGCTCATCGACCTGGGCGCGGTGCGCAGCGTCGACGACACCGGCGGCGACGTCTACGGCAGCAAGGGCTACCTCGCGCCCGAGGCGCACGACGCGCCCACGCCGCGGAGTGATCTCTTCAGCGTGGCGCGCGCGCTCGCCGTGCTCGTCGCCGACTTCGACTTCCAGGGCCAGTACGTCGAGACGCTGCCGCCGGCCGAGGAGGTCCCCGCGTTCCGCCAGAACGAGGCGCTCTACCGGTTCCTGCTCAAGGCGACGCGCCCGAAGCCGGAGGAGCGGTTCCAGAGCGCCGCCGAGATGGCCGAGCAGCTCGTCGGCGTCGTGCGCCACATGGGCGGGGCCGGCGAGGTGCCGCGCCTCGAGAGCGAGTGGTTCGATCCCGACAGCGCTCCGGGCCTCGAGGCCGGCGACGCGCATCACCGCGGTCACGACGGCATCCCGTGCCTCAAGGTCGATCGCGACGCCGCCGCGGCTGCCGTCATTCTCGCCGCCGGCGCGGTCGGCGAGCCGTCGCGTCGCCTCGCGCTCTTCGAGCGCGCCCTGGGGCAGCACCCGCAGTCGGTCGAGCTCGCGCTGCGACGGATCGACGAGCTGGTCACGCTCGGCCGCTTCGCCGACGCCGAGACCGCGCTCGCCGCCGTGCACAAGGACCACCCGCAGGACTGGCGCCTCGCCTGGTACCGCGGGCGGGCGCTGCTCGCGCAGGGACGCACGCAGGAGACGCTGCGCGAGTTCCAGAGCATCCTGGGCGAGATGCCCGGCGAGCTCGCGCCGCTGCAGGCGGTGGCGCGCGCGTACGAGGCGGGCGGAGATCTGGACCGCGCCGTCCGGTACTACGACGCCGTCTCGAAGGCCGACGCCGCGTTCACGAGCGCCGCGTTCGGGCTGGCACGGTGCCTGGAGCGCCAGGGCGATCGCGCTGGCGCCGCGGACGCCTACCGGCGCGTGCCGGCGTCGTCGGCGCGCCACGCGCACGCGCAGATGGCCCTCGCGCGCCTGCTGCTCGCCGGGGACACGGCCGCGCTCACCGTCGCCGAGCTCGCTGCCGCGTCCGACGCGGTCGAGGCCGTGGCCGGCCAGCTGGACGGACTCGAAGTGCACGAGCTGCGCGCGCACCTGCTCGGCGCCGCCGCCGCCTTCGTCGAGCGCGGAGGCGACGCGCGCGACACGCGCATCCTGGGCCGGGCCATGCGCCCGCCGCTCCTGCGCCGCGCGGCCGAGGAAGAGCTGCGGACGTGCGCCCGCATGGCGGCGACGCCCGCGGAGCGCGTCCGCTGGGTCGACACCGCGAACCGGGTCCGTCCGCTGACGTGGCTGTGAATGCGCGGCCGGCCCTGGGCCCCGGATCGTCTACCATGGGACGCGTGAGGATCTGCCCCCGGTGCGGCGCGACCGCCGGGTCGAGCGACCGCTTCTGCGAGCTCGACGGCGCGGAGCTCACGTCGGGGCCGGCGCCCGCGCCGTGCCCGGCCCGGGCCTGTCCGCTGTGCCGCGAGGGCACGATCGAGGCCGACGGCTTCTGCTCGACGTGTGGGCGGCGTCCGTCGCCGGAGACCCTCGCTCCGGGCGCGCGCGTCGCCGGGGGCGAGGTCGTCGCCTCCCTCTCGGCCGAGGAGCACCTCGTTCGCCTGCCGGAGGGCGAGACCGTCTTCGTCATCCGAGGCGAGCCCCGGGGCCTGCAGCGCGAGGGCGACGGGCTCGAGCAGCTTCTCGGCTTTGCGCCCTTCCCGCGCGTCGCGGGGCGGGGCGTCGACGCCGCGCACGGCGCCTTCATCGCCCTCGCGAGCGACGCGCAGGCGCGCCCGATCGCGGAGGTCGCACCGACGATGGACGCGGCGCAGGTCGCCGCCCTGCTGCGCGCGCTGCTCGACGCCGCCGGAAGCGTCGAGCGCCTCGGCCTGGCGTGGGAGCCCGCGCGAGCCGACATCCAGGTGCGCGACGACGGCGCGCTTCGCCTCGCACGCCTGCGCGTGCCCCGCAAGCTCGCCGCGAACGAACGCCTCGACGCCCGCGCCATCGTCGAGGCCGTGGGCACGGCGTTCGTCCCGGCGCCCGCGCTCGCGGGCCCGCCGCGCGCGCTCCGCCTCCTCCTGCCCCACGTGGCCGTCCCCGGCGATCGCGGCAGCACGATCGACGACGTGCGCGCCGAGCTCGACGCCATCGACGCGGAGGGGCCGCTCACGCCCGACGATGGGACCGGCGTCGCCGGCGTGTGCAACCCGGGCCTGCGCAGGTCCCACAACGAGGACGCGCTGGCGACCGCGTCGAGAGTGACCGG